>JAFXYD010000083.1 GCA_017541995.1 Oscillospiraceae bacterium
ATGTGGGCATCGGCCCCTACGAATTGAACTCGCCAAATCCGAATTTGGCGTTTGATCGCTGTGTTCGTTGCACATTATAGCATAAATGTTCCAAAATGCAAGCATTAATTTTTATTTTGGAACAAATTTCGGGGATAAAATACAGAAATGCGAAACAAAAACGCCTCCGGTTGTTCAACCAGAGGCGTTTTTGAACGATTTATCAGCTTTTTTACAGGTGATCCTTCCGCAGGCGCATCAGGGCGTACTTCACCAGGACGATGATGCCGCACAGGAGGATGCAGATATAGAAGGACAGGGCCCGGGCCAGCAGCTCCAGGTTGGCGGCCTGGGCCTCCGACATCAGGGAGGAGAAGCCGTCCACCATCAAGAGGTCCGTGACCCCCATGGAGCCGGGGATGGGAATGCAGTAGGCGCCGATGACCACGTTGGACTGCATGGCGAAGAGCTTGGGCGCCAGCCGCAGGGGGCCGCCCCCCGCCAGGAAGCAGAAGACCGTCACCAGGATCTGACTGGCCCGGTGGGCCAGGTTCAGCAGCAGGGTCTTCAGCAGCAGCTTGCGCCGTCCCTTCAAAAGCTCCGTAGCGGCGGCGTACTGATCCATGGTAGCCTGGAGCTTTTCCTGCCGCTTTTCCAGATTGCGGACAATGCGCAGCTTCGCCAGCAGCCGCAGACCCCAGCCCAGGATCTTCCGCAGCATGTCCTTGTTCCAGAGGAGCATGGCGTAGAGGAAGGCCAGCGCCACCTGGATAAAGGCCCCCACGGCGATGAAGATCCGGCCCAGGGTGCCGAAGGCCAGGTAGGAGCTGGGCACCAGCACCAGACAGACCAGGCCGATGATGACGATGGAGATGGTGTAGAGCAGCAGATAGGTGAGCATCACCACCGTGGAGATGATGGCGGGGACGCCGTCCTTTACCATGAAGTAGGCCTCCATGGGCTGGCCGCCGGTGGCGGAGGGGGTGATGGCGGAGAAATACAGGTCCGCCGCCGCGTAGGAGACGCACTTGGGGAAGCTCCGGGGATAGCCGAAGCCCTTGAGCAGGCAGCCCACCATCAGCGCGTCGAAGCCGATATAGGACAGCATGGCAAGCCCCGCCGCCGCCAGCCACCAGGGGTTGTTGCGGTTCAGATATTCCAGAAAGTGCCTGGGGGAGAAGCCCTTGGCCTGACTGGTGACGGTCCAGACGGACAGGGCCGCCAGCACCAGAAACAGCAGGGACCAGAGGGCTCGCTTTCCGCCGCCGGCGGGCTTTTCGGCTTTTGTTTTCATCGGAAACTCCTTGGGGAGGGGTGGGTAAAGGGATCAGGCCGCTGGGGCTTCGGCCCCCTTGCTCAGATCCAGCCTGGCCGCCAGCCGGTCTGTCCGCAGCAGGCGGGTCAGCAGCAGGCCCAGCTCCGCCGCGGCGACGCCGCCGAGGATGTCGGGCCAGACGTGCTGCTTCACCAGGATCACCGAGGCGAAGACCAGCAGGGTGAAGGCCAGCATGGCCCAGGCGAACCAGGGGGGCGTCTTCTTCAGCCCCAGGCTGCCCCGGAAGCAGATCCAGCTGCACAGGCAGTGCATGGAGGGGAAGACGTGGGTGGGGGCGTCGGCCCGGTAGATCCGGTCCAGCAGCCAGGTGGCCAGGTCGCGGACCTCCACCTGGGGCCGGGTCATGACGGTGGGATAGAGCAGCATGGCCAGCATCGCCAGCAGCATGCCCCAGATCACCGCGGAGACCACCCGGAAGCAGCGCTCCCGGCTGTCCCGCAGGATGGTGACGATGGCCAGGGCCCACTGGGCGTAGGCCAGCACGTAGATAAAAATGAAGGCCGGAACCAGGGGCAGAGCGTCGTCCAGCGCCGTGGAGATGGGATGCAGGACGCGGTGGGCGTCAATGGCCTTGGTTCCGTAGTAGCATACGATGTCCGCCAGAATCAGCGCCAGGGCAGGAAGCCGGGCGTAGGGCGGAAGCAGCCAGTCGATTGCGTTTTTTATCTTTTTCATTCGGTTTTGCTTATATTCGGTTTCAGCCTTTGGATTGAGATGGAATTAGTGACCAGTCACCAGTCACCAGTCACTAGTTAGTGGTGACCGGTGACTGTTAAAGCTCCCGGGCTCTTGCGTACTTGCTCCGCTCCTGGGGGCTCAGGCCGAAGCGGGCCTCCAGGGCCCGATACAGCTCCTGGGCGGCCCGGGGGCTGCCCTCCTTCTGCTCCAGCTCCAGCTCGCAGAGGGGGAGCTCCCCGCCGCGGCCGAAGAGCCTGCCGCAGTCCAGGGCCAGCTCGCAGGCGCTGCCGTCCGGGAAGCGCAGCAGGGCTGCCCGGCGCTGAAAGTCCGCGCCGCAGACGACCACCAGGGCCTCCAGCTCCCCCAGCAGCGCGGGGGCGCCCAGGGCGATGAGCCGGGGCAGGGCCTCGGCGGGGCTTTCCGCCTCCAGCTCCCACTCCCCCCGCAGATGCCGGTCCGCGGCCCCGGACAGGGGGGCCTTGACGCAGATCACGGAGCGCTCGTTCTCCAGCCTGCGCCGCAGGGTGATGTGCCGGGGGGCCAGGGCCCGCTCCGGGCTGTCATAATAGGTGGTCTGCATGTGATAGTGTCGGGGCGTCTCCGCCAGCAGGCGCTCCACCCCCTCCCAGGCCAGGACGGCGTCCAGAAGGGACGGGTCCGGCACCGAGAGCTTCCATTCCAGCTCCGTGCCCATTTATTGCACCATGGGCAGCAGGTCCCGGCTCAGCTTCTCATAGCGGAGCAGCAGGATCACCCGGATGGGCTCCAGCACCACCAGCACGAAGAGCATCCCGATGAGCTCCTGATGCAGCATCATGCAGAGCATCATCACGATGGTGCGCAGATTGAAGGTCAGCAGGTTGGTCTGCTTCACCAGCCTGCGGCTCACGGCGTAATAGGCGTCGCTGAGGGCGTCGGACTTGCCCTTGGCCTCCACGGCGTCCAGCAGCCTCTGGGTCTTGGGGGCCCGGCGCTCCTGGGCAGAGGTGTAGAGGTAGTAGGCCAGCTTCACCAGATGATCGAAGGTCCCAAAGCGGGCGGCCCGCAGCTCCGCCAGGACGTGCTTGCCCCGGGAGAGCTCGTTGCCCTTGGAGTTGTCGATCATATACATATGCAGATTCTTGAAGTAGTCCGGCAGCTGGCACTGGAAGACGTAGTAGGCGAAGCATACCACAGCCAGGGCGATGAGCAGCCAGTGGGGCAGGGGCCCCAGGCCGAAGATGGGCCGGTCCCAGAGCCGGAGCACGCAGGCCACGAAGATGGAGAGATAGACGGAGGCGTCGGCGGCCCCGTCCAGCACCCGGCCCAGACGGCTGTAGTGCTTGGTGAGCCGGGCCACCTGGCCGTCGCTGGCGTCAAAAACCGCGGAGAGGAAGACCAGCAGCACCCCCAGCAGATCCAGGCCCAGGCTCCGGTTCAGCGCCAGCACCACGCCCCCCGCCACGCCGGACAGGCCGGAAAGCATGGTCACCACGTTGGGGATGATATGCAGGGCGATGAAGAGCTTGGAGAAGACCATGGCCACGTAGTCCACAATGTGGGTGTCGATGGGGTCGTTGATGTTCTCGCACTTCCGGGCGGCGATGACGTCGGCCCGGGCCGCCTGGAGGCTCTCCCTGGATTTCTGGAGATTCTCCTTCATGCTCTCCCTGGCATTCTGGAGATTGTCCTTCATGTTTTCTCTTGCGGTTTGCAGATTGTCTTTCAGATTTGTATGCATATCTCTGTTTGCTCCCGGGAATGGATTTTTGCCAAAATCCTAAGTATTATAACACATCCGGTCCGCCTTTTCAATAGCGAATATTTGTGCCTTCCTCGGGCGGCATATTTGCGCCTTCCTCGGGCGGCGGAGGCTCAGCGCCCCGCCGCCAGCTTGACGACCTCGTAGGCGCCGTTGTACAGACCGGCGGCCTTGTTCTCCAGGATGCAGGCGTTCAGATTCAGCAGGACCTCTGGCTCAGACTGGAGCAGGCGGATCATGTCCACGGTCTCCCGGCCCGGGGCCACCTCATAGGTGCCGTCCCCCAGCTCGGCGGCGTGAATGGCGCCCCAGATCTCGTGGCCTCCCACGTGCTGGATGAAGAGCTTGGGAATGGGATAGAAGGCCAGCTCCGAGGGCTTGGTCACCAGCACGTCGCTGGCCCGCATCAGCAGATTGGTGATGTAGACCGCGGCGAAGATGTCCTCGTGGCAGAAGGCCGTGATACCCGGGGCCTCTCCGGTGCGGGCTTCCTCGGCCCAGGCTCTGGCCCGGGTGTAGTCGTTCAGAAAGACCCGGGCGCTTCCCAGCTCCGGAACGGCCTTTTTCAGACTCTCCCAGACGTTTTTGTGGTCGCCCACGTTGATGAAGAGGGCGGCCTTCCCGGCCTTGACCTCCGGCAGCAGGGCCTGGATGATGGAGGCGAAGAGGGCCTGCTGGGCCCCGGCGCCTCCCACGGTGAGCAGATAGCGCTTGGCCTTGCCGTTCTTCACCCGGTCCACCCGGCGAGCGCTGTCCTCCTCCAGGTCCTTCACCAGCTCGTGGTCCACGTAGTGGCCGGTGTATACGATATCTCCCTCGGGCATGGGCTTGAGGCTGCGCTTCTTGTCCATGCCCCGCAGGGCCTTGTAGCCCAGCCAGGCGGAGCGGGTCTGGATGGTGTGGGTGGCCCCCTCCGCCAGGTGGAGGGCCATGGGCCAGTTGTCGGGGATGGCGTTCACCACCCGGGTGAAGCCCGCGTGGATGGCGGCCTGGGCGGGCCAGACGTGGGTGGCCACGTAGGGCAGATCCTTGGGCAGGTTCCGCAGAAGATTCGCCATCAGCTCGGCGCTGGCCTGGTCGGAGCAGTTGTAGCTGAGCTTGCGGAAGCCCTCGGAGTTCAGGGGCTCCCAGTAGAGCTTGTTGAAGAGCCTGGACTTCTGGCTCAGCCGGGAGCCCAGGGAGTAGAGCTCGTTCTGCCCGGAGATGATCTTGGTGCAGGTGGATTCCTTAAAGGAGTTCAGATCCACCCACACGGGCTCATAGCCCAGGGCCCGGGCGCAGGAGGCCATGGCCATGGAGATGCGGTAGTGGCCGAAGCCCATGCGGATATTGCCCACAAAGAGGGTCTTGTCGGAGAACTGCGCGCCCTCCCCCAGCACCAGCTCCTTCGTGCCCAGCTCCGCCAGCACGGGGTTGTCCTTCAGGGCGAAGCGGTAGTCTCTGGCGCTGTCGTCGCCGTATTTTTTCAGAAACTTGTTCTGGGTCTTCTCCGCCTTCTTCAGATCCTTGGGGGACATGAGATTGCCGAAAATTTCTCTGGATTTCTCTAACATGTGGGGCCTCCTTGTGATTGTTGTTGACAATTTCGCCAATTTCTTATATAGTATACTTACAGATTTTAGGCTACCATCCAAAGGGCCTTTTGTCAAGTGTGTATTTTCAAAAAGGAGAGAATGAAATGGAGCTGCTGCGCAATGTTGTCAAAGCCTCCGGCCCGGTGCAATCGGAAGAGCGCTGGGTTGGAGGCCGCTACACGCTGAGGCTGCGGAATCCCGGCCCCGAGGCTGTGGAGCTGGAGGAGCTCAGCGCCCTCTTCACCCTGAACTGCAGGCAGGCTGACGCCTTTTTCCTCAACGGCTACCAGAGCTGGACCTACAGCCCCGAGCGGACCCGCCGCCAGTTCGACGCCGCCATGCGCTACGTCCCCAAGCTCCTGGACCGGAAATTCGGCCTGTCCCAGTATGGCGACGGCTATTTCTCCGACCCGGTCTACAGCCGCCAGCTGCGGCAGGGCTACAAGAAGGGCTACAGCTACGCCTACATCCGCCGGGGACAGCTCTATGATCTCTTTGCCTCCCTGGCGGAGGACACGGGCTTCACCCGCATCGGCATCACCCCGGGGGAGGAAAGCATCCTCTTCAAGAAGGACTGCCACCACCGCTTCCTCCAGCCCGGAGAGGAATACCTGGGCCTGGATCTGCTGGAGCTGGAGGGCAGCGAGGACTCGGTCTTCGACGGCTGGTTCGCCGTCATGGGCGTCAAGGCCCTCCCCGCCCGGCCCAAAATCGGCTACACCTCCTGGTACAACTGCTACCAGAACATCTCCGAGGAGCAGATCCTCCGGGATCTGGAGGGCATGAAGACCCTCCCCGTGAAGCCCCAGATCTTCCAGATCGACGACGGCTTCGAGCCCTTCGTGGGCGACTGGCTGGAGGTGAACCCCCGGAAGTTCCCCAACGGGCTGGAGCCCATCGTCCAGAAGATCCTGGCCGAGGGCTGTCAGGCGGGGATCTGGCTGGCCCCCTTTGTGGCGGAGAAGGACTCCGCCCTCTACCGGGAGCATCCCGAGTGGTTCCAGTACAAGGGCCCCGACCGGGTCTACACCGGCTCCAACTGGTCCGGCCACTACGCCCTGGACCCCTATCACCCCGAGGTCCGGGACTACATCCGCCGGAGCATCCAGCACTACAAGGATATGGGCGTCACCCTCTTCAAGCTGGACTTCCTCTACGCCGCCTGCATGAACTCCCGGCCCGACAAGACCCGGGGCGAGATCATGGCGGAGTCCATGGACTTCTTGCGGGACTGCTGCGGCGACTGCGGGATTCTCGGCTGCGGCGTGCCCCTGGCCTCCGCCTTCGGCCGGGTGGAGTACTGCCGCATCGGCCCGGACATGTCTCTGGACTTCGACGACAAGCCCTTTATGCGGGCCCTGCACAACGAGCGGCCCTCCACCCTGCACACCCAGCGCAACACCCTCTACCGCCGCCAGCTGGACGGCCGGGCCTTCCGCAACGACCCCGACGTCTTCCTGCTGCGGGATGAGAACACCAGCCTCACCGACGAGCAAAAGCACACCCTGGCCATTGTCAACGCCCTCTTCGGCTCCGTGCTCTTCAGCTCCGACGACTTCGGCAAATACGACGAGAAGAAGCGCAGGCTCTTCGCCGCCCTCTGCGAGCTCCAGGGCGCGCAGGTCCTGTCCGTGGAGACCGGCAGCCTCCGCGAGCGGCTCCGGACCGTCATCGTTCGCTACACCCTCAACGGCCAGGAGCGGGCCATTGAGCTGAATCTGTAAGGGAACCGGACAAAAAGCCGGTTCAGAAAGAAGGAGGAAACAATGGAACAACAAAAGCTCTCCGGAAAGTCAAAGCTTTCCTACGCCCTGGGCGCGGTGGGCAAGGACATGGTCTACATGCTCTCGGCCAGCTACGTGCTCTACTACTTCCAGGATCTGCTGGGGGTGGAGGCCTGGATCATGGGCGTCATTTTGCTGGTGGCCCGGGTCTTTGACGCCTTCAACGACCCCATCATGGGCGTCATCGTGGCCAAGACCAAGACCCGCTGGGGCAAATTCCGCCCCTGGCTGATGATCGGCACCGTCACCAACGCCGTCATTCTCTACCTCATGTTCGCCGCGCCCCCCGCCATGGACGCCAGGGGCCTGGTGGCCTACGCCGCCGTCTTCTACATCCTCTGGGGCGTCACCTACACCATGATGGACATTCCCTACTGGTCCATGATCCCCGCCTTCACCCAGGGCGGCAAGGAGCGGGAGAATCTCACCACCCTGGCCCGCACCTCCGCCGGCGTGGGCTCCGCCATCATCACCATCGTCACCATGAAGCTGGTTCCCATGCTGGGCCGGGCCTTCGCCGGGGAAAACGCCGGGGCCCAGACCGTCGAGATCGTGGGCTTCAAGTACTTCGCCGCCATCGTGGGCGCGCTGTTCATCCTCTTCATCGCCCTCACCTGCGCAAACATCAAGGAGAAATCCACCGCGGAGATGAAGACCGCCTCCGTGGGCCAGATGTTCAAGGCCCTGGTGCAGAACGACCAGGCCATGACCGTCACCATCGCCATCGTCCTGATCAACACCGCCGTCTACATCACCTCCAACCTGGTGATCTACTTCTTCAAGTATGACTTCGGCACCACCGGCTGGAACGACGCCTATGTGCTCTTCAACATGTTCGGCGGGGCCATCCAGGTGCTGTCCATGATGCTCTTCTATCCCCTGCTGCGGAAGAAGTTCTCCAGCCTGCAGATCTTCTACATCTGCATCGGCATGGCCGTGGCGGGCTACGCGGTGCTGCTTGCCCTGGCCTTCACCAACATGAGCAACGTCTTCCTGCTCTTCATCCCCGGCTTCTTCATCTTCGCCGCCAACGGCATGCTCACCGTCATCACCACCGTCTTTTTGGCCAACACCGTGGACTACGGCGAGCTGAAGAACCACCGCCGGGACGAGAGCGTCATCTTCTCCATGCAGACCTTCGTGGTGAAGCTGGCCTCCGGCATCGCCGCCCTGGCCGCCTCCATCTGCCTGTCCATCAACCACCTGCAGAGCGGCACCGAGGTCTCCGAGGCCGACGCCGCCGTGGACTGGTCCCTGGGGGTCAGCGCCGCCGCCAAGACCGGCCTGCGGATGACCATGACCGTGATCCCCATCATCGGCCTCATCATCGCCTTCTTCTGGTTCAAGAAGAAGTTCATCCTCACCGACAAGAAGGTGGAGGAGATTGCCCAGCAGGTCAAGAAGCTCCACGAATAAGCCGCAGCATCCAAAAAATCCGCCGAACCTCGGCGGATTTTTTATTGCATCATCGTCTCGAAGACCTTGGAGATCTCGTTGTATTCCCCCAGGGTTTTCTCCAGATGGGCCCGGCCTGCCGGGGTGATGGCGTAGTAGCTGCGGGCCCTGCCGTCGGAGACCTCGGTGGAGGAGATCTCGATGAAGCCCTGCTCCTCCAGCCGGTATAGAACCGGGTACAGAATGGAGATCATGTATTTGCCGTCGGAGCGGGCCTTCAGCTCCGCGGAGATCTCGTAGCCGTACATGGGCCGCTCCGTCAGCAGCCGCAGCACCACCAGGGGGCTGGTGGCCCGCTTGAAATAGGAAATAAAGGAATGTCCGGTGTTTTCCAAGGTCCGCCGCCTCCTTTCATCCGGGTCTCACAACTTCTCAGCGTAAGTATAACACCTGAATTTCCAAAAATCAATATATAGCATTGACAAATATTAAAAAATATGCTATAAAGGACTTACAGCACAAACAGCGACAAAGGAGGGAGCGCCTATGACGATCCGAACGCGATTGCTGCGCAGGCCGGGGACAACTGCGCTTTGGCTGATTCTGACCCTGGTGATGAGCGGCTTTCTGACCGCGGCGGCCTCCCTCTGGCTGGGGACGCGGCAGCTGGCCGCGGAGCTGGACGGGAAGCATACCGCCATCGCCGTGCGGACGGATCGGGCGGTGACGGGCAGCTACCAGTACGAGGGCCGTACCTTGGTAGGCGCCAGCTACAGTATCGAGGAGCGAACCCTGGATCAGGCGGAGCTGGACTGGCTGGAGGGCCAGCCGTCGGTGAAGGCCGTGCGGATCCACAGCCTCAGCGGCGGATACAGCGAGGCCTTTGAGAGCGTCCTGGGTCTGCGGCGGGAGCAGTCCTTCCGCTCCGTCATGGATCCCCAGAGCTACCGCCGCTGCCTGGCGGCGGTCACGGTTCTGGGGAAGGAGGCCAACGACAACGTCCTGCTTGGGGTGGAGGAGATTCTCTGCCTGCACCCGGAGTTTATGCAGACCCTGACCGCCACCGACCCCAACGACATCGACAAGGACTACCTCTGCTACCTGGGGATCGAAGGCATTCTGCTCCACTGGGAGGACAACGGCGTGGATCCCTCCTTCTTTGAAGTGGGAGAGCGCTATCTGCTCAGCGGCCAGTTCTACAGCGATCGGCTCTTCTTCAACCGGCCCCTGGTGAACGCCCGGATCCCCAACATCTACGCACCCAGGCTGTCGCCGGGGATGCTGACGGTCCGGGAGGACGGCCTGCTCTGGGTTCCCGGGAGCTATGACCCGGCGGATCAGAGCCACGCGGCCTACGGCTATCCCGCCGCCCAGAAGTTAGAGGGCAGCGTGGAGGAATTCCTGGCCGCCCACCCGGTATGGGAGGAATACCGCCAGACCCTGAACCGGCAGCTCAACAGTCTGCCCGTGCTGGGCACGGAACGGCTGGAGTCCCTGTATATGTTCGTGAAAAACGAGGCCGCCATCGCAGAGGGCCGGAGCTTCACCCCGGAGGAGTACGAAAGCGGCGCCCGGGTGATGGTGCTCTCCGACGCCGTGGCCGCCAAGCAAGGGCTGCAGGTGGGGGACAAGGTATCTATGGCCCAATTCCTCTGCGGGGAGAGCGCAAATCCCTATGCAAGCTACAATCCCTCCACCGACCTGTATTCCGTCAGCGGCCAGCTGAAATGGCCTGCCATCGGCCAGCCCCAGCGGGAGCTGGAATACGGCCCCCGGGAGGAATATGAGATCGTGGGCGTCTACCGGCTGTCGGATTATTGGTCCCTGGGCTCCTATGCCTTCACCCCGGACACGGTGTTCATCCCGAAAAAGGCCCAGATTGCGGGCGCCTGGGGACCGGAGAGCGAGGATCTCTACGGGGTCTATCTCTCGGTGGAGCTGGTGAACGGGATGCTGGACGACTTCAAGCTGGCCCTGGCAGGCTCCCCCTATGCGGGGCGCTATTACACCGTGGATCAAGGCTTCGAGCAGGTACAGCGGAATCTCAACGACCTGCGGCTCAACGCCCGGCGGCTGGCTTTGACAGCTCTTGCCGCCTGGGGCGTCTTCGTTCTTCTGTATTTGATGATGTATCAGGCGGGCCAGCGGCGCAGCCTGGGCATTCTCCGCTCCCAGGGCAGCGGGATTCCCGCGGCGCGGCGCTATCTGTTCCTCGGCGGCCTCATCGTTGCCGCTTTGGGCGTCGTGATCGGAACGCTTCTGAGTTCAGTCGTGCTGGGCCGGGTGGAACAGAATATCTTATCCGACATGCTGGCCCAGATCGACCGGAGCGCTGCCGAGACGCCGCTTATTTCAGAGGACGCCCTGGGGGCCATGGTCAGGGCTTGCGGGCTGAACCTGGGGCAGGCGCTGCTTCTGGGAGCTGCCCAGCTGGGCCTGCTGGCGGGGATCCTGTGGATACACGCGGCCATCCTGGCAAGGAAGAATCCCCGGCGGCTGATGGAGGTGTAAGGATGGACGGCTATTCTTTCAAGCGCCTGCTGCGGCGGCCCTGGCTGTCCCTGCTCAGCCTGGTGATCGCGGCGGCCCTGTGCGCGGCCCTGTGTTATCTCTCGGGCTATCTGGAGCGGGAGCGGACGCGGATGGAGGAGATCCGGGGCAATTATCAGGTGCTCTGCGTCGTCTCCGATACCCGGGGCACCAAAACCGACGACCTGGGCATGACCCATTTCTTCACGGACTTCCTGCTGGACGAGGAAAAGGGCCTGGGCCGATACATCAAGGAGCCCCGTCTGACCAAGCGCTTTACCTATGAGCTGGACCGGACCCAGGGGGAACTCATCGGCGTCAGCCGGGCGGAATGCAGCCCCCTGCTCTCGGAGGCCAAGGGCGGAGACGTCTATGTGCCGGCGGATTTCTACGAGCAGACGGAGCTGGTTTGCCTGGTGAGCAAGACCTTCTTTGCGCGCTATGGGGGTCAGAGCCTCAGCCTGACGCTGACCGATCCCAAGGGGGCCACGCCCCAGTATCTGCCGGGCAACGGCACCGGAACCCGGGACTTCACCGTGGTGGGCTGGCACAGCGGCCGGGACAATCTGATCCTCATGCCCTATCCCGCCTCCCAGCTTCTGGCGGAGCGCCTGTCCGGCTTTGTCACCACAGACTCCGCCGCCTTCCTGCTGGCGGACAATACCAAGGCGGAGGAGCTGCTCCAGAGCGCCGGGGAATACTTCGCGCCGGTGCAGCCGGGGGTCTACGCCCCCCAGGGCAGCCGCTTCGGCCTGATTATCCGGGACGAGCAGTACCGGGCCACCATGGCCGCCATGGAGCAGAACATCCGGCGGCTGCAATATCTGCTGCCGCTGATCGCGGTTCTGAGCCTGGCGGCGGGCTTCCTGGTGGGCTTCCTGGCAACGCGGAGCGAGGCCAGAGTCTACGCCCTGATGCGCACCCTGGGCATGACCCGGGGACGTCTGTTGGGCACCACCCTGCTGGAGCAGCTGATCCTGCCCCTGCTGGCAGCGCTGGCAGTTGGCGCGGGCATGGGCGCCCCTCTGCCCGCCGCCGTCTTCCTGGCCTGCCACGCCGTGGGCTGCGCCATCGCCATTTTCCGGGCCGTCCGGGTCGCCCCGGCGGCAATTCTGAGAGAACAGGAGTGAATTCCATGGAACTGCTGAAAGCCAATGCCCTCTCTTTTTCCTACCGGAACAAATACCAGACCGTCCAGGCGGTGAAGGGGGTCAGCTGCGCCTTCGCCCCGGGACGGACCTACGCCATCGTGGGCAAGTCCGGCAGCGGCAAGACCACCCTGCTGAGCCTGCTGGCGGGGCTGGAGCTGCCCACCGAGGGCGAGGTGCTGTATGAGGGGAAATCCACCCGGGAGATGGACTGCGACGCCTACCGCCGGGACCACGCGGCGGTGATCTACCAGAACTACAACCTCTTCCCCCTGCTGACGGCGGAGGAGAACGTCCTCTATCCCCTGAAGCTCAAGCACATGCCCAAGGCCCAGGCGAAGCAGCTGGCCCATGAACAGCTGAAGGCCGTGGGCATTGAAGAAGAGGAGTTCAAGCGCTTTCCCGCCCAGCTCTCCGGCGGCCAGCAGCAGCGGGTCGCCATCGCCCGGGCCCTGGCGGCGGGGAATCAGATCATCCTGGCGGACGAGCCCACGGGCAACCTGGACATCTCCAACGGGGAGCAGGTGGTGAACATCCTGCTGCGGCTGGCCCACGAGGAGGGCCGCTGCGTCATCATTGTCACCCACGATCTGGAAATCGCCGCCCAGATGGACGAGGTGCTGACCATGCGGGACGGGGTGCTGGAGCCGGGCGAATAGCACGAAACCAGAAAAGAGATCCGCCGAAAAACCGGCGGATCTCTTTTCTCTGCTCCAATCTCTATTCCAATTCGTCCAGATTTTTCCCGAAGCTCTCCAGGCAGTGGGCCAAAAACCAGTCCAGCTCCGGCAGCTGCATCTCCTCCAGGGCCCGGCGGGTCTGCTGGGCGGCGGAGGCGAACTCCAGATTCCCGGCCTTCAGCTCCTCGATGCATTTGATGTGGGCTGAGAGCTTGTCCGCGGCCTTGACGATGCTGTGGCTCACGGGGTCGTCTTCAAAGATCAGCGGGGCCATCTCCCCCCGCAGCTGCTCCGGCAGCATGGCCAGCAGCTTCTCCCCGCTGACCCGCTCCACCTGCTTGTAGGCGTGCTTGATCTCGGGGTTGTAGTACTTGATGGGGGTGGGCAGATCCCCGGTGAGGATCTCCGAGGCGTCGTGGTAGAGGGCCGCGGTGGCGCAGCGCTCCGGGTCCGCCTCCAGGCCCAGCACGTCCCGGCGGATCAGCCCCAGGGCGTGGGCCAGCACCGCCACCTGGTGGCTGTGCTCCTGGATGTTCTCCGGAAAGCTGTTCCGCATCAGCCCCCAGCGGGTGATGTAGCGCATCCGGGAGAGCAGGGCGTAGAATTTATACTGCATATCAGTCTCCTGAACAATCAGAATTGAAAATTGACAATTGAAAGTTGAAAATGAATGTGTTTCGCAAATCGCGATTTGCGAAATTCCATGATTTTCAATTTTTCATTTTACATTTCTCCAAGGGCGTACATCACCGCGGTGAGGCCCGCCAGGGGGGCGGTTTCGCAGCGGAGGATCCGGGGGCCCAGGGTGCAGATCCGCATGCCCGCAGCCCTTGCCCGGGCGATCTCCTCCTCCGTGAAGCCCCCCTCGGGCCCGGTCATCAGCGATACCCCCTTGGGGGCCGCAGCGGCGCCCGGGGGCAAGAGCTCCCGAAGCCCCAGCTTTTCTTCGTTTTCGTAAAACAAAATCGGCAGCTCCGCCCCGGCGGCCTGGGTCAGGGCCTCGGCGTAGGACTCCACGGCCCGGACCGGGGGAATGATCCCCCGGCGGCTCTGCTCCGCCGCCGAGCGGGCAATCTTCTGCCAGCGCTCCAGCTTGTTTTTCAGCGCCTTGCCCTCGGGCCGGGAGACGCAGCAGCGGGAGGGAAAGAGGACGATCTCCGCCGCCCCCAGCTCCACGGCCTTCTGGATCACGTGCTCGGCCTTGTCCCCCTTGGGAAAGGCGATCCACACCGAGACCCGGACGGCAGGCTCCGCCGGGCAGGGAACCGGGGCCCCAGCCAGCAGGCCGCCTCCGGGCTGTACCGTACAGGGGCAGTCCGTCCCTTTGCCGTCGCAGAGGGTCACTTCCTCCCCCGGCCGCAGCCGCAGCACGCGGGCATGGTCCGCGTTTTCCCCGGTCAAGCTATATTCCGTTCCCTCCGCGGGAAATTCATCTACAAAAAAACGTGCCATGTGTTTCCTTTCCGGTTTGGACAATTCGGATTTGTCGGGCTCTCCAACCCGTAGGGGCCGATGCCTACATCGGCCCTTGCCCCGGTCAATCGGGAGGGCCGATGTGGGCATCGGCCCCTACGAATGATCTCGACAAATCCCAATTCTGGTTATCGGCTTTCATCAGCCGATCCATCGTAGGGGCGGTCACTGGCCGCCCGGTCCGCCAGAGGCGGACAATTTGCCGGAGGCAAATCCTGCCCGGCTGCGTGATGCGGAAACGCCTCGATGAACGATACCGGG
>JAFXYD010000084.1 GCA_017541995.1 Oscillospiraceae bacterium
AGTACGTCACCAAGGCCTTTGACAGCGACATGTTCGTCACCCTGGTGGGCGTCACCTTCCTCTTCGGCATGGCCTCCCAGAATGGCACCCTTGACCTCTTCTCCAAGAAGGTCGTTGCCCTGGTAGGCAAGCGCACCGTCCTGATCCCCATTCTGATGTTCTTCCTCTCCGCCTTCATCTCCGCCATCGGCCCCGGCCATATTGCCGCCGGCATCCTGATGACCACCTTCGCGGTGTATCTGGCCTTTGAGATGAAGATCAACCCCATCACCACCGCCCTCTTTGCCAAGCTGGGCGCCAACGCCGGCTGTGCCTCGCCTCTGTCCCTGACGGGTCAGCTGGGTCTGAAGCTCACCAACAACCTGGTCTCCGACGTGACCAACGCCGACATCGTGGACCGGCTGGGCTTCAGCGGCCTGCACTTCTTTATGGCGACCCTGGTCTCCGGCTTTATCTTTACGCTGCTGCTCTACATCTTCACCAAGAGCTACAAGGTGAAGGCAGACAACCCCCTGAAGCTGAAGGACATCCCCAAGTTCAACTGGAAGCAATGGGTCACCATCGGTGCCATTGTGATGATGGTAGTCCTCTGCATCGGCTTCCAGATGAACACCGGCCTCACCGCTTTCGTCATGGCGGCAATCCTGGTCCTGCTCCAATGCGCGGATGAAAAGAAGGCCATCAAGGGCATCCCCTGGGGCACTCTGGTCTTCATCTGCGGCGTGGGCGTGCTGGTCTCCGTCATCGACATGATGGGCGGCATCGACATGATCTCCAACCTGCTGCAGAAGCTGATGGGCCCCAGCACTGCAACCCCCGTCCTGGCCGCCACCTCCGGCATTCTGTCCTGGGTCAGTTCCACCACCGGCGTGGTCATGCCCGCCATGTTCAAGATGCTGCCCAACATCCTGCGGACTTTCGGCAGCAGCGTGAACTATATGGAGCTGATTTCCGCCATCACCGCCACCTCCTTCGCAGCCGCCATTTCCCCGCTGTCCACCGGCGGCGCCATCATCATGTCCTCCTACTCCGCTTCCAAGGAAACCACCAACGAGGAGATGAACAAGATCTTCAAGTTCCTGTTCCTGCTGTCCGTGGCCAACGTTCTGCTGAACGTCCTGCTCTCCTGGATCGGCGTGTTCCGGCTGGGCGGCCTGTTCTGAATCATCAACAAACACAAATGCGGGGGGCTGACGCCCGCGTCAGCCCCTGCCCTGCAAGGTCCCCATCGTTGATCCAGCCTTCAAACAGCTTCTCATTCCGTAAATTCACACATACTGCCGCGACCTTCGGAAGTATATTCCGGAGGTCGTTTCCATCGGCATCTTTATCCATCATAGGGCAAAGGAATTCCTCCCCTCTTGTTTTGGAAACCCGGATCAATCCACCTGCTGAAGCCGGTGGAATTCCATCCAAAAGTTCCCGCTGTCTGCCGCAGCTATACACCCTGTGACGTACAAAAGCAATCCAAAAGCCATGCGAATTCGTAAAAACCGAGTCTGTTGTATGATGCGAGGAGGGAGCGGCACGGAACCCCCGGTTTTACGATTACAACGGAACAGGCTCCATTCTTCTGAGAAAGTTCCCATAATACCGGATTGCTTTTCGTTTATTATATGCTATAATCATCTGCGGCATCAAACGCATCCGCTTCACGCTTGGATGCGTTCAAAACCTGATCTGGCAGGAGGTCCGACGCAACATGGCAAGGCATTCGAAATCTCGTTCTCTGACGCTGCCCTTTGGGCTGGGGCAGGCGTCCTTCTGGATGAGCGTGTGTATCACCCTCTCCTTTGCCGCGGTCCATCTGAAGGCCCTGGGTTTTTCCAATACCGAGCTGGGACTGGTGATGGCGGCAGGCAATATCCTCGGCGCGCTGCTGGGGCCGCTGCTGACCTCCCTGGCGGAAACGCGCCCGGGCCTGCGCACCGCCGGGCTGATCTGGCCGCTGTTTGCGCTGCGCGGGCTGTTTTTGGGCGGCCTGCTGTTCTGCGCGGAGCGCTCGTACCTCAGCGCCGCGCTTTACGCGCTCTATCTTGCGGTTACCATGGCAGTGAACTCTCTGAACCTCAAATACTGCGTGGACGCCGAGCAGCGGGGCATGGCTTTGGACTACGGCAAGGCCCGCGCGGCAGGCTCTCTGGCATTTGTGCTGATCTCGGCGCTTTTGGGTCTGCTGGTGAAGCGCTGGTCCTACCTCGCGCTGATCTGGGCCGGCTTTGCGGTGCTGCTGCTCCAGGCGGCAGCCAACGCCCTGACCGACGAAGCGCTGAAACGGCAGCCGCTGCCGAAGCCGAGGGAATCGCAGCAAAGCAGCCTGTCGCTGCCTGCGTTTCTGAAGGCCGAGCCCCGCTTCGCAGGGTTCCTCCTGGGCTCGATCCTGCTCTATTTCGCACACAATACCATCACCAATTACATGATCAACGTCGTGCGGAACGTGGGAGGCGACGAGGAGACCATGGGCTACCTCAACGCGTTCATGGCCGTGGTGGAGGTCCCGGTGATGCTGCTCTTCAGCCGCTTTTCCAAAGGACGCCGCATCTCCGTGCTGCTGCAGGTCTCGGTTGTCATGTTTCTCTGCAAGGCGCTGGCCTTTGCCTTTGCGCCGAGCATCGGTGCGCTGTTCGCCGCAACGCTGCTGCAGGCGCCGTCCTTTGCCCTCTATACCAGCGCGATCGTGCCCTACGTGAGCGAGGTGATCGCCGAGGAAAACGCCGCCAAGGCCCAGTCCCTGGCCTTCAGCATGACCACGCTGGGCGCCGTGGGAGCCAGCTTCGTCGGCGGCCTGCTCTATGACCACGCCACTACCCGCGTCACCCTCCTCGTCGCTGCCGCGGTCTGTGCCGTCGGCGTCCTCAGCTGTATGCTCAGCATCAAGCAGACCCCCAAGCTGCCGAAGGAAAGCGGATGATTCGTACAGAAGCATCATGAATGCGCTTCTGCGTCGGCGCAGCCCGCGCACGGCTCAGAAAAACCAGTCGCCTTCGCGGCTGGTTTTTCATTTGAAAAGTGCCGTATTGTATTTCCCCGGTTTACATGTTATAATTATTCAGTACGTCGATTGATGAACGGGCTTGGACAAACGGCCCGCACGAAACATGATATCAGGAGGGATTCCCATGGCAGACGGAAGGCTGAAGCTCTTGGATCTGGGCGTCAAAATCATGAAGCTGGCGCAGCATTTCGCGGAAGACCCGGAGGATCGCCAGTTCATGGACTTACATTATATCCGCATGGCGGAAATGATGACCTCGATGAGCGCCCAGGCGGACCGCCTGTACGGCATTTCCGCAAAAGGCGCAAATGATCCGGCCGCCCTTACGGGCTTGACAGACCTGAAAAAATCCTGTGACGATCTCTTCCTGGCCGTCACCGCGTACGCAAGTCGCTACCTGAAGGAAACCAACCGGCCCAACGGCCTTATGGCCAATCTGCTCCGGGAGCTGACGGCCGATATCGCGGAGGACCGGGAGGTCCTGCGGGAGCTGGATTTTCAGCCGGGTATGAGCCTGATGCTGGCCGTTTATAACGCGCAAAAAAGCCGGGAAGCAGAGCAAAGCGGCCAAGGGGAGAACAATCTTCCCAGCTACGAAGAGGTACACGGCCTCGACTATCCGGGCGTCAATACGCTATACGGGGTCCCGCATCAGAGCGGCCAGATTGTCCCGCCGGAGCCGGACCTGCCCTCCCAGACCACGCTTCGCATGCAGGAGGGGGATATCCGCCGCCCGGCTGTCCAGCCTTACGAGCGGGTCTTTTACGGGACGGACAGCTTTTACCAGAACCAGATGGATCTTCCCAGCGGAGAGGAGCTTGCCAGGCAGCAGGCGGAAAACCGGCGGAAGAGCTCCAGGTTCCTGCAAATCTGGACCGTTCCCTCTCTGACCAACGCCATCATTGACGAAACGGCGAAGGAAAACCTGGCGGCGTCCACGGAGATGTTGAAGATCAACATGGAGCTGCAGACCCTGTTTCACACGGTCTACCCCTTCAATCCGAACCTCAAGGAGGAGCCCCGCATCCCCAGCAAGCAGGATATTGCCGTGATCCGGGGGATGACGCAACAGGTCTGGAGCAAAATCGTCCAGTGGAAGCAGGCTTATATGACCGGCAGCGCAAGGCCCTCCGAGCAGGTCCTGTTCATGACCGAGAACGTGATGAAAAAGCTGGAGGACGATTATCAGGTTGTCGGCAGCGTCAGGCTCGGGTCTGAGACGCTGGGGGAAGCGGCGTTTCGCTGCGCGAAGCTGGGAAAGCATTTCGGACTGATGGACGACCGGAAAACGCCTCTGAAATCCCCGGTGCTTGCGGCGAAGGAGGCCGAGCAGGCGAAAAAGCTGCAGCAGGAACAGAAAAGACGGGAGCGCTATCAACAGGAGCGTACGCGGGAAGAAGGGATCCGCAGCGCGCCCCGCAGGGAGCGCAGCTTCGAGAATTACGTCGCGCTGCATACCGGTTCCCGTATGGGCCGGACGCTGAAGGAAAAGCAGGAGCATCTGGCCAAGGTGATCACCGCCCATACGCTGCGGGACAATCACAAGAGCTTTGACGTAAAGCGCATCCGGGGCCTTTGCCGATACACCATGAAGCTGTACGCAATCGAGAAGCTGCCCGAAGAGAAGCTGGATCAGGCGCTTTCCTGCGGTCTGGCGGCAAAAGAGTTTGAGGCGGAGGTGCAGAAGGAGCTTTTCAGCGTGAAGAACGCGCAGTACGCAGCCTTTTCAAAAGAGATGCAGACCCTGTATGAAGCCATGGCCCCGGGAAAAACGAAGGACGCGGAATATCAGGCCTTTCGCGGCAGCGTCAAGTCCGCGGCGGAGCTCTCGGCCGGGATGAACGGAAAAAGCGGCGAGGAGCTGGAAAACGCCTTTAAGAACGCGGTCCTGCGGGTCATCCGTTCGGCCTCCGACTGCATTCGCGGAAAGGAAAAGCCGCAGTCCGGCGCGGCAGGCCGCGCCTTTGAGAATACCCTTGACGCCCTGGCCGTCGTGACAAAGTTTACGAAGAACGCGGAGGGTCTGAACCGCAGCGTGGAGCTGCTGGTCGATCACGTGAATCAGCTCAGCGGCGGCAAAAAGGCCATTGACAAGGGCAGCTTTGAGCAGAATTATGGGGCCCATGCCGCCCGGAGGCACTCCGGCCTGGCCAGCATCGACAGCAAGCTTGCGGAGCCCGCGCAGCCGAGGGTGCCGACAGCCCTCGGATAGGCGCCGCGCTTGGAAACCGAAGGCTTTTGTGTCGAGCCGGGCTACGGATGCCGCGAAATTGCGGAAGCAATCACACGGAGGTTCAAGGGATGGAACAAAGCTTTTTGAATAAGGTCGCCGTGGTCACCGGCGGCGCGCAGGGAATCGGGCGGGCAATTGCCGAGGCCTTCCGCCGGGAGGGTGCTGCCGTCCACATCATCGACCGGCAGCCCGGCGACTGGTTCGTGGGAGACGTGGGCAGCAGGGAGACCCTGGAGCGCTTCGCCGCCCATGTGATCGGGCAATCCGGGCACGTGGATTATCTGGTGAACAACGCCCTTCCCCTGATGCGGGGGATCAGCGAATGCAGCTACGAGGAATTCCAATACGCTCTGGCGGTGGGGGTCACCGCGCCCTTCTATCTGACCAAGCTCCTGGCGCCGCGCTTCGCCGCAGGGGCGGCGGTTGTGAACATCTCCTCCTCCCGGGACCGCATGAGCCAGCCCCAGACAGAGAGCTACACCGCAGCCAAGGGCGGGATTTCCGCCCTGACCCACGCCCTGGCCGTCAGCCTGGCGGGAAAGGCCCGTGTCAACAGCATCTCTCCCGGCTGGATCGACACCACCGGCTCCCCCATCACAGGGCCGGACGCCCTGCAGCAGCCGGTGGGGCGGGTCGGAACCCCCTCCGACGTCGCGGAGCTGGCCCTCTTTCTCTGCTCGGACAAGGCCGGTTTTCTCACCGGCAAAAACATTTGTGTGGACGGGGGCATGACCCGGCAGATGATCTATCACGCCGAGCACGGCTGGTATTTTCGGAAGGAGGGTGATCCGGCGCTATGAGAATCCGAAAGACGACGCCCCAGGATCTGGACCGGATCATGGCGCTCTACGCCCACGCGAGGCAGTTCATGGCGGAGCACGGAAACCCCAATCAGTGGGGCCCGACCCATTGGCCGCCGGAGGGGCTGATCCGGCGCGACATCGCAAGCGGGAACAGCTACGTCTGCCTCAACGACGGCGACAGCGTCATCGGAACCTTCTTTTTTGCATATGGGCCGGATATTGAACCAAGCTACAGACGGATTACGGACGGCGCGTGGCGGGACGCGCGTCCCTACGGCGTGGTCCACAGGATCGCGGCGGACGGTTCGGAAAAGGGAATCGGCAGCTTTTGCGTCAACTGGGCCTTCGCACAGTGCGGGCATCTGCGGATCGATACCCACGGCGACAATACCGTGATGCAAGGTCTTCTGAAAAAGCTGGGCTTCCTGCCCTGCGGGACGATCTATGTGGAAGAGGACGACTTCCCGCGCCTGGCCTTTGAGAAAACAAGCCCTTAATTCACGCCCGCCCACATACACAGCCCGTTAAGCGCGAAATACACGGCCTTTGCGCCACATAACCGGAAAGGAAGCAACGCATATGGCATCACCGACTTTTCCCACCGCCAAGCAGCGGAAAAAAATCATTGAGGATCTCTTGAAGGCCGAGGAGCAGGGCCAGGCCCCCTCCGCCGACGAGCATTACAGGGCCTACCTGGAAGCCCTCCGGCAGCTGAACGCGCTGATGGACGACTGGTCCAGGCCCGAGGGCCGGTACGGCCTGCCCAGGGTTCTGGACGAGGCGGGCAAGGAGGCCCTGATGACCGCCATTGCCAATACCGCCGCCCTGGGGGAGACCTTCCTGGCGGACGCCCAGCGGCGCGGGGACGGGGAGAAGCCGGGCAAGGCGGTGCTGGGGATGACGGAGCAGGTGCAGCAGCTCCTGGCCGGGGACTACGAGATGCTCAGCGCCTACAAGCCCCAGGAGGCCCAGCTCTCCTTCCCGGAGCTCCAGGAAAATGCCAGAACGGAGATCATCGACCTGCGCGGCCAGAGCATCCGGACCATGTCCGGCGCCCAATCCTCCCGCATCCCCATGACGGTGGTGGACGCGGAGGGCAAGCGCCGCCGGGGGGTCTTCACCAAGGCCCAGCGTCTGAACGACCTGGAGCGCTTCAAGCAGAGCCTGGAGCAGATCGCGGCCTATTACGACACCCCGGCCTTCAAGCGGAAGCAGATGGAGGACTGCAAGAGCTTCTACCTGCAAAGCGGCAGACTGGACCGCGGCCTCTACCAAACCACGGAGGACATCGGCGACGAAATGATCATCGGCGTGATGAAGGGCCGGGTCAAGGGGCTGCTGGAGGGCTTTCGGAGGCTGATGGCGAAGGAGAAGAAAAAGGTCGCCGGGGGAGCTCCCCATGACGCCGACGAGAATATGCTCCTGGGGGAGTTTGGCACCTACATCAGCACGGATTCCCAGCAGACCGAGGCGTTTCTGAAGCTGTGCGGCCTGGGGCTCGAGGCGGCCCTCCTTCCCGATCTGTTTGAGCGCCTGCAGGACACGATAACGAAGGCCTATGCCGTCAACGCCGCCGCCCCCATCAACAACGCCATGCTGATGCTGAAGGACGGCGACCGGCTGGACCACCGCAGCAGCGCCATGAGCGCCGTGGCCGCCCTGCTGGGGGTCCCGGACCTGGTGGCCCGCTCCACCAACATGAAATACCTGGACGAAAACGGAAACCCGGCGGAGGGGACCTTCACCGAGTTTGCCAAGGGGCTGGATCTGATGGGCGCCCATGGCGGAAAGCTGATGACCCAGCTCTCCGGGAACCCCCTGGACAGCCCCAACGGCCTGGCCGCCTCCCTGGCGGATCTCCAGGTCCTGGATTACATCTGCGGCAACGTGGACCGCCACGCGGGCAACATGTCCTATCTCACAAACAAGGAGGGCAGGATCACCGGGATCCAGGCCTTCGACAACGACTCCTCCTTCGGCCTCACCCGCCCGGACAAGACGGGCGGCGTCAAGCTGCTCCCCGAGGCCAACAAGCTCCAGGTGGTCACCAAATCCATGGCCGCCAGGATCAAGGCCATTTCCCCGGAGATGCTGAGCTTTGTCCTGCGGGGCCGGGGTCTCAAGCCGGAGGAGGTCGAAGCCGCCTGCCTCCGTCTGCAGGATCTCAAGCAGGCGCTGAACCGGAGCCGGGAGGTCTCCCGGGAGAGCCAGGTCCGGCTGCTCCGGAGCCAAAATGCCCTGGCCGTCATGGATCGCAAGAGCCTGAATCAGATGAACCTCCACGCCCTGGCGGAGCAGGAGAGAAGCATCTTCAGCAACGTCAAAAAGATCATGGGCATGTATACGACGATGTACCGTATGCAGTATCCCTACAAGGCCAATGCCCGGCAGAAGGAGGCGGAGCTGACGGAGATCAGCACCACAGATCGAAGCTACGTGGCCGGCGGCATTGCCGACACCCTGGGGAGCATGGGCCGGGCCATTGAGAACAAGGTGGTGGGCTTCAAGGTGGGGGACCTGTCCAAATTCCTCCGCAGCTCCGACCGCTTCCGCAGCATGGTCAGCGCCGTCAAGGCCGCCAACGCCGCCGCCAGGCAGATCCGGCAGTCCATCGGCCGGGACAAGGAGCAGCTGCGCCGGGATAGCCAGGATCCCCAGGTCCGGGCCCAGCGGGAGCTGGCGGACCGGTCCATGACCGCGGTGCGCCGCTCCGTGGAGGCCTATCTGCAAAAGAAAATGACGGAGCGAAACGTGCAGCGCTATGAGGACCTGAAAACCGCGGGCAAGAACGCCTATGAGCAGAAGCGGATCAACTATGCCCTGGGTCTGCTGAAGAGCGTGGAGTCCTACGAGAGCTTCACCAACCCGGAAAACCAGCAGGTCCGGCAGCAGACGGAGCGGGTCGCCCAGCAGGTGGAGCGGGCAAAGGCCCGGGAGACGGAGCGGGCGGAGGCCCAGAACGCCGTCGGGCCCGGGCCCCAATAGGGCTGCCCGCCGGGTCCTTCCCTCCGACCTGGGGAAAAGGGCGTGCAGCGCGAGCTTTTTGGGTGACAAACGGCTGCTTTTGTGCTATCATATTTTTGAAAATTTTTTCTGGATCCGTTAAACCGAAATCCTGTTTCATGCGTCTATATTGTGAGGCCCCATCGGGAGCCGAATCATCTGCGGAAAGGAGAGTGTCAGATGTTTTGCGGCAATTGCGGAAAGAAAATCGACGATGACGCGCGCTTCTGCGAGCATTGCGGTATGCCGATCTATGCCAATCTGACCGAAGAAAAGCTCAGGCAATTACAGGCCCGGAAGACCGCCCTCCGGGAGGCCCAGGCCGGGCAGGGCCCGGAGAAGCCGCCCGCGGCGGGAGGGCCGCTCTGCCCCTCCTGCGGCAGACAGCTGCCCCGGGGCACGCGCTTTTGCGGCTTCTGCGGTCGCAAAATCGACCCTTGAGGAGGACGCCCTATGCCCATCACCATGACGGATCAGGCCCTGGTCTTCGCCGCGAAAAACGGAAACACCAGGTGCTTTGAGGAGCTGTATCAGCGATACTATGATAAGGTCTACGCCCTGGCCCGGGGAATCGTGAAAAATGACGCCGACGCCGAGGACGTGCTGCAAACGAGCTTCCTCCAGGCCTGGAGGAGCATCCGCTCCCTGGAGGATCCCGCGGCCTTCCACACCTGGCTGCAGCATATCACCCTCAACGAGTGCTATTCCCTGATTCGGAAGTCCAGGCCGACCCTCTCCATGGAAGAAGAGGGTGAGAACGGCGAGATGCTGCAGCTGGAATCCGACCTGATGCTCCCGCAGGAATACGCCGAGCGCAGCGACCTGTCTCAGCGGCTGGGGCAGATCATCGCGGCGCTGTCCGAGGTCCAGCGGGAGACGGTCCTGCTGTACTACTACGAGGAAATGTCGGTGGAGGAAATCGCCCAGACCATGGATTGCTCCGCGGGCACCGTAAAATCCCGGCTGTTTTTGGCCCGGAAGGCCATCAAAACGGAGATCGAGGAGCAGGAGCGCAAAACGGGGCAGCAGTTCTACAACGCCGTGCCCGTTCCCCTGGCGGAGCTGC
The DNA here is from genome assembly GCA_017541995.1 of Oscillospiraceae bacterium. Classification (GTDB taxonomy): domain Bacteria; phylum Bacillota; class Clostridia; order Oscillospirales; family Oscillospiraceae; genus JAFRPC01. Next base: position 10,101 of record JAFXYD010000084.1, read on the forward strand.
TGGTCAAGCTGATCCGGGAGACCATGATCCCCCGGGCCAAGGCCTTGTCCATCTACGCCGGCCTCTCCCAGCTTCTCTTTGGAACGCCCCTCTCCGCCGCGGCGGCGGGCGCGGTTCAAGCCGCTTCTCTCGGGCAGGCAGGGGCGTCCACCCCCGCGCAGCCCGCGCCGACGCCTCTGCCCACGGCGACCCAGCCCGCCGCCGCG
>JAFXYD010000085.1 GCA_017541995.1 Oscillospiraceae bacterium
CTTTAATCTGTTCCGGCAGGAATTGTGCCATACTTCGTTGTCGTCCTTGCCGGGCGTCAAGCCCGCCTGCGTCCTCCGCCTCGTCTGGCGCAATTCCTGCACGGAACATTCTTCAATCTTTCTATGGGAGTTCAGTATAAACTGCATTATACCACCCGGAGGCCGCTGCGTCAATCACGGAAAGAAAAAGATACGAATCGCAGAACAAAACGGAATTCCCAGCGTCTAAAAAATCGAAAAATCCAGCGCAAGGACGCAAAAGGAGGAATTCACAATGAAACGAAATACGCGCCAGCGGGCGCTCTGCCTGCTGCTGGCCTGCGGGCTGCTGCTGACTATGACGGCCTGCGCCGGACAGAGCGAGCCCAGCGTGGCAGTCAATCCCGATCCCGGCCCCAAGCCCGTGGACGATCCGGCGCCGAAGCTGGGCGCTGAGGATCTGATGGCGGCCATTGTGCCCAATCCCCCCGCCCCGTCTCCCATTGCCCCGGAATCCGCAGCGGCTGCCGCGGACTTCGCCCTGCGGCTCTTCCGGGCGGGCAGCGAGGCCGGGAAGAACAGCCTGCTCTCGCCCCTGTCGGTGCTCTGCGCCCTGGCGATGACGGCCAACGGGGCCGAGGGGGAGACCTTGGCCCAGATGGAGCAGACCCTGGGGATGAAGCGGGAGGCGCTGAACGCTTACGCCCGGGCTTATCTGGACAGCCTCAACGGGGACGAGACCCTGCGGCTGGCCAACTCCGTCTGGTTCACGGCGGATCCCCGCTTCACGGTGGAGCAGGCCTTTTTGCAGAACAACGCCGACTATTTCGGCGCGGAGCTCTACAAGGCCCCCTTTGACGACGGCACCCTGGCGGACGTCAACGCCTGGATCAAGGCCAAGACCCAGGGCATGATCCCGGAGATCCTGGATCAGATCCCCCAGGACGCCGTGATGTATCTGGTAAACGCCCTGGCCTTTGCGGGCAAGTGGGAGACGCCCTACGAGGCCTGGTCCATTACCAGAGGCAGCTTCCATCCCGCTCAGGGGGAGGACTGCCCGGTGGAATACATGAACGGCGAGGAGAACTTCTACCTGGAGGACGAAAATGCCGTGGGCTTCCTCAAGCCCTACGCGGGCGGGCGCTACGCCTTCGCGGCCCTGCTGCCCCGGGAGGGGCTGAGCCCCGAGGGCTATCTGGCGAGCCTGGACGGGACCGCCCTGCGGGAGCTGCTGGCCGGGGCACAGGAGCTCACGGTGTTCACCAGCCTGCCGAAGTTCGAGACCGCCTATGATGTTGAGCTCTCCGCCGCCCTGAAGACCATGGGCATGGAGCTGCCCTTTGACGGCTTCAGGGCCGATTTCTCCGGCCTGGGCCAGTCCGCTGCGGGCAATATCTTCATCAGCCGGGTGCTCCACAAGACCTTTATGGCCGTGGACGAGACGGGCACCCGGGCCGGGGCCGCCACGGTGGCGGAGATGGTACCTATGGCGGCTGAACCGGGGGACTACAGGGAGGTCTGTCTGGATCGCCCCTTCGTCTATCTGCTCATCGACCGGGAGAGCCTGCTGCCCTTCTTCATCGGCGTCATGCAGAACCCCGCCGGGGAGTGACGCCGGAGCAATTCCAAGCATCGGAGGAGAACGCATCATGAAGAAACGCGGAATGTTGATTCTGTTGACCGTGCTCGTATGCTGCCTGCTTCTGACGGCCTGCGGCGGCCCTGCGCTTGGGACGACGGAGCCCCGGAGGACGGAGCTGAAAACGGAGGCCTTGACCGAGGATCCGACGCCGACCCCGGCGGAGCCCGTCCCAATGGCCGCCATCCTGAACCGGGAGGGCAGCCCGCTGGGGGAGATCGACGCCCGGGCTGTCTGCACCGCGGCGGACGCGGGGATCCTCTACAGTGTGTTTCAGCCCGCGGAATACCAGTACACGGCTACGGCGGAGTATCACTTCTTCCGGGCCGCGGATGGGCAGGATCTGCTGCTGGGATGTCTGGAAAACCAGGGCTACGAGGCGGTCTATGCCCGCACGGAGCTGGAGGGGAGGATCTATACCCTGGCCGTCACCGGCAACCCCGTAGACGAGGAGCCGGATCCCCTCTGGCTGCTGGCCCTGGACCCCGCGGCGGGAACCATGAACAAGTACGAGGTCTCGGCGGACGGCTTTCCCTACGCCTCTATGGCGGCCGTGGGCGGAAAGCTGCTGATCCTGAACCACGAGACCCATGATCCCCGCCGCGACACGATCTATGAATTCGACCCGGGCTCCGGCGTGCTCCGGGCGCTGCTGTCCTTCCCCGATGACGGAGCTTCCACGCTGCGGGGCGTCTGCGCCGCGGAGGAGGGCTTCGGCCTGCTGCGGCTGCGGCTGGAGCAGGGCAGCCCCGCGGAGCTGCTGCTGGAGCGCCGAGACCCGGAGGGGCGGCTCCTGTCTGAGCGCTCCCTGAACGAGCTGCTGATTCCTGCTGCGCAGGAGCTTCCGGGCTTCCAGAGCAAGGCGGAGCTGCTGAACGAGTTCGGGCTGATGGTCAGCGGCTTCGCCCTCTTGGAGGGACGCTATCTGTACTACGAAACCTTCGGCACCCTGCGGGCGGTGCTGGATCTGGAGCGGGGAGAGGCGCTGCTGACCAAGGACGATCTCTGGTCCGTCTCCCTGGGCAGCGGCAGCCCGGCCCTCTTCCGGCTGGATTTTGAGGAGGCGCCGGAGGGGCCGGAGATCCTGACTCTGCGGGACGGCGCTCTGGAGAGGATGCCCTTTGCACCCGGGGATCCCTGCTGGATGCTTCGGGCGGTCTCCCATTCCCCCGGGGGCTGCTGGCTGGCAGAGCTGGCGGACAGCGCCAAGGCATTTGAGGCGAAGCGGCTCCTGTATTTCTGGCAGGAGCCCTGAGGCGCACAGCAAACCCGTGCCTTCCAGACACGGGTTTGCTGTTGACACAGCCCCGTTCTTTTGCTAAAATATGAAAAAACAAAAGGGGAGGAACGAACCATGAAAGAGATTACCCTGGGCAGAACCGGCATCACCGTGCCCCAGAACGCCTTCGGCGCCCTACCCATCCAGCGGGTCAGCCGGGAGACCGCAGTCCGTCTGCTGCGGACTGCCTACGAGGGCGGAATGCGCTTCTTCGACACCGCCCGGGCCTACACCGACAGCGAAAGCAAGCTGGGCGCTGCCTTCGAGGGAATGCGGGACAAGGTCTACATCGCCAGCAAGACCATGGCCAAGACCCCGGAGGACTTCCGGAAGGATCTGGAAACCAGCCTGCGGGAGCTGCGCACCGACTACATCGACCTCTACCAGTTCCACTGCGTCAAGCAGTGCTACCGCCCCGGGGACGGCACCGGCATGTACGAGGCCATGCTGGAGGCCAAGGCCCAGGGCAAGATCCGCCACATCGGCATCACTGCCCATCTGATTGCCGTGGCAGAGGAGATCGTGTCCAGCGGCCTCTACGAGACCCTGCAGTTCCCCTTCTCCTACCTCTCCGCGGAGCGGGACCGGGCTCTGGTCCGTTCCTGCGAGGCGGCGGGCATGGGCTTCATCGCCATGAAGGGTCTGGCGGGAGGCCTGCTGACCAACGCCGAGGCCTGTATGGCCTTTATGCGGCAGTACAACGCCCTGCCCATCTGGGGGGTCCAGCGGGAGGAGGAGCTGGCCCAGTGGCTGGCCTTCTTTGCGCGGGAGCCGGAGCTGACGCCGGAGCTGGCGGCCTTCATCGAGGCGGACCGGAAGTCCCTGGCGGGAGAATTCTGCCGGGGCTGCGGCTACTGTATGCCCTGCACCGTGGGCATCACCATCAACCAGTGCGCCCGCATCTCCCAGATGCTGCGGCGGGCCCCCTCTGCCGCCTGGCTCAATGAGCACTGGCAGGCGGAGATGGCGAAGATCGACGACTGCGTGGACTGCGGCCTCTGTATGAGCCGCTGCCCCTACGGCCTGGAAATCCCCCGCCTGCTGCGGAAGAACCTGGCGGACTACCGCAATATTCTGAACGGCGTAACGAAGCTGTAAGGCGAGGGCAGCGCCATGGACAAGCATTACAGTCACCATCACGATCCCGCGGAGAAGAAGCGCCAGCTCAACCGCCTGGCGAAGGCCCTGGGGCATTTGAAGCACGTCCAGTCCATGATTGAGCACGACGAGGACTGCGCCGAGGTGCTGACCCAGCTCTCCGCGGTGAACGCCGCCCTGAAGAACCTGGGCAAGGAGATCATCAACGAGCACATGACCCACTGCATCGCCCACGCCATCGCCGACGGCGACCTGGAGCTGGTGGAGGAATTCCAAAAGGCGGTGCAGAAGTTTATTTAGGGATCAGGGATCAAGGATCAGGGATCAGGGGATACGGATTCCTCGCTGCGCTCGGAATGACCCGCCTGCAGGGGCGGCCATTGGCCGTCCGCGCTTGCGGAACAAGTTGAAAACACCGCAAATTTTCAATTTTCAATTCTCATTTTTCAATTCCCAAACATCCCCCCGGGGGGCTTGCGAGCGCTTCCTTTCGTCGGTATAATGATCCCAAAACCGACGAAGGAGGCGCTTTGCGTGCATATTCCGGAAAACTATCTCTCTCCCGTCAGCTGCACCGTCCTGGGGGCGGCCATGATCCCGGTGTGGGTCCACGCCGTGAAAAAGACCAACGAAGAGCTGCCCGGGGAGAAAATCCCCCTGCTGGGCGCGGGGGCGGCCTTTTCCTTCCTGGCCATGATGTTCAACGTGCCCCTGGTGGGGGGCAGCACCGGTCACGCCGTGGGCGGCACACTGATTGCCCTGCTCTTCGGCCCCAACGCCGCCTGCCTGGCGGTATCGGTGGCCCTGCTCCTGCAGGCCCTGATCTTCGGGGACGGCGGCGTGCTGGCCTTCGGGGCCAACTGCTTCAATATGGCCTTTGTGCTGCCCTACGTGGGCTGGGGGGTCTATCGGCTTCTGAAGGGCAAGGGGGACGGCACTGTCCGCAGCTGCGCGGCGGCGGCCATCGGCTCCTATGTGGGGCTCAACGCGGCGGCCCTGTGCTGCGCGGTGGAGTTTGGCCTTCAGCCCATGCTCTTCCGGGACGCCGTGGGCAATGCCCTCTACTGCCCCTATGATCTCAGCGTCGCCATCCCGGCCATGATGATCCCCCACCTGGCGGTGGCGGGCGTGGTGGAGGCGGTCTTCACCGCAGCGGTCTACGCCCTGGTGCGGAGGACGTCCCCGGATCTGCGCTATGAGCGCATTCTGAGCGGCGCCCCGGAGGGCGGGAAGCGGAGCCGCCTGCCCATCTTTGCGCTGATCGCGGCCCTGATCGCCGCCTGCCCCCTGGGTCTGCTGGCTACCGGCACCGCCTGGGGCGAGTGGGGCGCCGAGGAGATCGCGGAGATCGTCGTGGGCGGCAAGACCCTGGGCTACACCCCGGCCGGCCTGGAAAAGGGCTGGTCCCTGGCGGTGCCCATGCCGGACTACGCCCTGGAGGGGGTGAACGAGGCGCTGGCCTACGTCCTCTCCGCCGTCATCGGCGTGGCCCTGCTGGTGATCCTCTTCAAGCTCCTGTCTCTGGTGATGAAGGGCCGGAGGAAAAACACGTGATCCCCGATTGGCTGAAGGGCGAGGAAAGGGCCGCCCCGCCCCGGGACAGGAGCCCCTTTGCCCTGCGCACCCTCAAGACCCTGGGGGGCGTTCTGGCCCGGCTCCAGATCCAGCGGGGCAGGGAAGGGCGGCTGCGGATATCGGTGCTGGGGAAGCTTCTGCTGCTCCTGGCCCTGCTGCTGTGCCTCTCCGTGGCCCGGCATCCGCTGCTCTTGCTGGGCGTTGCGGCCCTGGCGCTGGGCTACGCCAGCACCCTTCCGGCCTGGGAGCTGGCTTCGGTGCTGCGTCCGGCCTTGGGAGGCGCGCTTCTGACCCTGCTGCTGGTTCTGCCCGCCATGCTGCTGCGGCCCGCCGGGCGGCTGAACAATGTGCTGGTGGTGGGAAAGGTCTTTCTCAGCGTCACCATGGTAAACTGCTTCAACCGCCGCACCCAGTGGAATGAGCTGACCGCGGCCCTGCGGCGGCTCCGCGTGCCGGGGGTCTTTGTCTTTGTGCTGGATCTGAGCCTGAAATACATCGTCCAGCTGGGAGGCGTGATGGTGGATCTGCTGACGGCCCGGGAGCTGCGGGCCGTGGGCCGGGACCGGCACAAATACCGTTCCGTGGGGGGCGTGCTGGGACAGACCTTCCTGCGCTCCATTCGGCTCAGCCGGGAAACCTGGGAGGCCATGTGCTGCCGCTGCTTCACGGATGATTATAAGGGACTGTAAATCGGGATTTTTCGAGCTCTTGCAAACGTCCGTAGCGGCGCACAGCAGTGCGCCACTGGAACCCGGTCTCATGGCGCACCGGTGTGCGCCGCTACACCTGCGTTTCGAAAATCCGAATTTGATCGAAAGAAGGAAGCACTGTGGCACTCCTCGAACTGGACAACATCACATTTTCTTACGCGCCCGAGGAGCCGCCGGTGCTTCGGGGGCTTTCCCTGTCCGTGGAGGCGGGGGCCTGCGTTGCCCTGCGTGGGGACAATGGGGCGGGGAAGACCACCCTTTTCCGCATCCTCAACGGCCTTTCCTTTCCCCAAAGCGGCGTCTATCGCTTCGACGGGGCGGAGATCAACCGGGCCTATCTGAAAAAGCAGAGGAACGCCAAGCGCTTCCATCAGCGGGTGGGCTATCTCTTCCAGAACCCGGAGGTGATGCTCTTCAACGCCAGCGTGCGGGAGGAAATCGCCTTCGGCCCCCGGCAGCTGGGCCTGCCGAGGGAGGAGATCGAAGCCCGGGTACGGGATTGCCTGCAACTTCTGGGCCTGGAGCCTCTGGCGGACAAGGCCCCATATCACCTCAGCGGCGGCCAGAAGAAGCAGGCGGCCTTCGCAGCCGTCCTGGCTTTGAACCCGGAGCTGCTGATCCTGGACGAGCCCCTGGCGGGGCTGGACCGGAAAGCCCGGGACAGACTGCTGGGGCTGCTGCTGGAGCTGCGCCAGGCGGGGAAGACCCTGCTGACAGCCACCCACGACGAGGCCCTCTGCCGCGCCCTGGAGGCCCGCGTGCTGCGCCTGGAGGAGGGCGTCCTCCGCGAGGAGCCGTGAGCATAAATAAGGAGCCTTCCCGTGGGAAGGCTCCTCATTTTACCGGCATTTCGTTCAGCAGCGTCAGATAGTCGATCCAGTCCTTCAGCACCGCCGGGCTGGTCTCCCGCAGGGCCTGGTTGTAGATGATCTGGGCCACGCCGTAGCGCTCCGCCATAAGCCGCAGGGCTTTTTTCGGCCCCAGATAGGGCTGGCCCAGAATGTCGCAGAAGAGCTCCAGACTGTCCACCAGCAGCCAGTGCAGGCGGAAGCTGCCCTCCGCGTCCCCACGCCCGGCCCGGGCCAGCATCTTGCGGCACCAGGCGAGGGACTGCCGCAGCTCCTCCGGCGTCTTTTTCGGCAGACTGTCCAGATAAGCCCGCACCCGCTCCACCAGCCCCGCCGCGAGACCGCCCCGATCCAGCAGAACCTGCCCGTCGTGGAGCTGTAAAAAATCCGCGGGATCAAAGCCGCTGCCCTGGAGGGCCTCCGGCGGATAGATGAACACGTCCAGCACAACGCCCTCAATGAGGCTGTCGTCGTGGCGGGGCTGCCGCCCGCCGGTGAAGCACTGGGGCTCGTCGGTGATCAGCAGGGCGTCAAAGTCGCTGCCGGGGCCGCTGCTGCCGTCGGCAAAGGAGCCGTAGAGAATCAGCGCCATGGGCTGATAGCGGCTTTGCAGATATTCCAAAATCCGTTCCCGGAGGCCTCCGGCGCTGTCCTTTGTCATGCTGTGTCCGTCCTTTTTTCAGCGGAATGGCGCTGTTTTGTTTCATTATAGCGGATCCGGGCCAAAAGCGCAAGCCCGGATTGGAGTTTGCCGTGGGATAAGTCGTCAAGGCGCAGGAATCAGGGGACCAATTCCGGATTCCGCTTGCTGTATCACGAATTACCCGGCTCCGCCCGCCGGGGCAGGCGGAGCGTGAGGATGATTTCCTCCTCCGTCTCCTCCCGGTGGAGCTGAGCGGGGATCCCGGCCCGGCGGAGGGTCTCCAGATGCCGGTCCATGGAGTTCAGAAAGAGCCGCAGGTCCTTCAAAAGCAGCTTCCTGGGCTTGCAGGGCTTGGGGGCAGGGGAGAGCAGGCTTTCAACGTAGGCCTCGGTTTTGGCGACGCTCAGCTCCTCCCGGGCGATGACGGAGACGGCCTGCAGGCGCTGCGCCTCCTCCGGCAGCCGCAGCAGGGCCCGGGCGTGGCGCTCGGAGAGCCCCTTTTCCCGGATGGCGGCCCGGACGGCGGGGGAGTGCTTCAGCAGCCGCAGCTTGTTGGCCACGGCGGAGGGACTTTTCCCCAGCCGGGCGGCGGCCTGCTCCTGGGTCAGACCGCAGAGGACCATGAGCCGGGCGATGCCCTCGGCCTCCTCCCAGCAGTCCAGATCCTGCCGCTGCAGGTTCTCCACCAGGGCGGCCAGGCTGCTCTGGGCCTCGTCCAGATTCAGCAGCAGGCAGGGGAGCTCCGTGAGCCCCGCCAGCCGGGCGGCCCGCAGCCGCCGCTCTCCGGCCACCAGCTCATAGCCGCCGCCCCGGCGGCGCACGGTCAGAGGCTGCAGCAGGCCGTGCTGGGCGATGGAGGCCGCCAGCTCCTCCAGGCCCTCCCGGTCAAAATGCCGCCGCGGCTGGCCCGGGTTTGGACGGATCAGCTCCGGCGGCAGCAGAAGCAGCTTCCCGGCGGGACCGGAGCTTTTGAATTTGGGTATTTGCATTTGCATTCCTCCCCTTGGATCTGGGAAGATCCGATCTCTGCTTCTATTCTATCCCGCAGCCGTGCAAAATCCCACGAAGCGGACGCGGGCGAAAAGATTTTCCGGGACAGTGCATTGACAATTGCGGAAAACAGGAGTATGATAGACTTACAGCGTATAATCGCTGAAATTGAAATTAGATCGGAGGAAATGTCTATGTTCTGTGAAAAATGCGGAACTCGTGTGGATGACGGCCAGCCCTTCTGCCCGAACTGCGGCAACCGCCTGTCCGCTCCGGCCGCGCCCGCTGCGCCGGAAGCGCAGCCCGCGCCTGCGGCCAATACCGCTTCTGTCAATCCCGGCCTGAACAACATCCCCGTGACGCCTGTCTTTACCGCGCCCGCCGCGCCCAAGCAGCCCCTGAAGCTTCCCGCGCTGGGCGGCCTGACGGATAAGTTCAACAGCCTGGAAGGCCTGGGCCAGATCTTCTACGGCTGCACCGGCATCCTGCTGCTGGTCTGCTTCATCCTCTCCCTGCTGCGGGTCTTCTCCTACGGCGGCTATGGCAGCGCGCCCATGGCGGGCGGCAGCATCTTCTTCGCCAACGTGCTCACCGTGCTCTTTACCCTTTGCATCACCTTCTATCTCCAGGACGCCTTCGGCAAGTTCAGCTTCAAGTGGCTGTGGTTCTTCATCGCCGGGGCCGCCGCGCTGATCCTGCTGATCTTCATCATCATGTGGATCGACAGCGGCTGCAGCCTCACCGTGGGCGGCTGGTTCTTCTTCATTTTCCAGATTGCCTTGACCGCTCTCGCCATTCTGTTCCTGCTGGAGCAGCTGAAGAAAAAGTAAACGCGATCTGAGCGCTCCGCCGGTTCCCGCCGGAGCAGCGGAAGCAAACAAATCGCGAAGCATCCCCCGGAACTCCCCAAGGTCGGCGCCAGGCAGCGCCGACCTTGCTTCTTCCCGCAGCCCCCCTCCCGGGGAGCTTCCCCGGGAAAGCGCGTGATCCTGGGGAAAGAGCCCGATAAAACGCAAAACCATGAAAGGCGCCCCAAAACGACGAAAGCCCCCAAAGCCACCAAAGACCCAAAATCACGAAAGCCCCCCAAAGCCACGAAAGGCCCAAAACCACGAAAGTCCCGAAGCAGTAAAGTCCCCGAACGGGAAAAAAACAAAAAAACAGTAAAATTCAAAAAATAATGCTTGACTTTTTTGAAATAGTGCATATAATAATAATGCGCTTGCGAAATCGTCAGAGGAGAGCGCACGATAGCGGGTTTGTGTAAAGGTAGCACACCGGACTCTGACTCCGTTTGTGAGGGTTCGAATCCTTCACCCGCTGCCAGGAATCAAGAGCCGAAATCTCCGGATTTCGGCTCTTTTCCTTTGTTTTACTCGTGTTTTCTCGCTTTTGCCTGCACCAAGCGCCCGCTTAACGGGTCCGTTTTCCCTTAAGTTTTCCCTTATCCGGGGCATACGGCGCTTTTATGCAGGAATTTTACTGCACTTAAGCCCCTTTTACGATGTGGATAAAGCGCTCCATCCGGTTGGCGCTCTCCTCCTTCATCTGGTCGGTGACGTGGCCGTAGACGTCCAGTGTAAAGGCCGCCGTGGCGTGCCCCAGGTTTTTCTGCACGGTCTTGACGTCGTCGCCGATCTGCAGGGCCGCCACCGCGTAGGAATGCCGCATATCGTGGAAGCGAAGCCCCGGCTCGCCGATCCGTTTCACGATCTCCTTGAAGTGGTTGTAGACCGTATTCGGGTTCAGGTAGCCGCCCAGCTCGTGGGTAAAGACCAGATTCATGGAATTCTGAAAACATTCCCCGTTCTTGAGCTGCCAGGCCATCTGCTGCTTCTTGACCCGGTACAGGACGTTCATGACCTCCTTGGCGGGCTTCAGCTTTCGGGACTTTCCGTTTTTCGTGGAGACAAGCTGACAGGTGCCGTCCCCAACCCGGGGCCGCTGGAGCTGCTTGTTGATCAGAATGGTGCCCCGGGCAAAATCCACCACGTCCCAGGTCAGACCCATGACCTCGCCCTTCCGCATGCCGGTGAACAGAGCCACGAAGAACAGATACTCGTATTCGTCGCCCTTGATGGCCTCCAGGAAGTCGGTGATCATGTACTGGTCCATGGCATGCATCTCCTTCTTCTCGATCCTGGGGCGGATCGAGGAGTCCGTGGGGTTGTTTGGGATGTAGCCGTTCAGGACTGCCTGCCGCAGGGCCGCGTGGAGGATCCCGTGGATATTCTTGACCGTCTTTGCGGAGAGCTCCTTGAACTTGCTGTTGTAAAAGCTCTGCACCGTGTGGGGGTTCAGCGCGTCGAGGCGGATCCCGCCAATCTCGGGCTTGATATGATTCCGGATGACGGCCCGATAGGAATAGGCGGTGCCCTCCTTGACGCCGAAGAGATACTCTTTGGACCAGATATCCAGCCATTCCCCGATCGTCATCTTGCAAGGTGCGCAGTAGACGCCCCGGTCGATCTCTGAGGTCACCTCGCGGAGCCGCTGGGAGACCTCCTTTTTGGATTTGCCGGTGATGGAGCGCTGGATCTGCTTCCCGGTTTTGGAATCCGTCCCGGCGGTATACCGGGCTTCCCAATAAATGTAGGTTCTACCGTTTCGTTCGACGAGCTTCTGCCGGATTGAGCCCGCTCCCGGCGCGGATCTGTTAACATTGCTGTATGGCATAACTGCCTCCTTTCCTGCCACACAGCGGATACTATCTATCTCTATTATACCTGCCGTGCGGCAAATTTACAACCGATTATGACGTTTTTCTCAGGTAATTGAGGACGGCTTCCCGGGGAATGCGATAGCTGCGGCCGACCCGGACACTGTGAATCTGCCCGGATCGTACCAGGGTGTAAGCCGCGCTTCGGCCGATCTGCAGGATCGGCATCAGGTCCTCCACCTTGAGTACCAGGGGGAGGGCCTCTGCTTTTGGGCAGGAATGCTCTGACATTGTAACAACCTCCTTTGGTTGGTATTGGGTTTCTCATGCTCATCTGCGATGGGAACGCGCGTTGAATTCCGGTTTGGGATTTGTGATTCGAAAGCTCACTCTGCGCCGAGGGCCTCCATAACGGTTTTCGGTTCATAGGTGTCGATTTCGACCCGATCTCCCAAAACCGACTTCACCAGACTGACCTGGAACGGAAAGCAGCAAACGCGGCACTGCACGTCTCTGTCTTCGATTCCCTGCCGGAAGTGTTCCAGTCTGGCGATGTCCCCGTCAAAAAATTCAAAGACATAAACTCCGTCTACGATCCCGTCATACTCAAAAGAGCCCATATTGTTAGAACGCTGCGAGGGGGCGAACATGGCTTGCAGCAGACGCTCATTCCAGTCTGGGAGCAACAGCAGCCGAAGCTGGGCGATCCCGTTCTCGCACAGCGGGACAAAATAGATATACCGGTAAGTGGAGTTGAAGCGCAGGTCATAGCGCCGGCTTTTTCGAAAGGTTTCAATCGTCCGCAGCGCGACCTCCTCGGATCTCCCGAACAGGATCGCGGACTCTACGGAGTCCGCCCGGGTATTGATGTGGGCAAGCGTGGACATGCTGAGGTATGCTTTATACTCTCCTTCCCCGCTCCACTTCATGACAGCATCCCGGGTATTATACACGGCCATGCCCCCATACCGGGACAAAACCAGGCCTGACATTCTGACGTACTGGATCTTCTTGGCCTCTCCGTCCCACAGGTTTTTGAGCTCGCGGGAAGAATAAAAGCTCGCCCATTCCGGCAGCAGCGGACCGCCCAGACTGGTTTGCAGCGGCGGCTTCCACCAGGGGCGAATCTCCACTCCCGCCAAGATCAGCATCACAGAAGCCTCCGCGCAGCGGAAGCGCGGCTCACGGTGAGAGACGTCACTCGGCAGGTTGTGCTCCCGCCAGATCGCCTCGTAGTATTCTCTGGCGCCAAACCAGTCCAGAATTTGAAAACCGGATTTCAGCAGACGCACAGCCTTGTTTTGCCCCTTGCCGGATAGCGTCAGGAGGCGGCAGGTCACCGTCTCGCCTGTTTCGGTATTGCGGTATTGCTGTGTCTCGGTCATGCGGCTGACCAGCTCGCGCATCGTGCGTTGGCTGCCGAACAGGTACAGGGAGGACACGGGAAACTCGCCTGTGACTGCGAGCATCTCGATGAGCCTGCGCGTCTGACTGCGCAGTCGAAAAAAGATCATAGTCATTCACCTCCGAATGGGAAGAACTTCGACGTGATGACTGCTCGCCTCGTCGAAATGACTCCTGTAAATATGATTGTTTTTCCTTGCGATGCCTGGGTTTTTTGTTCATGTTATCAAGTGATAACGGCCATTTTTCAATGATTTTTTCGCGACTTTTTCTCGGAGCCCCCCAATAAAACCGCCCTTTTTGTCCGTATGGTGAAGGAGGTGGTCTCATGACCAGCGAACAGAGGGAATGCGTCGTCCGCTTACGGAATCAGGGCATGGGCTATACCGCCATAGCGAAAGCTGCAAAGGATATTTTAAGCTTAACTTGGTCAAAAAACTGCTTGACTTCGCCGTACGGCTTGGTTTATAATCAAAGCAAGATTATAAGCCGTTCGGCGAAGTCAAGTTTTATTTGGCATCAATTGCGCCGTGCGGCGAAGAAACGAGAGAAAGGCAACCTCATAATTCCCCAAAAAGTCAAAATCGGAGGCAGTATCTATGATCGTATCCACAGCAAAGGAATTCGGCGCGGCGATCCGGGCACGGCGGAAGGAGCTCGGGCTGACGCAGGCTGCGCTGGCGGAGTTCACGGGCTTCAGCGTCAGCTTCCTCTCGGATCTGGAAAACGGCAAGCAGACGGCGGAGCTGGGGAAGGCCCTGTATCTGGCGAATCTGCTCGGTCTGGACGCGGAGCTCCGGAAGCGGGGTGATGCGGGATGACCTATCGCGTCAGCATTGAAAAGAACGGGCAGCAGACCCTTGCAGGCACACTGCGAGGCGACCGTCCGGAGAATACGGTGTTCTCTTACGCCCCGGCGTATCTGGCAGCGGAGGACGCTGCCCCGATCTCTCTCAGTCTGCCGCTGCAGGAGGCCGCCTTCTCCCCGGCACAGACGAAGAACTACTTTGACAGTCTTCTGCCCGAGGGTTATACCCGCAGGACCGTGGCTCAGTGGATTCACGCGGACGAAGACGACTATCTGACCATCCTGCACGCCCTGGGCTGCGAATGCCTCGGCGCCCTGCAGATCACGGCGGAGGACGAGACCCACGGCGCCAGCTATGAGCCGCTGGCGCTGGATCAGGTCAAGGCCTTGGCCGCCGAGGGCGCTTCCAAATCCGCGGAGCTGGTGATTTCCTCCCATTTGTCCCTGGCCGGGGCCACCGGCAAGGTGGGCCTGTACTTCGACGGCAAGAACTGGTATCTGCCTAGGGGGACCGCGCCAAGCACCCATATCGTCAAACAGAGCCACGTCCGCCTGAAGCACATCGTTCAGAACGAACAGCTGGCCCTGACGACGGCAAGAAACTGCGGCCTGCAGGTCGCGGACAGTTTCATCATCAACACCGGAAGCGGGGCGGACGAAGAGATCCTGCTTGCCGCCGGGCGATACGACCGCAGCTTTTCAAACGCCGGCAGGGTCATCGACAACCTGACTGCCCCGCTGCGGCTTCACCAGGAGGATTTCGCCCAGGCGCTGGGGATTCCGGCCTCCCGGAAGTACGAGCGTGCCGGAGAGGATCACATGGCCCGGATGTTCGACCTTCTGCGGCGGCATTCCGCCGACCCGATCCGGGACATGACCCGGCTGTGGGACCAGATCGTCTTCAACTGGCTGATCGGCAACACCGACGCCCACGTCAAGAACTTCTCCCTGCTGTACAGCCCGGACCTTCGGACCCTGCGGCTGGCCCCGGCCTACGACCTGTTGGGCGCGGCGATCTATCCGACCACGCGGGAGATCTCCTTCCGGATCGGCGGCGCGGCGACGCTGGACGCAGTCACGGAGGCATCCTTTGAAGCTGCGGCCCGGGAGGCAGGGCTCGGCGTCCGGATGGCCATGCAGCGATATCATCGGATGGTGGAGACCTTTGTTCCTGCCATCCGGGCCGCCTCAGAGGCGCTGCAGGCAGAAGGCTTCACCGAAGCCGCGGAGCTCGCCGAGCAGATCCTCCGGACCGGCGGAATCGCTTTGACGAAATAACACAGGAAAAAGAAACCAATAGGTTGACCTGACGAACGTGTTTGGTATCACCTAGAATCAAGGAATGGGAGGGAAACGATGACACATCCCATTATAAACCGCAACTATGAAATATGGAGTAATCTAGAGTTCAGGTATTTGTTTATTATTCGATGTACTATTCAAACGGTTTCAATCTAAGAAACGATTGTATTCACGGAAACGGATATCGAACAAAAGAAGAGCTGCGATTCGCCTTCAAGTTGACTCTCGTTTGCATGAACATGATTGTATGTCGAATTGACAAGGTGATGCAATTGGACTCTGCTAGCTTTTGATTACCAACGTTTGGGCGTGCCTTCATATGTTATATACAGTATCACAAATAATTCAAAGGAGTACTGATGATAGATATCAACGGCTTTTACGCTAACGCAATCATTTATACCGATGAAATCGAGGCCTCCGCAGCGGGGCAGATCCAGGCGCTCTGCGATCAGCCCTTTGCGGCGGGCAGCAAGATCCGGATCATGCCGGACGTGCACACCGGGAAGGG
The DNA here is from genome assembly GCA_017541995.1 of Oscillospiraceae bacterium. Taxonomy (GTDB): domain Bacteria; phylum Bacillota; class Clostridia; order Oscillospirales; family Oscillospiraceae; genus JAFRPC01. The sequence continues at coordinate 15,446 of JAFXYD010000085.1, forward strand.
CTGCACCATCGGCACCACCATGACCGTCGGGGAGTACGTGGTCCCCAATCTGGTGGGCGTGGACATCGGCTGCGGCATGGACGTGGTCCTGCTCAAGGAAAAGCGCGTCAACCTGCCTGCCCTGGACGCCTTCATCAGCAAGAACATCCCCCACGGCAGAGACGTGCGGGAGAAGCCCCACCGCAACAGCGGACGGATCGACGTCACCGAGCTGGAATGCTTCGGGAGCATCGACGCCCGCCGCGCCGCGGAAAGCGTCGGCACCCTGGGCGGCGGCAACCACTTCATCGAGGTGGACCGGGACGAGGAGGACAATCTCTATCTTGTGATCCACACCGGCAGCCGGAACCTGGGTCTGCAGGTGGCAGAGTATTATCAGAAGCTGGCCTATGAAAGCGTCGGCGGCAGAGCCCAGACGGAGATTCCCTTCGAGCTGGCCTATCTGACAGGCGCGGACCGGGACAGCTATCTGCACGACATGGCCATTATGCAGCGTTACGCTGCCCTCAATCGCCAGACCATCCGGGACTGCATCCTGGACGGGCTGAAGCTCCACGAAGCGGAGTTCTTCACCACCGTTCACAACTACATCGACCTGGAGCACGGCATTCTGCGGAAGGGCTCGGTCTCCGCCCGGGCCGGGGAGCGGCTGCTGATCCAACTGAATATGCGGGACGGGGCCTTGATCTGTGTGGGTCTGGGGAACGACGAATGGAACCAGAGCGCGCCCCACGGCGCCGGACGCCTGTTCAGCCGCAGTCAGGCGGAGAGCAGCTTCACCCTCTCCGCCTTCAAAAAGAGCATGGAGGGCATCTATACAAGCACGGTCAGCCAGGACACGCTGGACGAATGCCCCATGGCCTACAAGGACCCACAGACCATCATCTCCGCCATCGGCGACACGGTCCTGATCGAGAAGCAGATCCGTCCGATCTACAACTTCAAATCCAGCGACCGGTTCACAAGCAAAAAGAAGAAATAATGACAGGGGGCAAACCGACAATGTATACAACACGATTCTTCTCCACAAGGACAAAAGCACGGGCTTCGGCTCTGCTGCTCGCGGTCCTTCTTTGCCTGTCCCTGGCAGGGTGCGCAAATTCGCAGACAGCGCCGGGGGCCACGATCCCCGTGCAAATCGACAAGGCCTCTGCGACGGTCAGCTATTTGGGCCCGGAGGGAACCTACACACAGGAGGCCTGCGGGGTGTTCTTCGAGAAACAGGGCAGCTATCTTCCCTACACGACGGTGCAGGAAGC
>JAFXYD010000086.1 GCA_017541995.1 Oscillospiraceae bacterium
CATTGGCCGCCCGCCCGAGGCAGAGGCCTGCCGTTAACCACCCGTCCGTAGGGGCGGTCATCGGCCGCCCGGTTTGCGGAGCAAACAATCGCCCGCAGGGCGATCCAGCCCGGTATCGTTCATCGAGGTGTTTCCGTAACACGCAGCCGGGCAGGATTTGCCTCCGGCAAATCGTCCGCCTCTGGCGGACCGGGCGGCCAGTGACCGCCCCTACGGGCGTGGTGCAGAGGGGAGAGCTGGTACGTGTGGCGGGCGGCCAGTGACCGCCCCTACGATGGATCGGCTGATGAAAGCCGATAACCAGAATTGCGATTTGAACGATGGAATAAACGCAGGAATCTGATTCGGAGGTACTCCTATGCAAGTCTACGTCCACCGCGTTCACTATTATGAGACCGACAAGATGGGCTGCGTCCACCACTCCAATCACATCCGCTGGATGGAGGAGGCCCGGGTGGCCTTCCTGGAGGAGCTGGGAATCAGCTTCCGCACCATGGAGGCCAGGGGCATCTATTCTCCCGTGGTGGGGGTGGAGTGCCGCTACCGGCACCCCGCCTACTTCGACGAAGAGATCCAGATCCTCGTGCGAATCAGCTCCTTCGAGACCCTGCGGCTGAAAATCGAATATGAGATGAGCAGTATGACCGACGGGGAGATCATCGCCACCGGCAGCTCCGAGCACTGCTTCACCGACCTCACCGGCCGCCCCATCGCCCTGAAAAAGACCCACCCCGACATCGACGCCGTACTGAGAGCACAATTACCCCTCAGCTGTAGCGACGCACAGTGTGCGCCACAGTGCTCTTCCGCACAAAACAAGAAATAATTATGGCGTTGTTCAAATTGTGATTTGAACAATGCATTGAAATTCGTTGGTCTTATATACCTCGGCATGAACGTTTGTCATGCACGGGAATAATATATTAATTATATGAACGGAGGACTTTCTATGAGAAAATGCATATCTCTATTTCTTTGCGTCTGCCTGCTGGCCGCGCTGCTCCCAATCATATCCACGACGGCAGACGCGAAAACCTTTTCCGAGGTCGTAGCCTGGATGGATTCCAAATATGGAAAGGCGCTGGACTATGATGGAAAGTACGGTGCTCAATGTGTGGATTATTTCAACTATTATTTGAAGGAATGCTTTGGCATTAACCCGTATCCCCAGTACAGTGGATGTGACGCCTGGCAACTTTTTGACAAAGGTGCGCCCAGCGGATGGCAAAAAATAAATGGAAGCGGAAACTACCGTGTAGGCGATGTGATTATCTGGAACAAAGGTTCAAACAGCACTTACGGCCATGTGGGTATGATCTATTCTGTAAGCGGCAGCACTGTCATGGTCAGCCAGCAGAACTATAACAAGATGCAGTATGTCACCGTGCAGAAGCTGCACAGCACCGGTACCATCCGCGGCGTTTTCCGTCCGCCGCTGCAGGACGACGTGGTGATCAACGCCCCTACCCCCGGAGCCACACAGAATGTCCTTCCCGGCATTTATCGTCTGAAAAACCTGGGCTCCGGCTACTACATGAATTACGCGGTGGGCGGGCTCTCCGGGGTATCCGGTTATAAGCCCATCATTATGTCCAAGCCGGACGACTCCCCCGAGCAGAATTTCCGCTTTGACTACAAGGGCAGCGGCAAATACTCCCTAATGATCACCCATTCCGACGGTGGTGCCGTAAACGTCTACAGCAGCTCCGGTGTTGGCACCGGAACCCCAATCTCCCAATGGAGCTACAGCGGCAGCAACTATCAGCAGTTCTATCTGACCAAGGTGACGGGCGGATATATCATTCAGAGCGCGGTCGACAGCCGCTATGTGATTGCGCCGACCAACACAGACTGGCACGCACAGCTGAAACTGGCGGCTTACAACGCGAATGACAAGAAGCAGGTCTGGGTTCTGGATCAGCCCTCAACGCTTCCCTTTACGGATGTCAGCAGCTCCAAATACTATTGGAACGCGCTGCGCTGGGCCTATTATACGGGCGTCTGCTCTGGAACCTCGGATACGACCTTCTCGCCTAATAAGACCTGTAAACGTGAGGAGGTTGTGACATTCCTTTACGCAGCCGCAGGGAAACCGTCTATATCCGAGAGCGCAAATCCCTTTGTGGATATAAAAACCGGGAAATACTATTATAACGCTGTGCTGTGGGCCTACTATCACAATCCGCGGGTGGCCAGTGGGGCCGACGCAACCCATTTTGGCGTCGGCAAGCCCTGCGCCCGCGAGCAGGTGGTGACTTTCCTGTGGAACGCGATGGGCGCACCGGATCCGAAAGCCACTTCCACAAGCTTTACAGATGTCAAGCAAGGCAAGTACTATTACAAGGCTGTTCTCTGGGCAGTGGAGAATGGCATCACCTCCGGAAAGACCTCTACGCTCTTTGGCGTTGGAGAGACCTGTACCAGGGCGCAGATCGTCACCTTCCTCTACGCGGCCTTTGGCAAGTAATACCATCCATCAAAATAGGCCCGGGGGAAAGCATACCCCTCCCGTCCGGTTTTCTGGGCGTGCCTGCTTTCAGCCCGAAAATGGCGGCAGCCGGATCAATCATGGGCGATTGATCCGGCTGCCGGGTGAAAAATGGGATTGACAGGGCAGGGAATATCTGCTAATATACTTCTGTGAATTGAATATCCGCTGTGAACGGAAAGAGTAGCCGCACAGGGCTGCCCCAGAGAGTCCCCGCCTTGGCTGGAAGCGGGGGCGGCAGAGCCCGCGGGGAAGTGCGTCCGGGAGCGGAGGGGAGACCCCGTGAGGCCGCGTCAGCGCCAAAGCAACAAAGCAGAGTGGAACCGCGATCATTCGCCTCTGGATAGCAGTATCCGGAGGCGTTTTTATTTGGAAATTCCGAAAGGAGATTTGAATATGTACCTTTACAACTCCCTCACCAGAAAGAAAGAGCTCTTCGTTCCCAACCACCCCGACATTGTGAAAATGTACACCTGCGGCCCCACGGTGTACCACTACGCCCACATCGGCAACCTCCGCTCCTACATCATGGAGGACGTGCTGGAGAAGTACCTGCGCTATCTGGGCTACAACGTGAAGCGGGTCATGAACATCACCGACGTGGGCCACCTCTCCTCCGACGGCGACACCGGGGAGGACAAGATGCTCAAGGGCGCCAAGCGGGAGCACAAGTCCGTCATGGAGATCGCCAAGATGTACACCGACGCCTTCTTTGCCGACTGCGCCAAGCTGAACATCAAGCGGCCCGACGTGGTGGAGCCCGCCACCAACTGCATCGACGAGTACATCCACATCATCGAGACCCTGCTGGAAAAGGGCTACGCCTATCTGGCCGGGGGCAACGTCTACTTCGACACCTCCAAGCTGGAGCGCTACTACGTCTTCAACGACTTCAACGCCGAGGATCTGGACGTGGGCGTCCGGGAGGGCGTGGAGGAGGATCTGAACAAGCGCAACAAGAACGACTTCGTCCTCTGGTTTACCCAGTCCAAGTTTGAGGATCAGGCCCTGAAATGGGACTCCCCCTGGGGCGTGGGCTATCCCGGCTGGCACATCGAGTGCAGCGGCATCTCCATCAAGCACCTGGGCGAGGATATGGACATCCACTGCGGCGGCATCGACAACGCCTTCCCCCATCACACCAACGAGATCGCCCAGTCCGAGGCCTACCTGGGCCACAAGTGGGTCAACTATTGGTTCCACGTTCTGCACCTGAACACCACGGCGGGCAAGATGTCCAAGTCCTCCGGCGAGTTCCTGACCGTGAGCCTGCTGGAGCAGAAGGGCTACGACCCCATCGTCTACCGCTTCTTCTGCCTCCAGAGCCACTACCGCAAGAACCTGGTCTTCTCCTGGGAGAACCTGGACAACGCCGCGGCGGCCTACGGCAAGCTCATCGACAAGATTGCCGCCCTGGACCCCGAGGCGGAAGGGGAGCTCGACAAGCAGCTGCTGGGTGAGCTGAAGCAGCGCTTCATGAAGGGCATGGACGCAGATCTGAACAGCTCTCTGGGCATCACCGCCCTCTACGACGTGCTGAAGGCCAAGACCAACGACAAGACCAAGCTGGCCGCCCTCCAGGACTTCGACCTGGTGCTGGGGCTGAACCTGCTCTCCGCCGCCGCCAAGAAGCGGGCCCAGCAGGAGCAGGCCGCCGCCGAAGAGGAGCACGATCCGGAGATCGAGGCCCTGCTGGCCGCCCGCACGAGCGCCAAGAAGGAGAAGAACTTCGCCGAGGCCGACCGCATCCGGGACGAGCTGAAAGCCCGGGGCATCGAGATCATCGACACCCCCCAGGGACCCAAGTGGAAGCGGGTCTGAGCGACGTTTAAGGGATCAGAGATCAAGGATCAGGGATTAGGGGAATGAAGAAAAGGTTGATCGGCGTGCTTTTGGCGCTGTCCGCCGTTGTGTTGGTTTTTCTGGTGGAGCAAGTCCTGCAGCCGGGCTACTGGATCAAAAGCCTGCTGAAGGCGGCGGCATTTCTGGGGGCGATCCTGGCCTACGCCGCCGTCAGCAGACAGGGCTTTTTGGAGACGATCCGGCTTCGGAGCCTGAGGGGAGCCAGGGCGCTGCTGCTGTGGATGCTGGCCTTCTTTGCCGGGGCCGCCCTGCTCTTCCTCTGCTTCCGGGACCAATTGGACCTGGTGGGAATCCGGGAAAGCCTGGTGCGGAAGGAGGGCTTGACCCGGCAAAACTGCCTGCTGGTCTTCACCTATATCATCGTCTGCAATTCTTTTCTGGAGGAGGCCTTCTTCCGGGGCTTTGTGTTTCAACTGTTCCGGAACAAGAAGGCGGGCGCTCTGTTCAGCGCGGTGCTGTTTTCGGCCTATCACATCGGCATCTTTATCACCTGGTTCAACCCGTTTTTGTTTATCCTGTGTCTGATCGGCCTGGCCGCCGTCGGAAGCTTTTTGCAGTGGGTCTCAGAACAGTACAAAAGCATCGCCGCGAGTTGGCTGATCCACGCCTGCGCGAATATTGCCATCAATACCGTCGGCACACTTTTGATTTTTGAAGTGTTGTAAGCAAAAAGGATCACTCCGAAACGGAATGATCCTTCTTTATTTTGCTAATTGAAATTCTGGTTATCGGCTTTCATCAGCCGATCCATCGTAGGGGCGGTCATTGGCCGCCCGCCACACGTACCAGCTCTCCCCTCTGCACCACGCCCGTAGGGGCGGTCACTGGCCGCCCGGTCCGCCAGAGGCGGACGATTTGC
>JAFXYD010000087.1 GCA_017541995.1 Oscillospiraceae bacterium
ACATGAAATTATGAAACTATTTCGGTGTCCCTTCGGGACGATTTGAAATACCATTTTCCATATCAAAGATATGGAAAATACCTCAATATTTTCATTTTTTCATAGTTTCATATTTTCATTGATTTGTCGGGCACAGCCCGAAAAATCCGAATTTGCAGAATCAAGCGATCAAAACGGGAGGTACAGAGATGTTTCGGAACATGCTGCGCGCAAAGCAGCAGCTTCCCCTGGCGGAATGCCTGGAGCTGCTGAAAACAGAAAAACGCGGGGTGCTCTCCGTCCTGGGGGACGGGGGCTATCCCTACGGAATGCCCCTGAACCACTACTACAACCCCGAGGACGGGAAGCTCTACTTCCACAGCGGGAAGCTGGGCCACAAGCTGGACGCCCTGCGCCGCTGCGACAAGGCCTCCTTCTGCGTCCTGGACAGCGGCGAGCGGGAGGGGGACTGGGCCCTGCGCTTCCGCAGCGTCATCGTCTTCGGACGGGTGGAGTTTGTGGAGGACCGGGAGCGGATCTATGAGATCACGGCCCGGCTGTCCCGGAAGTTCACCGACGACGAGGCCTACATCGCCCAGGAGCTTCGCCGCAGCGGCCCCGCTGCCTGCCTCTTTGCCCTGAACCCGGAGCAGATCTGCGGCAAGCGGGTGCTGGAGTCCTGAACGGGCCGCGGCCCGCGCCCCGGGGGCGGAAGGCCCCCGGATGAACAAGGCTTCGGAAACGGAGCTGAGATACGAAAGGTGGAAGGCTATGAAAAAATTCAAGCATATCGTGCTGGGGGGCATCCAGCAGAAGGTGTTCAATCTGGTGCTGGTGACCATCCTGCTGATGATCGCGGCCTATACCGCGGTGGTGCTCCACCAGAGCGGGGCCCTCAGCCGCATCGTCAGCCAGACCAGCGAAAGCCAGAAGGAATCCATCTCCACCGTGTCCCGGCAGACCATGGACGCGGTGCTGAACGTGAACATGACCCAGGACGCCCAGACCCAGGCCTATATCATGCAGGACTACTTCGGGGACGCGGCCCGGGTGGTGAAGATGCTGGCGGACTACAGCCAGCACCTGCTGGAGGATCCCCGGGCCTATTCCCCCCGGGAGGCGGCCCCGCCGGATCCGGCGCTGGACGGCCAGATCAGCCTTCAGCTGCTGACGGAGGAGGGAGTGGACCCCACCGAGCCCGCCGTGGCGGAGAAGCTGGCCTTGATGGCCAACCTGGGGGACATGATGAAGGCCATCTACGCCGACGCCAACGTGGACTCCTGCTACGCAGCCCTGCCCGAGGGGGTCATGCTGCTGACGGACGACCACGCCGCCTCCAAGTTTGACGAGAACGGCGAACTCATGTCCATCGCCATCAGCACCCGGCCCTGGTATCTGGGGGCCCTGGAGCGGGGGGGTCTGTACTTCACCGACGTCACCACCGACCACTTCAGCGGCAAGATCAGCATCATGTGCGCCATGCCGGTGTATCTCAACGGGCGTCCGGCCGCCGTCATCGGGGCGGACCTCTTCCTGGAGGATATGGCCGCGGCGGTGGAAAAGCTCTCCCAGAACGGGGGCTTTCTGTGCATCATCAACGAGAAGGGCCACGTGGTCTTCTCCGGCCGGGACCGGGGGAGCTTCCGGGTCCGGCCTCCGGAGGAGGCCCTGGATCTCCGGGCCTCAGAGAACACGGAGCTGGGCTCCTTCGTCTGCCAGGCCCTGACCGGCACCACGGAGCTGCGGCTCATCGAGGTGGACGGGGAGCCCTGCTACATGACGGGAGCCCCGGTGGAGAACGTGGGCTGGACGGTGCTGAACGTGGTTCCCAAGTCCCTGGCGGATCAGCCCACCGAGGAGATGCTGCGGCAGTACGACGAGGCCCAGGGTCTGGCGGTCACGGCCTACAACCAGGGCCTGTCCAGCGCCAAGACCACCATCATCGTTCTGCTGATCGCGGTGGCGGTGATAGGCCTGGGGGCTGCCCTGGTGCTGGCCAAGCGCATCGTCCGGCCCCTGGAGCTGATCACCAAGCGGGTGGGCAGCCTGGGAGGCAGCGACCTGCAGTTCAAGATGGAGAAGGCCTTCCGCACCGGCGACGAGATCGAGGTGCTGGCGGAGTCCTTCGCCGCCATTTCCGGCAAGACCCTGCAGTACATCGACAAGGTGCAGCAGGTGACGGCGGAGAAGGAGCGCATCAGCACCGAGCTCTCCCTGGCCACCCGCATCCAGGCGGATATGCTGCCCAATATCTATCCCGCCTTCCCGGATCGGCCCGATTTTGACATCTACGCCGTCATGGACCCCGCCAAGGAGGTGGGAGGCGACTTCTACGACTTCTTCCTGGTGGACGAGGATCACCTGTGCATGACCATCGCGGACGTGTCCGGCAAGGGCGTCCCGGCGGCCCTGTTCATGATGGCCTCCAAGATCATGCTGGCGAACTACGCCAAGCTGGGCAAGTCCCCGGCGGAGATCCTCACGGAGACCAACAAGGCCATCTGCTCCAACAACCGGGAGGAGATGTTCGTCACGGTCTGGCTGGGCATCCTGGAGCTGTCCACCGGCAAGCTCACCGCCGCCAACGCGGGCCACGAATACCCGGTGCTCTGCCAGCCCGGGGCCCGCTTCGAGCTGGTGAAGGACAAGCACGGCCTTGTGGTGGGCGGTATGGAGGGGGTCCGCTACCGGGAGTATGAGCTGAATCTGGCCCCCGGGGCCAAGCTCTTCCTCTACACCGACGGCGTCCCCGAGGCCACCAACGCCGAGGCGGAGCTCTTTGGCAGCCAGCGGATGCTGGAGGCCCTGAACAGCGAGCTCACCGCCGTGCCCGAGCAGGTGCTGCGGAACGTCCGCCGGGCGGTGGACGGCTTCGTCCGGGAGGCGGAGCAGTTTGACGATCTGACCATGCTCTGCCTGGAGTACCGGGGCAAGGCCGGGCAGGGGGAAGCCCAATGAGGACGCTTCGGGTCGTGGCCGCCGTGATCCGCTCCGGGGAGCGAATCTTCGCCACCCAGCGGGGCTACGGGGCCTACAAGGACTACTGGGAGTTTCCCGGAGGCAAGATCGAGGCCGGGGAGAGCCCCCGCCAGGCGCTGATCCGGGAGATCCGGGAGGAGCTGGAGGCCCTCATCGAGCCGGAGGAGCTGCTGACCACCGTGGAATACGACTACCCGGACTTTCATCTGAGCATGGACTGCTTCCTGGCCCGGGTGACGGAGGGGGAGCTGCGGCTGCGGGAGCACGAGGCGGCCCGCTGGCTGCTGCCCGGGGAGCTGGAGAATCTGAGCTGGCTCCCGGCAGACCGCGCCGTGGCCGCCCTGCTGCAGGAGCGCCGGGCCCAGGGCGAATTGAGAATTGAGAATTGAAAATTGAGAATTGATAATTGAGGTGTTTTCAAATTGCCATTTGAAAACATGGAAATAGGGGACGGGGGACGCGGATTCACCCTTGAAGGGCGCAATGTCTCGCTTCGCTCGAAATGACAGGTACGGAACGTTTTCCGCCGTAGGGGACGGGTTCCCCGTCCCGCCCCCGCCCGCACCCGCCTGTAGCGCCGGCAATCTGCCGACCATGCACCTCAGCCCGCTGCAGCCCGTCCGTAGCGGCGAACATTGTTCGCCACATGCGCTCCGCGCCCGCCTGTAGCGGCGGTCATTGACCGCCATATGCCTGCCCGTAGGGACGGCTCTTATCCGCCCCAAGGCGGATGAGCCGCCCGGTTTGCGGCGCAAACAATCGCCCGGCGGGCGATCCGGGCCGGTATCGCAACCGGGAGCGTACCGAAGGAGCGGAAGCGCTGCGAAAAAACGCCCGTTCAAAAGCTTGAAATATGTCCAACGCAAAAGGAGGAGGCCATGCGGCTTCCTCCTTTTGCGTTGGGGTTATTTTTTTGTCTCAGTTTCCGCAGACGGCCCCGGCGTCCCATTGCCTTCCCCTGGAGGGGAAGGTGGACTCCGGCGTCTCACGCAAGCCGGAGGACGGATGAGGTGGGAGATCGATCCTTGCTGCGTTGGAATGACAGTGTTGCTTGTCGGAACGACACCTCATCCGCCCCCTGCGGGGGCACCTTCCCCTCAAGGGGAAGGCTTTGCGTGGGAGCTCGTTTGTCGCTGCGTTCT
>JAFXYD010000088.1 GCA_017541995.1 Oscillospiraceae bacterium
CGCCCCGGTACTTGGCTCCGGCGATCAGCGCGCCCATATCCAGGGAGAAGATGGTCTTGTCCTCCAGACTCTTGGGCACGTCTCCCCGGACGATGCGCTGGGCCAGGCCCTCCACAATGGCGGTCTTGCCCACGCCGGGCTCACCGATGAGCACGGGGTTGTTCTTGGTCTTGCGGGAGAGGATGCGGATCACGTTGCGGATCTCCTCGTCCCGGCCGATGACCGGGTCCATCTGCTTCTCCCGGGCCCGCTTCACCAGATCCGTGCCGAAGCGCTCCAGGGCCTCGTAGGTGTCCTCGGGGTTATCCGAGGTGACCCGCTGGCTGCCCCGGACCTCCTGCAGGGCCTGCATGGCCTCCTCCCGCTGGATCATATAGGTCTGGAACAGGCTGCGCAGGGTGCTGTCCGGGCTGTCGATCAAAGCCAGGAAGATGTGCTCCACGGAGACGTACTCGTCCTTCATGGAGGCGGCCAGCTCCTCCGCCTTGGTAAAGGCCTGATCCACGGAACGGGCGATGTAGTACTTCCCCGCCTCCCGGCCGGAGCCCGTGACGGCGGGCAGCTGCCGCAGCTTGGCCTCCACCGCGGCCTCCAGACTCTCGGGGGTCTTGCCCATGCGCTTGAGGAGCTGGGGGATCAGCCCGTTCTCCTGCCGCAGCAGGGCCAGCAGCAGGTGCAGCTGCTCGATCTGCTGGTGATTGTATTGCAGGGCAATGCTCTGGGCGTCCTGAATGGCCTCCATGGATTTCTTAGTGTACTGATTGGCATTCATGACAATGCTCCTTTCCTTGAGCGGACTTTAGCACTCTTTCGTTGTGAGTGCTAATCTCTTTGTGCCCATCATATACCCGGCAATGGAAAAAGTCAAGAGCGTCACAAAAATTTAACGATTTAGCCTCTGCCGCGTGTTTTCCTTAAAAAGGAACGGTCAGGTTCCAAGCAGATTTCGTATCCAGGGAATCTTCCGCAGCAGCAGGGTCACCCCCAGGCTGAGAAGCGTCAGCAGCAGGACGTAGAGCAGATTGACCGGCAGCAGCGCGCAGCCGGGAAGCTGTCGGTAATACCGGGCCAGGTTGCCTCCGAAAATGACGTGCAGGAAATAGATCCCCATGGTATTCCGACCGATCAGAACCGCCAGCCGCCGGACCGGGCCGTTCCCGTTCTCGGGCAGGCCGAGGCAGAGCACGAATACGCAGAGCACGCCGATCAGAACAAAGGGCGAGTCGTGGCCCGGCCACATCAGATCATAGGTGGTTCCGGTGCAGTGCGAGACCACGAGGCCGTAGGACGTGTGGAGCAGGGTGGAAAGCAGGAGCACCCCCGCCGCCAGGCGGCGAAGCCGGGGCTTATTCAGCTGCTCGCGCTTTTCCCAGAGCAGCCCGCCCAGCATCAGATACGCCACGCTGAAGCCCTTGATGGGCGTCAGAAAATTAAATCGGTTGAAAAACGGATAATCCGCGATCTCCGGCTGTCTGCGGAGCAATACGACGCGAATGACGTTTCTGCCCATGGAAAGAAAGCTGTTGCCGAAGCTGAACAGGCAGGCCACCCCGAGGAAGAACAGAAACGCCGGTCGGTTATGGTCATAGGCAGACTTCAGAAGCGGAAAAAGCAGATAGAGGACCACCATCTGCTGCAGAAACCAGAAGTGGTTCAGAGAGTTGGTGTCCCAATTCCACACGTGGGAGAGGACCGAGGGAATGGTTCCGAAGCTGTCGCCCCGCAGCAGCGGCGAAACAATCATGGTCAAGGCCGCCCAAAGCAGCGTCAGCCCTGCCAGCTTCAGCGTTTTCCGCCCATGCCGTTTGAGGTTCAGAGGCTTATTCAGCAGCACGGCCCCGCTGGCGAAGAAAAAGAGAACCACGTCCAGACTGATTACCGACCGCAGCCAATAGCTTCCCAGGTTGGCAAAGCCGCCGACCGTCAGATCCGGAACAGAATAGTTGTTGTGGTGGAATACCACCAGGAAAATCCCCACGGCCTTCATCAAGTCCAGGGCGTCATACCTGGGTTTTCCCGCTGCCTGCAGTTTGTCTGTCATAGCTCGCTCTCCTGTCATGATTTACCTGTATTATAGCACGCGCCTCCCCGTTTGTCCAGCGCGGATCCGCCCCCTCCGGCTCCGCGTTTTTCGCGGATATGAATACGGATCAAGGCCGCCCCGGGGCGGTACTACAGCGCCCGCCTTGCCCCGGCCAATTGCCTCTGCCGCAGCGCAGTCGATTGCCGGGGCAAAAAAACTTTGTGTTCCGATATAAAATTATGTAAATTTAATTGAAACTTAATATCTTTTCACTTACATTCTTAATATTTGCCTTGTATTATAATGGCAGGCAAGATGTTTTCATTTTTCATTCCTCCTTTCTTCTTTGAACGTACCCGGCAGCGCGACGCTGCCGGGTATATTCATTTTTTTCGGATTTCTATTCTTTACATTTCTATTTTGCCGTGCTATAGTATGAGAAATACCAACAGAAAGCGGAGCGATTCGGATGAACACAGAGATCAGACAGCTTTTGGAGGGCGTGAGAAGCGGCGATATTTCCGTGGACGAAGCCCTGCTGGCCCTGAAAAAGGCCCCCTACGCCGACATCGGCTACGCCAAGGTGGATCTGCACCGGCGCCTGCGCCAGGGTGCGGCGGAGGTGGTCTACGGCGCGGGCAAGACGGCGGAGCAGATTGCCGGAATCCTGCGGACCATGGGAGACAACGGCCAGGAGCGGGTGCTGATCACCCGTCTGGATCCGGAAAAGGCGGAAGCCCTGGGCCGGGATTTCCCCCTGCGCTATGAGGCCGGACCCCGGATCGGCATTCTGGGACAGCCCCCGGCCCCGGACGGGCTGGGCACCGTGGTGGTGGCCACCGGCGGCACCAGCGATCTGCCCGTGGCGGAGGAGGCGGCGCTCACCGCCGAATTTTTGGGCAGCCGGGTGATCCGCCTCTACGACGTGGGGGTGGCCGGACTGCACCGTATGCTCTCCCACCTGGACGAGCTGATGAGCGCCTCGGTGGTCATCGCCATCGCGGGCATGGAGGGTGCCCTGGCCAGCGTGCTGGGGGGTCTGGTGGACTGCCCGGTGATCGCCGTGCCCACCAGCGTGGGCTACGGAGCCTCCTTCGGGGGCCTGTCCGCCCTGCTGTCCATGCTGAATTCCTGCGCCAGCGGCGTGGGAGTGGTGAACATCGACAACGGCTTCGGCGCGGGATTTCTGGCAAATCGGATCAATCACATGGGGACGGGCGGCCGATGACCGCCCCTACATGCAGAATTGCGGCGGGCGGCCGATGACCGCCCCTACATGCAGGATTGCGGCGGGCGGCCAATGGCCGCCCCTACGGGAGATGGAGGGCATACAATGAAAACTATATACTTGGACTGCTCCATGGGAGCGGCGGGAGATATGCTGACGGCGGCGCTGCTGGAGCTGCTGCCGGATCCGGCGTGCTTTGTGGAAAAGCTCAACCGTCTTGGCATTCCCGGGGTGGAATACCGGGCGGAGCCCTCGGTGAAGTGCGGCATCACGGGAACCCACATGAGGGTTATTGTGCACGGGCTGGAGGAAGAGCCGGGAGCCGGGATCGAGCATCAGGGATCAGGGATCAAGGATCAAGGATCAGGGGATTATCTTCATCAGCATGTGCATCATCATGAACATGAGCATGAACATGAACATGAACATGAGCATGAGTATGCACACGAGCATACGCACGAGCATGATCACGGGCATCACCATCATCACCACAACGATCTGCATGGGATCGGGCATCTGGTGCGGGATCACATGGGGCTGCCGGAGGCGGTGCAGAAGGACGTGCTGGCGGTGTACGGACTCATAGCCCAGGCCGAGAGCAAGGTCCACGGGGTTCCCGTGGAGGAGATCCATTTCCACGAGGTGGGAACCATGGACGCGGTGGCGGACGTGACAGCGGTTTGCCTGCTGATGCGGGAGCTTTCCCCGGAGCAGGTGCTGGCCTCCCCGGTCCACGTGGGCGCCGGACAGGTTCGCTGCGCCCACGGCGTCATGCCCGTCCCAGCCCCCGCCACGGCGGAGCTGCTGAAGGACGTTCCCATCTACGGCGGCGCCATTCAGGGGGAGCTCTGCACCCCCACCGGGGCAGCGCTGCTGCGGTACTTTGTCAAGCGCTTCGGTCCCATGCCGCCTCTGCGGATCCGGGCTCTGGGCTACGGCATGGGGAAAAAGGACTTTCCCGCCACCAACTGCGTCCGGGCCCTGCTGGGGGAAACGGAAGAAGGGCTCGGGCACAGCGGCGGGCGCTCGATGAGCGCCCCTACGGCGGAAAACGGGGCTGACAAGGTCGTGGAGCTGGCCTGCAACCTGGACGATATGAGCGGGGAGGCCCTGGGCTTCGCCGCAGAGCGGCTGCTGGAGGCCGGGGCCCTGGACGTTTGGACCCAGGCCATCGGCATGAAGAAATCCCGGCCCGGCGTCATGTTTTCTGTCTTATGTAAACCCGAAGACCGGGATGCCATGACTTCCCTGCTGTTCCGGTACACCACCACCTTAGGCGTCCGCAGCTGCGTCAAACAGCGCAGCGTTCTGGACCGGAGCATTGAGACCCGCCAAACCGCCTTCGGCCCCCTGCGGCTGAAACGCGCCTCCGGCTTCGGCGTAAAACGCGAAAAGTACGAATACGAGGACCTGGCCCGAATTGCAAAAGAGCAAGGCCTCTCCCTGGACGCAGCCCGGGAGCTGGTGCGGGAAGCTATGATAAATTTGGAGGAACCATGAACGAAAAATATGCCAGCCTATTAGAACTCCTCCGCTCCCTCGGCTCCGTGGCGGTTGCCTTTTCGGCGGGGGTGGACTCCACCCTGCTGCTGCGGGCGGCCAGGGACGCCTTGGGAGACCGGGCCGCGGCGGTGACGCTGCGCTCCGTCTTCGTGCCCCGGCGGGAGCAGGAAGCCGCGGCGGAATACTGCCGGGCCCTGGGGGCGCGGCATGTGCTGCTGGACGCGGAGGTGCTGGCGATTCCCGGAGTGGCGGAGAATCCGCCG
This sequence comes from Oscillospiraceae bacterium, assembly GCA_017541995.1. Taxonomy (GTDB): domain Bacteria; phylum Bacillota; class Clostridia; order Oscillospirales; family Oscillospiraceae; genus JAFRPC01. Next base: position 5,018 of record JAFXYD010000088.1, read on the forward strand.
GAGCGCTGCTATCTCTGCAAGCGGGCCCTCTTCACCCGAATTCGGGAGGCAGCCGCGGAGCTGGGCCTGGCCTGGGTGGCGGAGGGCTCCAACGCGGACGATCTGAAGGATTACCGCCCCGGAATGCGGGCCATCCGGGAGCTGGGGATCCGCTCTCCCCTGCTGGAGGCCGGGCTGAGCAAGGCGGAGATCCGGGAGATTTCCCGGGATCTGGGGCTGCCCACCTGGGACAAGCCCGCCATGGCCTGTCTGGCGACCCGCTTCGTCACCGGGCAGCCCATCGAGGCGGCGGGTCTGGCCCGGGTGGAGCAGGCAGAGGCCTGGCTGGCGGCCCGGGGCTACCGGCAGCTCCGGGTCCGGGTCCACGGGGACCTGGCCCGGCTGGAGCTGGACGACGCCGGACAGGCGCGTCTGCGGGAGCCCTCTGAGGCCGCGGCGGTGAACCGGGCTCTGCGGGACCTCGGCTTCCGCTGGGTCACCGCGGATTTAGGGGGCTACCGAACGGGCAGCATGAACGCGCCCCTCCCCGGGCAAGGATAACGGAGCAAAAAAGCGGCGCGGAAACGCCGCTTTTTTCCCGCTTTACAAACCGCGAATCATCTGATATAATAAGATGAATAAAAGGGCAAGTTTGCTCGTTTTGAGGTTAAATCTATGACTGAACTTTCCAAAATCCGGAATTTTTCCATTGTGGCCCACATCGACCACGGTAAGTCCACCCTGGCGGACCGTCTGCTGGAGGAGACCAACACCGTGGACAAGCGGGAGATGGAGGAGCAGATCCTGGACAATATGGAGCTGGAGCGGGAGCGGGGCATCACCATCAAGGCCCGGGCCGTCAAGCTCAACTACCGGGCCGACGACGGGGAGGACTATGTGCTCAACCTCATCGACACCCCGGGCCACGTGGACTTCAACTACGAGGTCTCCCGCTCCCTCACCGCCTGCGAGGGCGCGGTGCTGGTGGTGGACGCCTCCCAGGGCATCGAGGCCCAGACCCTGGCCAACACCTACCTGGCCATTGACGCGGGGCTGGAGGTGCTGCCGGTGGTGAACAAGATCGACCTCCCCGCGGCCCGGCCCCAGGAGGTCAAGCAGGAGATCGAGGACATCATCGGCCTGCCCGCTCTGGACGCCCCGGAGATCTCCGCCAAGAACGGCATCAACATCCACTCCGTGCTGGAGATGATCGTCAAAGAGGTCCCGCCCCCCAAGGGAGACCGGGAGGCCCCCCTGCAGGCTCTGATCTTTGACAGCCAGTACGACAGCTACCGGGGCGTGGTGGTCTACATGCGGGTGATGAACGGCGTGGTCCGCCCCGGCATGGACGTGAAGATGATGGCCTCCGGCGCCGTGTACAAGGTGGTGGAGTGCGGCTATCTGCACCCCAAGGGCATGGTCCCCGCCGAGGCCCTGGGGGCCGGAGAGGTGGGCTATCTCACCGCCTCCATCAAGACCATTGCCGACACCCGGGTGGGCGACACCGTCACCGGGGCGGAGAACCCCGCCGCCGAGCCCCTGCCGGGCTACAAGACCTGCCAGCCCATGGTCTTCTCCGGCGTCTACCCCGCCGACGGGAGCAAGTACGGCGACCTGCGGGACGCGTTGGAAAAGCTGAAGCTCAACGACGCCTCTATGTACTACACCCAGGAGAACTCCATCGCCCTGGGCTTCGGCTTCCGCTGCGGCTTTTTGGGCCTTTTGCACATGGAGATCATCATGGAGCGGCTGGAGCGGGAGTTCAACCTGGATCTGATTACCACCGCCCCCAACGTGGTCTACGAGATCGACAAGACCGACGGCTCCCACATCGAGGTCTACACGCCGCTGAACTACCCCGACCCCATGGAGATTGCCCAGGCCTATGAGCCCTACGTGAAGGCCAGCATCATCGCGCCGCCGGACTATGTGGGCAACATCATGGACCTCTGCCAGTTCCGCCGGGGAGAGTTCAAGGACATGAGCTATCTGGACCAGAGCCGGGTGGAGCTCCACTACGAGATCCCCCTGAACGAGATCATCTACGACTTCTTCGACGCTCTGAAGTCCAGAACCCGGGGCTACGGCTCTCTGGACTACGAGCTCATCGGCTACCGGCCCTCCAAGCTGGTGAAGCTGGACATTCTGCTCAACGGGGAGCTGGTGGACGCTCTGAGCTTCATCCTCTTTGCCGACGAGGCCTACGCCCGGGCCCGGCGCATCTGCGAGAAGCTGAAGGAGAACATTCCCCGCCAGATGTTTGAGATCCCGGTGCAGGCCGCCATCGGCGGCAAGATCATCGCCCGGGAGACCATCAAGGCCCTGCGGAAGGACGTGCTGGCCAAGTGCTACGGCGGCGACATCACCCGAAAGAAGAAGCTGCTGGAAAAGCAGAAGGAAGGCAAGAAGCGGATGCGGACCTTCGGCACCGTGTCCGTGCCCAGCGAGGCCTTTATGGCAGTGCTGAAAATGGACGAGTGATTGACTATGAACGAACTGAAACCCTTAGGTATTTATATCCACATTCCCTTTTGCCGCAGCAAGTGTCAGTACTGCGACTTTTACTCCATCGGCGGGAGCCGGGACCGGCGGCTGGTGGATCACTATCTGCAATCCCTGGCGGAGCATTTCAAGGAGACCGGGGCCCGGGCCACGGACTACATCGTGGACACCGTCTACTTCGGCGGCGGCACCCCCTCCTTCTTCGGGGCGGACAATCTGCGCCGCATTTTCGCCGAGCTGCAGCACCGCTTCCGGGTGGATAAGGAGGCGGAGATCACCTTCGAGGCCAACCCCGACTCCGTCTCCGAGAGCCTGCTGAAAAAGCTCCGGGCCGAGGGCTTCAACCGCATGTCCCTGGGGGTCCAGTCGGACCGGGACGACGTGCTGCAGAAGCTGGGCCGCCCCCACAGCTTTGAACAGGCCCGGCAGGCGGTGCAGATGGCCCGGGTCTGCGGCTTCGAGAACGTTTCCCTGGATCTCATGTACGGCCTGCCCAACCAGACCCTCCCCCAGTGGGAGGAGACCCTGCGCCACGTGCTGCGGCTCAAGCCGGAGCATATGTCCTGCTACGGGCTGAAGGTGGAGGAGGGCACCCCCCTCTGGGAGTACAAGGACGCCGCCAACCTGCCCTCCGACGAGGTCCAGGCGGACATGTATCTGAGCACCGTGGAGATTCTGGAGGAGGCGGGCTACCGGCAGTACGAGATCTCCAACTTCGCCAGGCCCGGCTACGAGTCCCGCCACAATCTCAAATACTGGCTGGGAGACGAGTACATCGGCTTCGGCCCCGCCGCGGCCTCGGACTTCGCGGGCAAACGCTACACCAACAACGCCGACATCGGCAACTACATCCGGGGCGTTCTGAAGCAGGACGTCTCCATCCTCTCGGAGTGCGACGCCATTCCCGCCCGGGAGCGGGCCGGGGAATACGTGATGCTGCGGCTGCGCACCACCCGGGGCATCTCCCCGGAGGAGTACGAGAAAAACTATCTGATGCCCTTTGAACCTCTGCAGGACGTGATCCAGCCCCTGGCGGACAAGGGTCTCTTCGTGCAGAACAACGGACGCTGGATTCTGACCCCCCGGGGCTTTTTGGTCTCCAACCAGATCATCGGCCGCCTCCAGGAGGCCCAGGAGCAGAGCGAGCCCCTGGCGAAGAAGCGCTGACAGAATTGATGCAAAGAAGGCATACGAATGGCAAGTAAGAAGAAAAAACAAGAGTGCGAGGCGCCCCTTGTGCTGCGCAGGCGGATGCCCGAGCGAAAGCAGTTCTGGTTCCTGCTGTGGCATCTGGTTCTGCTGCTGATCGGATCGGCGCTGCTGACCTATTTCACGCTGCGGCTGTCCTACAGCAATCTCAGCCCGGACATCTGGCTGGGCTACTGGGAGGATCTCTGGATCCCCCTGCTGAATCTGCTGCCGGTGTTCGGCCTCTGCCTGCTGCTCTTCGCCCTCATCGGACGGGCCTGGATCGCCTATCTGCTGACGGCTCTGGTGGTTCTGGGCGTCGCCATCGGCAACTACTATCTCATCATCATCCGCACAGACCCCCTGCAGTTCCAGGATCTGAGCTGTCTGCGGGAGGCCCTGGCCATCACCGGCACCCAGGGCTATGAGCTGGAGCTGAGCCCCCGGATTCTGCTGGCTGCAGGAGGCGCTTTGGGCTACACCGCCCTGCTGGCCCTGCTCAGCCGCTGGAAGCCCCGCTGGCGCATGAGCCGCTGGCTGGGGATTCTGCTGGCCGCCGCGGCTCTGAGCGGCGCCGTGGGCTGGGTGAACTCCGACAGCGGCCAGGAGCTGACCAAAAACTACAAGCACATCAACACCTGGTCCGTCACCGAAATCTACGTCTCCCGGGGCGTCAACATCTCCTTCTGCCGCACCATCTTCGCCATGAACGGCAAGCCCTCGGGCTATTCCGAATCGGACACCAGAGCCCTTCTGGAGGCCTATGAGGAGGAACCCATCCCCGAGGAGCGGAAGGCGGACGTCTTCGTCATCATGCGGGAGAGCTATTCCGACCTCTCCGAGCTGGACTGCGACGAGGAGGCTCTGGACTTCTCCTGCTACGATCTCTACCACGAGCTGAAGCAGGAGGCCGTGATGCTGGGCAACCTGGTGACCAACGGCTTCGGCGGCAACACCAAGGACGCGGAGCGCTGCTTCCTCACCGGCGACTACGCCCCCCGGGACTGGCGCAAGCCCACCAACTCCTACGTCTGGTATCTCAACAGCCAGGGCTACGAGACCCAGGGAGCCCACCCCTTCAACGGCTGGTTCTACAACCGGGCCAACATCAACCGCTATCTGGGCTTCTCCGAATACATGCTCCGGGAGGACGGCTTCGACGCCCTGGTGGGCGCCGACAAGATTGCGGAGGACGAGGTGCTCTATGACGTGATCTGGCAGCAGTATCAGGCCCACCTGGAAAACAGCGACGATCCCTATTTCAATTTCTCCGTCACCTACGAGGGCCACGGGCCCTACAGCTACAGCAGAAACCTCTACCCCGGCCGCTACGTGCGCCGCGACGCCGACACCGCCGACGGTTACGCCATGAACAACTACCTGGGCTGCTGCGCCAAGCGGGACCGGGCGCTGATGAGCCTGGTGGATCGCTTCCGCGACAGTGAACGGCCCATCGTGCTGCTGACCTACGGCGACCACAAGGCCACCCTGGGCAAGGATATCAACAACTACACCACCGCCGCCTATGCCCGCTACGGCATGGACCTGGACCTGGCCACCGAGACCGGCTTCTTCAACTACTACTCCACGGACTACGTGATCTGGATGAACGACGCCGCCCGGGAGCAGCTGGGCTTGGTCGGAGAACGCCGCGAGGGCCCCGTGATCTCCCCCTGCTATCTGATGAACCTGCTCTTCGACACCCTGGGCTGGGGCAAAGGCCCCGCCTATCTCCAGGCCATGGCCGACATGATGGAGGCCTTCCCGGTCTACTCCACCAAGGGCCGGGTCAGCATCGAGGGGGAGCTGCAAAACAGCATCCCCGCCGCCTGGAGCGAGCAGTATCATCAGATGCAGGCGCTGAGCTATTACTGGCAAAGCAGCTTCCTCTACCAGGATGTGGCGGAGGCTCAAAAGGAACAACAGTGAAAACTGATAAAAAGGAAGGATACCATGGAAAAACTGTACGGAAATGACCTGGCAGTTATGGCCTACAAGGCCCGACTGCTGGCGGTGGAGGCCGTCCACCGCGCCGCCTCCGGTCACCCCGGCGGCTCCCTCTCCTGCGCCGACGCCCTGACCACCCTCTATTTCAACGAAATGAACGTGGACCCCGAGCGGCCCAACTGGGAGGACCGTGACCGCTTTGTTCTGTCCAAGGGTCACTGTGCCCCCGCCCTCTACGCGGTGCTGGCCCTGCGGGGCTACTTCCCCGTGGAGGAGCTCCAGATGCTTCGCTCCATCAAGGCGCATCTCTCCGGCCACCCCGACATGAAGTACGTGCCAGGCGTGGATATGTCCACTGGCTCCCTGGGCCAGGGACTCTCCGCCGCCGTGGGTATGGCGCTTTCCGCCAAGATCCAGGGCAAGCGCTACCGCACTTACGCCATCTGCGGCGACGGCGAGATAGCCGAGGGCCAGATCTGGGAGGCTCTGATGTCCGCGGCCAAGTGGGATCTGGACAATCTCTGCGTCTTCATCGACGTAAACGGCCTGCAGATCGACGGCGCCACCAAGGACGTCATGCCCACCGAGCCGCTGGACAAGAAGCTGGAGGCCTTCAACTGGCACGTCATCAAGATTGACGGCCACGACTTCGCCCAAATCCTGGCGGCCCTCTCTGAGGCCCGCAGAACCAAGGGCAAGCCCAGCGTCATCCTCATGAGCACCGTCAAGGGCAAGGGCGTCTCCTTCATGGAGAACCAGGCCGGCTGGCACGGCAAGGCCCCCAACGCCGACGAATTCGCCATTGCGAAGGCGGAGCTGGAAGCGAAGATCAAAGAATTGGAGGAGAACTGATATGGCAGGCAAGATTGCAACCCGCGGCGCCTACGGCAAGGCGCTGGTAGAGCTGGCAGAAAAATATCCCAAGCTGATGGTGTTGGACGCCGACCTCTCCAAGGCCACCATGACCAAGGACTTTGCCGCCGCCTATCCCGAGCGCTTCTTTGACTGCGGCATCGCGGAAAACAACATGGTGGGCATCGCCGCCGGCATGGCCGCCTGCGGTCTGAAGCCCTTCACCAACACCTTCGCCATTTTCGCGGCGGGCCGCTGCTATGAGCAGGTCCGCAACTCCATCGCCTATCCCCATCTGAACGCCGTCATCGTGGGCTCCCACGGCGGCATCTCCGTGGGTGAGGACGGCGCCACCCACCAGTGCACCGAGGATCTGGCCCTGATGCGGGAGCTCCCCGGCATGGTGGTGCTCAACCCCTGCGACGGCAACGAGATGCGCCTTGCCGTGGAGGCGTTGATGGAATACGAGGGCCCCGCCTATCTGCGGCTGGGCCGCCCCGCGGTGGAGACCTTCACCGACGAGCTGGAGCACTACAGCTTCCAGCTGGGCAAGGGCGTCACCATTGCCGAGGGCAGCGACCTCACCATCGTCGCCACCGGCATGATGGTGAACATGGCCCGCAAGGCCCGGGAGCTTCTGTCCGCCGAGGGCATTTCCGTCCGGGTTCTGGACATCCACACCATCAAGCCCCTGGACGAGGAATTGATTCTGAAGGCCGCCCGGGAGACCGGGGCCATTGTCACCTCCGAGGAGGCCTCCGTGATCGGCGGCCTGGGAGGCGCTGTGGCGGAGCTGCTGGCGGAGAACTGCCCCGTGCCCGTGATCCGGCACGGCGTCAACGATACCTTCGGCCGCAGCGGCAAGGCCGGCGACGTGCTGGAGTACTACGGTCTGACCCCCGAGGTGCTGTCCGAGAAGTGCCGCAAGGCCCTGGCTATGAAAAAATAAGCAAAACAGGACGGCGCCGTTCCTGCGGGAACGGCGCCGTCTGCCTGTAAGAGGAGCGCGGTATGTTTCAGGATTTAGGTGATATTCGCTATGACAACGCCTTCCGTCGCCTCTCGCCGGAGCCGGAAAGCCTTGCCCTGCTCCGCCGAGGCGACGGACTTCTGGCCGGGACGGCGGACGGGACGCTGCGGCTGCCCCGCTTCGGGGAGCTGCCCAAGGCCCTGCGGGCTCTCCCCTGCCGCTACGCCTTCTCCCTGGGAGGCGAGGCCTGCTTTCTGCTGGACGGAGACAGCCTGGCTCAGGCCCCCTCCCTGCCAGGCCTGGCGCTGCTGTCCTCCCGGGACTACCGGAGCGCGGAGCCGAAGGAGGCCCTCTTCGCCGCCGCCGTCAGCGAAAGCCTGCAGCGCTGGTACCGGGCCAACCGCTTCTGCGGCCGCTGCGGCCGGGTCATGCAAGACAGCGAGACGGAGCGGGCCCTGGTTTGCCCGGACTGCGGCCTCACGGTCTACCCCAAGATCAGCCCCGCCGTGATTGTGGCCGTCACCGACGGGGATCGGCTGCTGCTGACCAAGTACCGGGGCCGGGCCTTCAAGCGCTACGCCCTGGTGGCGGGCTTCCACGAGATTGGAGAGAACATCGAGGACACGGTGCGGCGGGAGGTCTTTGAGGAGACCGGCCTGCGGGTCAAGGCCCTGCGCTACTACAAGTCCCAGCCCTGGGTCTTTACCGACAGTCTGCTGCTGGGCTTCTACTGCCAGCTGGAGGGCAGCGACCGGATCAAGCTCCAGGAGGACGAGCTCTCCGTGGCGGAGTGGTTCCGCCGGGAGGAGATCCCCGACGACTTCAACCCCATCAGCCTCACCGGGGAGATGATCGAGCGCTTCCGCAGAGGGATGCCCCTGCCCGCGCCCGTATTGGAGGATCGGCCGTGAGCGTCCTGGTCTTGCCCTCCCCCCTGGGGCGGATCCGACTCCGGGCCGAGGGCGGAGCTCTGCGCTCCCTGCAATTTGACAGGGGCGAGGCGCTGCCCGAAATGCCGGCGGATCCGGCGGATCAGACGGTGCTGGAGGCCGCGGCGGCCTGGGTTGCCCGCTATTTCCGGGGGGAAGAGCCCGGCCCGACGCCTCCCCTGCTCCCCGCCGGGACGGAATTCCAGCGGCGGGTCTGGGCTCTGGCGGCCTCCGTTCCCCGGGGTGAAACTCGCAGCTACGGGGAGCTGGCCAAGGCGCTGGGCAGCAGTCCCCGGGCCGTGGGAGCCGCCCTGGCCCGCAATCCCATTCTGCTGATGATCCCCTGCCATCGGGTGCTGGGGCGGGGCGCCAGGCTCACGGGCTTCGCCGCCGGGCTCCCCCGCAAGCAGGCGCTGCTGCGTCTGGAGGGGCACAGTCCGATTCCATGAAAAAACGCTCGCTGCTTTACTCGGCAGCGAGCGTTTTTACGGCTTCAATGGCGGTATCCACTTCCAGCTCTGTGGTGAAGGGGGAAAAGCTGAAGCGGACGGCGCCCTGCTCCTCGGTTCCCAGGGCCCGGTGCATCCGGGGCGCGCAGTGCGCTCCGGCCCGAACCGCGATGTCGAAGTCCACGGCCAGGGCGTCCGCCACGGCGGCGGAGTCCTCGTCCCGGATATTCAGACTGACGATCCCGGCCCGGAGGGGTTGGGAGAAATCGCCGTAGACCCGAACCCCGGGGATCCGGAGCACGCCCTCATAGAAGCGCAGCGTCCGGGAATGCTCCGCGGCGTACAGCCGCGCCCGCCCCACGGCGTTGATATAGTCCAGGGCGGCCTTGAGTCCCGCGATGCCGTGGGCGTTCAGGGTTCCGGCCTCCAGACGGGTGGGATATTCCCGGGGCTGAGCCCGGTCGAAGGAATGGACGCCGCTGCCGCCCCGCTTGAAGGGCCGCAGTTCCAGGCCGGGCCGGAGGCATAGACCTCCGGTGCCCTGAGGGCCCATGAGCCCCTTGTGGCCGGTGAAGCAGAGCAGGTCGATTCCCATGTCCTCCATGTGGATGGGCAGCAGTCCCGCCGTCTGGGAGGCGTCAACAATCAGCAGCGCCCCCCGGCTGTGGGCCAGAGCGGCGACGCGGGCCAGATCCAGGCTGTATCCGGTGAGATTGGAGGCGTGGGTGCAGATCACCGCCTTGACGCCGGGGACAAGCAGTCGCTCAAAATCGGCCCAGTCCACCCGGCCCCGGGCGTCCGCCGGGACGAAATCCAGGCGAAGGCCCCGGTCTTGCAGCTCGTAGAGGGGACGCAGCACCGAGTTGTGCTCCAGATCCGTGGTGACGGCCCGGTCCCCCGGGCCCAGCAGCCCGCAGATGGCGACGTTCAGTGCCTCCGTGGCGTTGCTGGTAAAGACGACGTTTTCGGCCCTGGGGCAGCCGAAGAAGGCCGCCAGAAGCCGACGGGTCTCGTAGATCGTGCGGTCCGCCGCCAGAGACGCGCCGTGGGCGCCCCGGGCGGGATTTCCCAGGCTGCTGATGGCCTCCGCCACAGCCCGGGCCACCTGGGGCGGCTTGTGCAGGGAGGTGGCGGCGCTGTCCAGATAGATCACGGTGGCGTCCTCCTCAAAAGTCCAGCAGCACGCAGTCCTGATAGGCCGCGCCCCGCTCCGTCAGAAAGGCCCTGACGCGCTCTCCCTCGGCGGGCTCCGTCATCCAGGCCAGGCCGCAGCCCGCGGTGATCTGTCGGGGCACCGGCACCAGGCGGCCCGGCAGCCCCGCCTCCCGACAGAGGCGCTCGGCCTCCATGGCGGCGGCCGTGGCGGCGAAGCTGAAAAAGAGCCGGGGCTTCCTTTCCCGCATCAGGGGCGCAGCACCAGGTCGGCCCCGGCCAGGGTCTCCACGATGCTGTACATATTGGTGACGCCGCCCACCCGCAGCTTCTCGCTGAGCCCGTAGAAGTTCAGACAGGTGCCGCAGGTCAGAATCTCCACGCCCCGGCCCTCCAGGGCCTTCAGATCCTCCAGGGACTCGGAGCCCTCGCAGCTCAGGGCAGCGCCTCCGTTGTAGAACAGGATGACGGCGGGCAGCTCCTCCAGCTGACCCAGGGCGAAGAGAAAGCCCTTGAGCAGGGTGCGGCCCAGCTTGGGATCTCCCTCCCCCATGTGATCGGCGGTGACGGCCACCACCACCCGCTTTTTGGCAGGGGGAATATAGCAGGCGGGGGCTTCCTCTGCGGGCAGCTCGGCCTCGGCGCTGACGCCCAGCAGGACCCGGTACTCCGCCTCGCCCCGCTTCTCCGAGGAGAAGCTGCAGCCCCTGGACTGGGCCAGACGGCGGAGATTTTCCACGGCGGTGGGGTTGTCCACCAGGGTCTCCACGCACTCCGGGCCCCTGAGGCCCTTGATGGCGTTCAGGGTTTTCACCACGGGCAGGGGGCAGGCGTCCCCCATTGCGTTGACGGTAATCATAAGACTCCCTCTTTTCACTCAGAATGCTATTCCGCGCCGCCGCTTTCCTCGGTGGTGGCGGGAGGGGTATAGAGCACCGCAATCACCTTGTCCCGTTTGCTGTATCGGCTGTAGGCGATCTTGGTGGTCTCCACTTCCTCGCCGTCCTTGATCACGGTGCGGTAGGTGTTGACCCGGTAGCCGGTGTAGGGATAGACGACGGTATCGCCGTTCTTGTAGCTTCCGTCGTCGGGCACCAGGCGCTCGTGGGTCTCGTAGGGGATCTCCTCCAGAACCTCATAGTTCAGCTTCACGGTGTAGTCCTTCCACTCCCGGCCCCGCAGATAGACGTGTACGTCTCCGTCGGACACGTCGGCCTCGATCTTGATGGGGTAGGGGCTGTTGTTCCTGAACTGGTAGTCCAGCGCCCCCCAGTAGATGGTGGCGTCCATGCCCATGGGCACGTAGGTGACCAGATAGGTGTGGCAGTGGCGCTCCACGTTTTCCAGATCCGCCTGGAGCACCGCCCAGTAGATGCTGGAGGCCACCTGGCACACGCCGCCGCCCAGCTCCGGCACCGAATGGCCGCCCACGTAGACCGTGGCCTCCCGGTAGCCCTTCTTCTCCGTCCGCTCGCCCACGGTCTCATTGAAGGAGAACACCTCCCCCGGCATCAGGATCTTGCCGTTGATGGCTTCGCAGGCCAGGATCAGATTGTGGGTGCGGTCGTCGATCCAGGTGTGGGGGGTGTGGGCCTCCGCCAGAACGTTGGAAAACAGGGAGTTCTCGATGTCCGCCCTGGTGATGGAGGCGGGCAGATCCCCAAGGGGCAGCTGGTAGGCCCTGCCGGCGGCGGCGTTCAGCAGCATCCGGTCCAGCTCCTCTTCGTTGATGCCGTAGCCCGGCACGTCGGGGGTGATCTCAAAGGTTTCCTCGTTGAGCTGGGCGTTGCTGGGTCTGGTGCTGCAGGCCTTGGTGATGGCCTCGGCGTCCAGCAGCTCGGGGCTGCGGGCGGAGTAATGGAGCTGGGGGGCCATGTCGCTGCGCATATAGGCCTCGTAGAGGGCGTCGCAGATCGCGTCTGCGGAGATGGCCAGCTCCCGCTGCCCGAGATTGAAGGTCAGCACATGGCGCTCGTTTTCCCCCTCCGGGATGGTATCTACCGTGTAGAAGGACTGGATGAAGGGCTGGGCGTATTTTGCCTCCACCTTCTCCGCCTCCTCCCGGAGCACGGAGCGGTCCAGGGAGATGTAGTCGCTGGGATCCAGATTGTAGCGGCGGCGGCTGACCTTGCCCACGCCGTTTTCCAGATCCTGCTGCACGCCGCCCAGATCCACGCTGACCTTGCTGCGGCTGGGGGGGATGGTGATGACGATCGGAACATCCCCCTCCCCTGCCGGGTCCGGGATCAGCGTCAGCACCATATCCTCGTGCTCCAGGATTTCCGCCGCGTGCTGAAAGGCCTCCAGGGTCTGTTCCTTGGTCAGACCGATGTTGGCTGCGGCCTCCTCCCGGTCCTGGATGACGCCAAAGACCACGATGGCCGCCACCGCCAGCACCACCAGCACCGGCACCAGGATCAGCAGCCAGTCGGGTCTGCGGCGCTCCGGGCGCTCCGGCACGACGCGCTCCGCGCCTGTTTCCGCCCCTCCGCTCTGGGCCGCCGCCAGCTCGTTCTGCCGGACGGTCGGCTCCCCGGCCCGGGCTTCAAATTTTCCTCTTCTCATAATATACGGTATCCTCGTTCAGGTTCAGAATCATCTTCCGCTTTGGCGCCGGGTTTCCCCAAATGGAAATACAGGCCCAATATCTTGTGTATCATACCGCATATTTCGACGAAAATCAACCGGAAATTGTGAACAATTAAAATTTCTGTGGCTTATGGTTTCTCTTCCTCCAGGATTCCGTAATCCCGCAGCAGCTGCATCCGTCTGCGGCCCAGAGAAAGGGCGTTTCGTTCCGTCTGTCCCATTGCGTTCCCTTCCTTCCGATTCCCCGCGGGGCTTCCCCGGGTTGTTTGCCTGTATTCTACCATAAAACCGTATAAAAGTCCATGCGAAATCTTTCCCCGGATGCTTCGCGTTCTTCTTGCAATTTGATCTGTCCCATGCTAAGATGGAGACAGGGCTCCGCGGCCTCGGGGGCCCAGGCTCCGAGGCCGGGCGGAGCCTGGGGGAAGCCGCGCCCTGCGCGCTCCGAAGCCGCCGGACCGCTCCGCTGCTCCCCCGCCCCAGGCGTCTCTGCTTCACGCACTTCCAATTCCGAGAGAAAGGGCGTATCACACATGCAATACGGACGTTCCAAATCCTTCAACCTCCCGAAGCAGCGCCCCCAGGTCCTGGTGATCGGCAACGGGCTCTGCTACGGCAGCAGCGTGGCCTGGCATGATCTGATCACCGGCGTCGCCCGGGAGGGCGCGGACCCCGCCCGCTACGACAACGATGAGAAAACCGGGTTTCACCTGCCCAACACCGTCATGACCCTCGCCACCTCCATCGTGGAGGACAGCGCAAGGCACAGCAGGTACGTTGAGATCCTGGATCGGAAGGCCTACGCCCCCAACGCCAAGCTGCAGGCCCTGCTGTCCATGCCCTTCGACGCGGTTCTGACCACAAACTACAGCTATGAGGCCGAGGCCGAGCTCTACGGAAAATACCCCGGTCTCTCCAGAGGCGGAAAGCTGCGCTACGCCGCCTCCGCCGTCGAGGAAAAGGACCACCGGTATCTGCTCCATACCTTCAACCGCCTGAAGCCCGGCGCGCCGGACGTCTGGCACATTCACGGAGAGCTGCGCTGTCCCAGCTCCATCGTCCTGTCCCATGACGAATACGCCAGGCTGATTCACGATATCATCGCCCACAACCGGCAGCGGGCCGACGATTATCGGAGATATGAGCAGGATCTGAGCTTCACCTCATGGGTGGACTATTTTTTGATGGGGGACGTCTCCATTCTGGGTCTGACCATGGATTTCGCGGAATTCGACCTCTGGTGGCTGCTGGGCCGCCGCCTCCGGGAAAAGGGCGGCTGCGGGAAATGCGTGTTTTACGAGCCGGAAAAGAAAGGCAGCTTCTATAAGCAGGCCGCCCTGCGGGACGCCGGGGTATGCGTCAAAACCTGCGGCGTCAACATCGACGCCGGGGGGAGCTACGAGGAATTCTACCAACGGGCCATCGACGAGATCCGCGCCGGCTTCCCCCGGCCCGCTCCGAGGTCGGGCCGGATTCCGGGCGGCCCGCGCCCGCTGTTCCCCCACCCGCTGTAGGGACGGCTCTCAGCCGTCCGCGTTCCCCGTCCCGCCGCAGCCCGCCCGCGCCTCCAACCCGTAGGGGCGGCTCGCCTGTGCCCTTTATGGGTATATCCGCCCCAAGGCGGATGAGCCGACCGGTTTGCGGCGCAAACAATCCGCCCGCCGGGCGATCCGAGCCAGTATCGCCTCCGGAAGCGTCCCTTCGCCTTCCCCTGGAGGGGAAGGTGGACTCCGGCGTCTCACGCAAGCCGGAGGACGGATGAGGTGGGGTGTCGTCCCTTGCTGCGTTGGAAC
>JAFXYD010000089.1 GCA_017541995.1 Oscillospiraceae bacterium
ACGCAGCCGGGCAGGATTTGCCTCCGGCAAATCGTCCGCCTCTGGCGGACCGGGCGGCCAGTGACCGCCCCTACGGGCGTGGTGCAGAGGGGAGAGCCGGTACGTGTGGCGGGCGGCCAATGACCGCCCCTACGGGCGTGGTGCAGAGGGGAGAGCTGGTACGTGTGGCGGGCGGCCAATGACCGCCCCTACGATGGATCGGCTGATGAAAGCCGATAACCAGAATTGCCATTTGAAAGATGAAACAGAATGCTTGCAAACCGGAACGATCATAATGATTTCATTCCATTTCACATATCGAAGATATGTGAAATACCGACCCTGGCCCCTGGCAACTGGGAACTGGCTACTGAATCGTTACAATAATACCTTGATATGATTTATGTCAAACCCGTCAGAAAAGAGGAATCCTTATGTCCGCTGAACCCTCCTCGAGCGCGTCCGCGAAGCGGCCGCCCCAGACTCGGAAACCCCTGAGACGCTGCCTTGAGGCCCTGCTGCTTCTGTGCGCCATGTTTTTGCAGCTCTGGCAGCTGCAGTGCAGCGGCCTGCCCGCCCTCAACCAGGTCCTTCGGCTCTCCCTGCCCGTTATCCTGTTGAATCTGGCCCTGCTGCTGGCGTTGAGCCTGGCGGCCAGGCTGCTGCTCCAGCACTGGCATTGGGCCCTGCTGCTGAGCGCCCTGCTCTGCACCCTCTGGAGCGTCGTCAACTATTTCGTGGTGAAATACCACGGCAGCCCGCTCTTTTTCAGCGAGTTCCGGAATTTCAGCACCGCCATGAACGTGGCCGGAGCCTACAGCTACGCCTGGGAGCCCCGGGTGCTGGTCCTGGCGGGGCTGGGGGCCGCCCAGGCCCTGGCGGCGCTTCTGATCCGCCTGCTCCGGGGCAGAGAGCCCTTCTTCACCCGGCGGAGGCTGCTGTGGAACCTGGGGGCCCTGCTGGGCTGCTGCGCCGGGCTGTATCTGCTGCTCTTTGTGATCTGCTGGCCCAAGCCCCGGCTCACCATGTTCTGGACCTGGAACACCGGGGTGGAGGAGTACGGCTATCCCTGCGCCATTGTGGAGGACGTGGATCGCTCCGCCAACGCCATCGACCGGCCCGAGGGCTACGATCCCGCCCACCTGGACGCCCTGGAGCCCGCCCCGGCGCGGAAGCCGGAGCGCTGCCCGGATCTGATCGTCATCGTCAACGAGTCCTTCGCGGAGCTGCGGGAGCTGGTGGACTTCAGCGCCGACGCGGACTATCTGGAGGGCTTCACCGGCCAGGCCGGGGGAATCTGCGGAAAGCTGGTCATCACCTCCGCCGGAGGCGGCACCAACAACACCGAGTATGAGCTGCTGAGCTCCAACTCCATGCATCTGATGCACATGGCAGCCCCCTTTAATTATGTAAACCTCAACCTGGAAACCAAAAATCTGGTCTCCTATCTCAAGCCCCTGGGCTACCGTTCCCTGGCCCTCCACTGTGAAAACGGCACCAACTACTCCCGCAACCGGGGCTATCCGGCCCTGGGCTTCGACCGGGTGGTGATGGGGAACGAGAACTTCACCTTCAACCGCAGCGGGAACCGCCGCTGGCTGGACGCGGATCTGTATCGGGATATGATCCGGTATTACAACGAGATGGAGGAGGGCCCCCGGCTGGTCTACGTGCTGACCTATCAGAACCACGGGGGCTACGAGCAGAACGAGGACAGCCTGGACAGCGTCCACGCGGAGGGGGACTTCGGAGACTACGCCGACGACGTGAACGAGTATCTGAGCAGCCTCCGGCTCTCGGCCCAGGCCTACGGGGAGCTGCTGGACTACTTCCGGGGGGTGGAGCGCCCGGTGATGATTCTGATGCTGGGAGATCACCTGCCCTCCTTTACCCAGCACGCCCCCTTTGTGCCGGAGCCCGCGCCCGACGGGGCGGAGGAGGCGGAGGAGGATCCCGAGCTGGAGATCCGCAAGCGCACCGTGCCCTACGCCCTCTGGGCCAACTTCCCGGTGGAATACCCGGCGGATCTGGAGCGGGCGACCTTGACGGATCTGACGCCCCTGCTGCTGCGGACGGCAGGGCTGCCCCTGTCCCGCTACCATGAGCTGCTGCTGCAGCTCCACGCCCTCATGCCGGAGCGGACGCTGAACGGCTATTACCGGGACGCGGAGGGCAGGCTGGGCCGTCTGGACGAGAGCTGCCCCTGGTACGAGCTGCTGCAGACCTATTACGAAATGGAGTACAACGCCCTGCAGGGGGGCTCGGAATACCGCAAAGCCCTGTTTGAGCTCCCCGCCCAGCTGAACTGAGTGCGGGAAAGAGAATAGGCAAAAGGCCCGGCCCCGTCTGAACACGGGGTCGGGCCTTTTGAAATCGGGAGGGAAGGGGGCTTATCAGCCCTTGCGCTCAGCCTTGGCCCGGGCCTTTTCCTCCTTGGCCTTCTGAGCGGCCTCCTTGGCCTCCGCGGCGCGCTTGCTCTTTTCCTTTTCCGCGGTATTGTTGGTCATGACGGACCACTTCTGCAGCTCCATGCGGACCTGATCCTCGCCGGTCTCAATGACGATCTTGTCGTCCTTGATGTCCACGATCTTGCCCATGATGCCGCCGATGGTGGTGATCTTGTCGCCCTTGTGCAGGGAGTTGCGCAGGGCCTCGGCTTCCTTCTTCTTCTTGCTCTCAGGCCGGATGATCATGAAGTACATGACCACGAACATGAGAACCAGAGGAATCAGCAGCGTCCCGCCGCTCCCCAGCAAACCGCCGGCGGCAGAATTGGCCGTGGCGGCGCCTTCCGTCATAATAAATTGCAGCATAGTTTTACCTCCGTATTGGACTTTCGTTTATTATACACGGCAGGGCGGCGGAATGCAAGCAGAAAATCAGATTTTTCGGCTGAGTTTTTCCGAATACTCCGCCCGGAAGGCGGCGAAGCGGCCCTCATCCAGGGCCTGGCGGATCCGCTCCATGAGCTTGTTGTAGAAATACAGATTGTGCATGACGCTGAGCCGCAGGGCCAGGATCTCCTCCGCCTTGAACAGGTGGTGCAGATAGGCCCGGCTGTAGCGGCGGCAGACGGGACAGTCGCACTGGGGGTCGATGGGGCCGTCGTCCAGCTCGTACTTGGCGTTCTTGAGGTTGATGGCCCCCTCCCAGGTGAAGAGCCGGGCGTGGCGGGCGTTCCGGGCGGGCATCACGCAGTCGAAGAAGTCCACCCCCCGCCACACCGCCTCGATGATGTTGGAGGGGGTGCCCACCCCCATGAGATAGCGGGTCCGGTCCGCGGGCAGGAAGGGCTCCACCGCCTCGATGATCTCGTACATCACTTCCGTGGGCTCCCCCACGGCCAGGCCGCCGATGGCGTAGCCCGGCAGGTCCAGCTCCGCGATCATTTTGGCGTGCTCGATCCGCAGATCCGGGTAGGCCCCGCCCTGGTTGATGCCCCAGAGCATCTGCCGGGGGTTCACCGTGTCCGGCAGGGCGTTGAGCCGGGCGTTCTCCGCCTTGCAGCGCAGCAGCCAGCGGTAGGTGAGGGCCATGGACTTTTTCACGTAGTCCCGGGGGGAGGGGTTCTCCACGCACTCGTCGAAGGCCATGCAGATATCCGAGCCCAGGTTGGACTGGATCCGCATGCTCTCCTCCGGGCCCATGAAGATCTTCCGCCCGTCGATGTGGGAGGCGAAGTAGACCCCCTCCTCCTTGATTTTCCGCAGGCTGGCCAGGGAGAAGACCTGGAAGCCTCCGGAGTCCGTGAGAATGGGCCCGTCCCAGGTCATGAATTTGTGCAGCCCTCCCAGGCGCTTGACGGTCTCGTCGCCGGGCCGCAGATGCAGGTGGTAGGTGTTGGAGAGCTCCACCTGGCAGCCGATGCGCTTCAGATCCTCGGCGCTGAGCCCGCCCTTGATGGCGGCCTGGGTGCCCACGTTCATAAACACCGGGGTCTGTACCGTCCCGTGGGCGCAGGTGAATACGCCTCTGCGGGCCTTGCCCTCGGTTTTCAATAGTTCAAACATTGTATTGCTCCTGTTGTGTGGGAAAGATTGGTTCCGCCCTCGATCTCCGGCGCGATGGGCGCGCTGTCCTGGGTCAGATCTTCGGGACAGGGGGGAACGAGCTCGGCAAAGTAGGGATCCATGGTGCGGGGGTATTTTTCGTTGGCGCTTTCCTCGGAAAGGCCGTAGAAGAACAGATAGCCGTCCTCGGAGTACCAGTTGTCCAGGGTGGGATCGAAGACGTAATAGGCGTCCGCCAGCTTCGCGATATTCCAGTTGTGATCGTAGATGGCGTGGGGGTTCTCCTCCGTCCCGCCGAAGCAGGTTCCGCTTACCAGCAGGCAGTCGTAGCCCGCCAGGTTCATCAGAGTATAGAACCAGGCGCTGATCCCGTAGGAGGTGGCGCGCTTCTCCAGAATCGCCAGGTACAGGGGGCTGTGCTCCGCCAGCTCCGAAGCGCTTTCGGTGTCATAGTGCACCGAATGGACCACCGCGGAGTAGAGGTTGACGGGGTACTGGGCCGGATCCTCCCGGAGCTGTTCCGGCAGCGAGCGCAGGATGGCGCGGCAGGCCTCCACCGCCAGATGATGCTCCCGGAGCTTTTCCGGGCTGCAATTGGTGAAGCAGACCGTCAGAAAGCGGTATTTCTCCCCGGAGCCGTCGGTGAGATCCCTGGTCACCGAGAACCTGGGCCGGGCGTCGAAAAGGGGATAGCTGGCGTTCAGCAGCTCCACGATCTCCGAAACGTCCCTGGCCCGCAGGCTTCGGGTGGGGAAGCAGAACTTGGCCGAGCCCAGCTCCAGGGCCATGTCATAGGCCGAGAAGAGCAGGCGGTAGTCCTCTGAGAGAAGCTGCTCATAATAGCGGGTCCGGGGCAGAGGCCCCAGGCCCTCCAGGCGGCGCTCCAGAGTTTCCAGATCCATGATCTGAGCCCGGACGCCCTTCTCCGTCTTCAGACAGAAGCAGAGCTGGTCCGCGTAGAGCAGCTGCTCCTGGGAAAGGTCGGCGTCTCCGAAGATCTTTCGCAGGGAAGCCCCCTCTCCGGGGTCACGCTCCGGCTCCGCCTCAGAGCTGACGGGCGGGGCGGCTTCGGTGACGGGCGTGGTGACGGCGGCGCTGTCCCGGGGGACAGACAGGCTCGGCACGGGGGGAAGGGAAACGCAGGCGCTCAGAAGGGAAAGCGGCAGGATCAGGCAGAGGAGAAGCGCGGCGAGCTTGCAAAGAGAAATACGTTTCATGGTCAGAGCTCCTTTTCTTCCGTTTGAGAAACGGTCCTTCTGATACATAAGAGGCATTTCCGGCTTGAAATGTGACAGAAATCTCTGAAAAATCAAAAATTTTATCTGGTTATCGGCTTTCATCAGCCGATCCATCGAAGGGGCGGTCATTGGCCGCCCGCCACACGTACCAGCTCTCCCCTCTGCACCACGCCCGTAGGGGCGGTCACTGGCCGCCCGGTCCGCCAGAGGCGGACGATTTGCCGGAGGCAAATCCTGCCCGGCTGCGTGTTACGGAAACGCCTCGATGAACGATACCGGGCTGGATCGCCCTGCGGGCGATTGTTTGCTC
>JAFXYD010000090.1 GCA_017541995.1 Oscillospiraceae bacterium
CCCCTACGGCGGGAAACGTCCCGATATTGTCATTGCGAGACCAGTCCGCAGACTGGTCGTGGCAATCCGTTTCCCCGTCCCCTATTCCAATGTTTTCAAATGGCAATTTGAAAACTCCGACATTTTCAATTTTCAACTTTCAATTTTCAATTCGCCCTGGGACGGGGTGCATATGGCGAACAATGTTCGCCGCTACGGGCGGGCTGTTGAGAGTGGGGCGCATGGCCGGCAGATTGCCGGCGCTACAGGCGGGTGGAGCGGGGTACGGCGGGCGATCCATGATCGCCCCTACGGCCTCGGATCCCTGGTCGGAGCGGGGTACGGCGGGACGGGGAACCCGTCCCCTACGGGCGGGTCTGATGCCGAATCAGAGCAATGTACAAAAGAGCCCGGTCTGGGGTCAGACCGGGCTCTGGGGCGGGGGCTCAGCCCTCCGCCAGCTTTTTGTATTTGCGGTACTTTTCGGCGCTGTAGGCCTTGGCCTGTGCCAGGAGGGCGTCGGCGTCGGCGGGGAAGGTGCGGCGCAGGGAGGCGTAGCGAACCTCGCCGTTGAGGAAGTCCTCCAGGGGCATGGAGGGCTCCTTGCTGTCCAGCACGAAGGGGATCTTCCCGGCGGAGCGCAGCTCGGGGCTGTAGCGGTAGAGGAACCAGTAGCCGCTGTTTACGGCCAGCTTGGCCTCCTCGGTGGACCAACCCATGCCCTTGACGATGCCGTGGTTGATGCAGGGGGCGTAGGCGATGATCAGGGACGGGCCCTTGTGGGCCACGGCCTCCCGGATGGCCTTGATGGCCTGGTTGGGGTTGGCGCCCAGGGCGATGGAGGCCACGTAGACGTCGCCGTACTCGGCGGCCAGCAGGCCCAGATCCTTCTTGACGGTGCGCTTGCCCGCGGCGGCGAACTGGGCCACCGCGCCGATGGGCGTGGCCTTGGAGGCCTGGCCGCCGGTGTTGGAGTAGACCTCGGTATCCACCACTAAGATGTTGACGTCGATGCCGGAGGCCAGGACGTGATCCAGGCCGCCGTAGCCGATGTCGTAGGCCCAGCCGTCGCCGCCGTACATCCACATGCTCTTGCGGACGAAGTGCTCGCTGTTCTCCTTCATGTATTCCACGTTCTCGCCGGTCTCGGAGGTCTTCGCCAGGGCCTCCAGCACGGCGTCGGCCAGCGCTCTGGCCTGCTCGTCGTCCTCGTAGCCCGCGATCCAGGCCTCCAGGGCGGCCTTGAGGGCCTCGTCCTTTGCCTCGGCCAGGTAAGCCTCCGCCTTGGTCCGCAGGGCCAGGCGCTGGGCCTGGACGGAGAGCACCATGCCCAGGCTGTACTCGGCGTTGTTCTCAAACAGGGAGTTGGAGATGGCGGGGCCGTGGCCGCGGCTGTTGACGGTGTAGGGGTAGCTGGGGATGGAGAAGCCCCAGGCCTGGGTGCAGCCCGTGGCGTTGGCTACGATCATCCGGTCGCCGTAGAGCTGGGTCAGCAGCTTCATATAGGCGGTCTCGCCGCAGCCGGCGCAGGCGCCGGAGAACTCCAGCAGGGGCTGCTCGTACTGGCTGCCCTTGGGGGAGAACTTGTCCATGGGGTTGGGCTTCTCGGACAGGCCCATGCTGTAGTCCCAGTTGGCCGCCTGGGGCAGCTGGCTGGCGATGGGCCGCATGGCCAGGGCCTTGTCCTTGGCCAGGCAGGCGGTGACGCAGGTGCCGCAGCCGGTGCAGTCCAGGGGATCCACCTGGAGCCGGTAGCGCAGACCCTCGAAGCCCTTGCCCTTGGCCTCCTTGGTGAGGTAGCCCGCGGGGGCCGCCTGGACCTCGGCCTCGTTCAGCAGGAAGGGCCGGATGGCGGCGTGGGGGCAGTAGAAGGAGCACATGTTGCAGCCGATGCACTTCTCCGCGTCCCACTCCGGGACGAAGGCGGCGAAGCCCCGCTTCTCATACTTGGAGGTGCCCAGGGGCACGGTGCCGTCGGCCATGCCCTTCCAGGTGCTGACGGGCAGCTTGTCGCCCCGCTGGTCGTTGACCATGCGCATGACGGTCTTGATGTAGTCGGGCTGGTTCTCGTCCACGGGCTTCTCCTGGTCGGGCAGCTCCGCCCAGGCGGGATCCACGGGAATCTCCACGATGCCGTCCAGGCCCCGGTCCACGGCGGTGTAGTTCATGTTCAGAACCTTCTCGCCCTTGCGGCCGTAGGTCTTGGTGATGGCGTCCTTCATGTAGCGCACGGCGTCCTCGATGGGCAGCACCCCGGAGAGCTTGAAGAAGGCGGACTGGAGCACCGTGTTGGTGCGGTTGCCCAGGCCGATCTCCGCGGCGATGTCCGTGGCGTCGATGGTGTAGAATTTGATCTTCCGCTGGGCCAGGATCCGCTTGAGCTTGTTGGGCAGGTTGGCGATCAGCTCCTCCCCCTTCCAGACGGTGTTCAGCAGGAAGGTTCCGCCGGGCTTGATCTCGTTGACGATGTCGTATTTCTTGACGTAGCTCTCGTTGTGGCAGGCCACGAAGTCCGCCATGGTGACGTAGTAGGTGGACAGAATCGGCTTGTGGCCGAAGCGCAGGTGGCTCTTGGTGACGCCGCCGGACTTTTTGGTGTCGTACTCAAAGTAGGCCTGCACGTACTGGTCGGTGTTGTCGCCGATGATCTTGATGGAGTTCTTGTTGGCGCCCACGGTGCCGTCGGAGCCCAGGCCCCAGAACTTGCAGGAGATGGTCTGCTGGTCGGCGGTGACGATGTTTTCCCCCACCTCCAGGGAGCGGTGGGTCAGATCGTCCTCGATGCCCACGGTGAAGTGGTCCTTCCGGGCCCCCTCCATGTTGTCGAAGACCGCCTTCATCATGGCGGGGGTGGTGTCCTTGGAGGACAGGCCGTAGCGGCCCCCCAGCAGGACGGGGCGCTTGGCCCGGTTGAAGAGCACGCCGGCCACGTCCTCGTACAGGGGCTCGCCGTTGGCTCCGGCCTCCTTGGTGCGGTCCAGCACCGTCAGCACCTTGCAGCTCTCTGGAATGGCCTTCAGCAGATGTTCGGCGGAGAAGGGACGGTAGAGATGGACCTGGATGAAGCCCACCCTGCGGCCCCGGGCGTTGAGGTAGTCCACGACCTCCTTCAGACAGTCGGAGACGGAGCCCATGGCGATGATGACGTACTCCGCGTCGGGGGCGCCGAAGTAGTTGAAGAGCTGGTAGTTCCGGCCCGTCAGCCTGTTCATCTTCTGCATGTACTCCTCCACGATGGCGGGGGTCGCGTCGTAGTAGGGGTTCACGGCCTCCCGGACCTGGAAGGCGGTGTCGGGGTTCTGGACGGTGGAGCGCATGACGGGGCGCTCGGAGTTGAGGCTGCGCTTGCGGAAGCGCTTCAGAGCCTCCATGTCCACCATCTTTTTCAGCTCGTCAAAGTCCAGCACGTCGATCTTCTGCAGCTCGTGGGAGGTGCGGAAGCCGTCGAAGAAGTGCATAAAGGGCACGCTGGACTTGATGGCGGACAGATGGGCCACGGCGGCCAGATCCATGCACTCCTGCACGGAGGAGGAGGCAATCTGGGCAAAGCCCGTCTGGCGGCAGGCCATGACGTCGGACTGATCGCCGAAGATGGAGAAGAAGCTGGTGCCCACGGTACGGGCGGCCACGTGGATCACGCCGGGCAGCAGCTGGCCCGCGATGCGGTACAGGGGCGGGACCATCAGCATCAGACCCTGGGAGGCGGTGTAGCTGGTGGACAGGGCGCCGCATTCCAGAGAGCCGTGCATGGCGCCGCAGGCGCCGGCCTCGCTCTGCATCTCCACCAGCTTGACCGGGTGGCCGAACATGTTCTTCATGCCGTTGGCGGCCCAGACGTCCACGTGCTCCGCCATGGGGCTGGAGGGCGTGATGGGGTAGATGGTGGCTACCTCCGTAAAGGCATAACTGGCATAGGCGGCGGCTTCATTGCCGTCCATGGTTTTCTTTTTCATCATAAGGTGCCGATCATTCCTTTCGTAAAATTGTGACGAATTATTCCGGGGAAACCTTTCTCCAATTAGCTATTATACACAATTTTTCCCCGCTTGTCAATTCCAACCGGTGATTTGTATGGAATTGAGGGAATCCTGTATTTTTGCCGGGATTTCAGCCAAAAGGGCTGTATAATATGCAAAAGAGCTCCCGTCCGGCCCCGGGGCCGGACGGTTTTTGCCCCGGGACGGCCATCGCCTTGACTTTTGGGCCGGATATGGTATAATCTTCCCATCAAGCATACGGGAGGAACAGATATGGCAAAGGTATTATTGCTCAACGGCAGTCCCCGGCCCCAGGGCTGTACGGCGGAGGCGCTGCGGGAGATGGAGGTCGTTCTCCGGCAGGAGGGGCTGGAGACGGAGCTGATCCAGGTGGGCAGCAAGAGCATCCGGGGCTGCGTGGCCTGCGGCCGCTGCGCCCAGCTGGGCCGCTGCGTCTTTGAGGATCTGGTGAACGAGACTGCCCCCAAGCTCCGGGAGGCGGCGGGCCTGGTGGTGGGCAGCCCGGTGTACTACGGCTCCCCCAACGGCAGCCTGCTGGCCTTCCTGGACCGGCTCTTCTACAGCAGCTCCTTCTCCAAGCACATGAAGGTGGGAGCCGCGGTGGTCTCCTGCCGCCGGGGCGGCAACAGCGCCAGCTTCGACGTGCTGAACAAGTATTTCACCATCAGCGGGATGCCCGTGGCCTCCTCCACCTACTGGAACCAGGTCCACGGCTTCAGCGCCGAGGACGTGCGCAAGGATCTGGAGGGCCTCCAGACCCTGCGGAACCTGGCCCGGAATATGGCCTTCCTGATCCGGGCCATCGCCGCCGAGGAGGCGAGAGCCGGCCTGCCCCAGGTGGAGCGGGGCCAGTTCACCAGCTTCCCCGACGGGAAATAAGCCAAAAAAACAGCAGCGCCTCCCTCGGGGCGCTGCTGCTGTCAAAGAAGGTTCGGCGCATAAATAACATGGATGGAGGACAAATTGAAAATTGAAAGTTGAAAATTGAAAATGATGGTGTTTTTCAAATTGCCATTTGAAAAACGGAAAAAAATACCGCAAACCCAGCCTTTTCCTGTTTCTCGTGCAGATTTCTGTCTGTCGCGCCGATTAAACTGTCTGGAATTCCCCGTTTCTTTTCTTATCGTTCAAATCGCAATTTGAACGATACCTCAATTTTCAACTTTTCATTTTCAACTTTCAACTATTTCTACACAGCGCTCCGGTTTTTCCGGGGCGCTGCTGTTCTTTATTGCAGGTATTTCTCCGCTTCCCGGACGGTGCGGACCAGATAGCGGATCACCTCCACGGGGTACTTGCCGGAGGCGGTTTCGCCGGTGACCATCACCGAGGCGGCGCCGTCCAGCACCGCGTTGAAGACGTCGCTGAGCTCCGCCCGGGTGGGCACGGGGCGCTGGATCATGGAGTCCAGCATCTGGGTCACCACCATGAAATCCCGGCCCGCCCGGCGGCAGGCGGCGGCGATGCGCTTTTGCAGACCCGGCAGCTCCCAGAGGGGCACTGCGTTCCCCAGATCCCCCCGGGCGATGACGATCTCGTCGCAGCCGGGGATCAGAGCCTCCAGAGCCCGGACCCCCTCTAAGTTCTCCACCTTGGCCAGCACCCGGATTTCGCCGCAGCCCGCCCGGTCCAGGGCCTGGCGCAGGGCCGCCAGATCCTCTGGGCCCCGGACGAAGGGCTGCATCACCGCCGTGACCCCGAATTCCCGGGCCCGGCTGAGATTTTGCAGATCCGTCTGGGTCAGAGCCGGGCTTTCGACCCGCAGCCCCGGCAGGGCCACGCTCTTCCGGCCCGTCAGCAGGCCGCCCCGGCGCACCCGCAGCAGGCCGGAGGCCTCCTTCTGCAGCAGCAGCTTGCCGTCGTCCAGCAGCAGCTCCTGCCCGGCGGGGGCCCCGGCCAGGGCCTCCGCCACCGCCCGGGGGAAGGGGAGGGCCGGGGCCAGGGCCCCCTCCTCTAAGCTCAAGGGGGCGGGGAGGGCGCCGATTCGCAGCTCCGGCCCCTGCATGTCGATGAGCAGCTCCGGGCTCAGACCGCAGGCGGCCCCGGCCCTGCGGTAGAGCGCCAGCAGCTCCCGGGCCTCCTCCAGGCTGGTGTGGGAGAGATTGAGCCGCATTCCGCTCATCCCGGCCCGGAGCATGGCGGCCAGAACGGCCTCGTCGGCGCAGGCGGGGCCCAGGGTGCCGTAGATGCGCAGATGCCGGGTGGATATTTGGGATCTGTCCATAGGAGTCGTCGCCTCCTGTGCTTTGCGCCTCGGAAGGCGCTGGATTTCTGCCCCTACTATACACCAAAGCCCGCCGGATTGCAAGGAAATTTCCGATTGCTTTCCTGGCGGGTTTGTCGTATAATACTACAATAACAGAAGCAACAAATCGGGATTCTGGTTATCGGTTTTACTCAGCAAGCCGGGCGTAGGGGCGGTCATTGGCCGCCCGCCCGAGGCAGAGGCCTGCCGTTAACCACCCGTCCGTAGGGGCGGTCATCGGCCGCCCGGTTTGCGGAGCAAACAATCGCCCGC
>JAFXYD010000091.1 GCA_017541995.1 Oscillospiraceae bacterium
CGTAGCCTTCGCCGAAGCCGTTGGTCAGCACGCGGCAGTCCTCGTTGCCGGAGCCGATGATGCAGGACATGGGGATGATCTCGCCCTCGATGCCGAAGTGCTCCTTCAGCTTGGCGGCGTTGTCGCGGAAGGCAATCAGAACCTGCTCGAACTCGTCCACGGTGTGGGGCATCTCCAGGCCGAGGAACTCAAGCCAGGCGACGTTGATGAAGGGCATGTTGCCGATGGTCTGGATGGCGGTCTTCTCGTAGCCCAGCTGCTCGATCCAGGGCAGAGCCCAGATGTGGCCGTTCTCGTCGGTGCACATGGTGCGGTACTCGGGAGCCTGCTCAAAGACCTTCTTGAGGTTGGGCATGTACTTGTCGATGTACTCCTCGAGGTTGAGGATGACGCCCTGCTTGGCGTACTTCAGCAGGTCGGTGTCGGAGAAGCCGGCGGAGAACACGAACTCGGGGAGGGTCTTGATGTTGGACATCTCCAGGGAGATCTTGTCGCCCCACTGGTCGCTCTGGATGGTTTTCCAATCCACGTGAACGTTGGTCTTCTCTTCCAGGCGCTTGAAGATGGTCCGGTTGTTGGGGTTGGACTCGGTGCCCACGGGGTAGCTGGTCAGGCCGGAGATGGTGGCCTTCTCAGCCAGGGGGAACTTCAGGGTTTCGGGATCCACGTTGGTGCCTTCGCTGCCGCCGTTGGTGCCGCTGCCGCCGCAGGCAGCCAGCAGGCCCACCATCATGATGACGGCCAGAAGAAGGGCGATGCTCTTGACAAATTTAGACATGTTTTGTTTTGCTCCTTTCAAATTTGAAACATGTAGTTTCTCACACTTTGCCGCGTCCGCGGCAGGGGCTTCCGTCAGCCCTTGACGGCGCCGGCCATAATGCCGTTGTCAAAGTACTTCTGGAAGAAGGGGTACATGATCATCAGAGGCAGGGAGGAAATGATGATCGTGGCGTACTTCAGCAGCTCAGCCAGCTGGGCGCGCTCGGCGGTGGACTGCATATCGGAGACCATGCCCGCTTCGGGCTGGCTCTGAATCAGGATGGCGCGGAGCACCAGCTGCAGAGGCTGCTTGGAGGCGTCGTTGAGGTAGATCATGGCGTCGAAGTAGCTGTTCCACATACCCACGAACTGCCACATGGAGATGGTGGCGATGATGGGGGTGCAGACGGGCAGCAGGATCTTGAAGAAGTAGACCATTTCGGTGGCGCCGTCGATCTCCGCCGCCTCCTGCAGATCCCGGGGAATGCCCATGTAGTAGGTCCGGGCGATGATCATGTTCCAGACGCTGAAGGCGCCGGGGATCAGAATGGCCCAGATGGTGTCCAGCATCCCCAGGTCGCTGATGAGCAGGTAGGTGGGGATGAGGCCGCCGCCAAAGAACATGGTGATGACGAAGATGGTGTTGAAGAAGCCGCGGCCCTTGAAATCCGCCCGGGACATGGGGTAGGCGGCCAGCAGGGTGACCACCACGGAGATGATGGTGAACAGGATCGAGTAGATCAGGGCGTTCTTGAAGCCGATCCAGATCTGCGCGTTGCCCAGAACCCGCTCATAGGCGGTGGTGGTCCACTTGCTGAAGTCAAAGGTCAGGCCCTTGTTTTGCAGGGTGATGGGGTCGATGAAGGATGCCAGAATGATGTAGATGATGGGGAGGATGATCGCCAGGACGAAAATGCCCAAAATCACGTAGCCGATGGTCAGCAGAGTCTTGTCGCCGGTGGGGAGCTTGGCAAATTCACTCTTCTTTTTCGTTTTCATGGATCTGCCCTCCTTAGATGCCCTTGCCGTCGTTCATCTTCTTGACGATGGTGTTCATGGTAACCAGCAAGATGACGTTGATGACGGTGTTGAACAGACCGACCGCGGTGGAGAAGCCGTAGTCGCCGTCCAGAAGGCCCTTCTTGTAGACGTAGGTGGAGATGATTTCGGACGTGCTCATGTTCATGTCGGTCTGGAGGGCGTAGGCCTTCTCAAAGCCGATGCTCATGATGTTGCCCACGGACATGATGAACTGAATGAGGACGGTGTCCTTGATGGCGGGCCATTCCACAGCCTTGATCTGCTGGAAAATGTTGGCGCCGTCGATGACAGCCGCTTCCTTCAGCTCCTTGCTGGCGTTGGACAGGGCCGCGGTGTAGATGATGGAGGCCCAGCCTGCGCCCTGCCAGATGCCGGAGGCGATGTAGATGGTGCGGAATGCGGAGGGCATGGTCATGAAGTTGGTGTTGGTTCCCAGCAGGGAGTTGATCATGCCGGTGGGGGAGAGCAGGATCCGGACGATACCGCAGAGCACGATGACCGAGATGAAGTTCGGCATGTACAGTACCAGCTGGATCTTCTGCTTGGTCTTCTTGCTCATGATCCGGTTGAGCAGGAAGGCCAGAAGGATGGGAGCGGGGAAGCCCCAAAGGAGGCCGTACACACTCAGCTTGAGGGTGTTTGCCAGGTAGCGAAGGAAATCGGGCGAGGAGAGGAAGCGCTCAAAGTTCGCAAAGCCGATCCATTCGCTGTGAAACAGGCCCCGGATGGGATTGTATTCCGTGAAGGCAATCGTGATACCGCCCATGGGAATGTAGCGGAAGATTACCGTCAACAGAAACGCCGGCAGCATGAAGATTACGTACAGCTGCCAGTGCTGCCGAAGATACACAAACAGGTTGTGCAGCTTCGAGCCTCCGCCGCTGCTTGTGGCGGGCGACAAGGCTTTTTTCATGAAATTCCTCCTTCTTTTTTTCGTCCCGCTCTCGTGCGCGTCGGAATTGTGCATTTGCACACTCAATCGGGCATTTGGCAAGTTCATCTTAGCACTTTGCCTTGCTTTTGTCAACATTTTTTCTTCAATCCTGTGCGAAATTTCCTGTGTTTTTGTTGTTTTTGATCAATGCCCAAAACGATTCCCGGCTTCTGCCGGGCTTTTCAGATTATTCCCATTCTTCATGTTGACATTTGCACAATTCCTATGTTAAAATGAGGGTATTACGATGAGAATCGGAAAGCGCCGATTCCAAATATTCATACGGGTGATTGATTTGAAAGTTACGATTCAGGATATCGCGGACGCCCTGGGCGTCTCCCGCAACACCGTGTCCAAGGCCATCAACAATTCCGAGGGGCTGGCCGACGCCACCCGGGAGCGGATCTTGCAGAAGGCCGTGGAGATGGGCTACAAGCAGTTCTCCTACGTCAACGCCCTCACCGGCATCGTCCGCCCCGCCGCCGAGGCGGCCCAGGAGCCCCGGGGCCACGCCGGGGAAATCGCCCTGTTTACCACGATACTCCTCAACTACTCCCATTTCGCCTCTCCCATGCAGGACCGCTTCCAGAGCGAGGTGGCCCAGCTGGGCTACACCGTGAATCTCCACCGGGTCACGGAGGAGAATCTGCGGGAGGGCTCCCTGCCCTGGACCTTCGACGCCCAGCGGGTCCGGGCCATTGTCTGCTTCGAGCTCTTCGACTGGGACTACTGCGAGATGCTCTGCGGCCTGGGGCTGCCCATCCTCTTTGTGGACGGGCCGGTGAAGGCCTGGGGCCGCAGTCTGCCCGCGGATCAGCTCTATATGGACAACATGACGGAGATCGCCGCCCTGACCCAGGAGCTGCTGCGCCGGGGCAAGACCCGCATGGGCTTTCTGGGGGACTATCTCCACTGCCAGTCCTTCTTCGAGCGCTACATCGCCTTCCGGGTCAATATGCTGACGGCCGGGCTGCCGGTGGAGGAGCGCTTCGTGATCCCCTACCGGCAGCCGGCGGAGCTGCACCAGGCGCTCTCGGAGCTGGAGGAGCTGCCGGAGGTCTTCCTCTGCGCCAACGACTTCGTGGCAATCGACGCCATCCAGTCCCTGCGCCACCTGGGGAAGCAGGTGCCCCGGGACATTCTGCTCTGCGGCTTTGATGACTCCCCGGAGTCCCGGCTCATTGACCCGCCCCTGACCACCGTACACATCCACACCCAGATCATGGCCTTCACCGCGGTACAGCTGCTGATGTCCCGGATGGAGGAGCCCTCTCTGGATTACCGGGTGGTTCACACCCAGACGGATCTGATCTACCGAAGCTCCACCGGAGATACGGAGCCCAAAGGAGGCATACAATGAAATTCTTCTCCTACGAAAGCCGCTTCAGCCAGCTTCTGATGAAGCTCTGCTACTGCTGCTATCTGAACCTGCTCTGGTTTGTCTGCTCCCTGCCCATCGTCACCCTGGGGGCCTCCACCGCCGCCCTCTACTCCGCCTGCTTCAAGATCCACCAGGAGTCGGAGGGCCGCTCCGTGGGCCTGCTCTTCTTCCGGGCCTTCAAGGAGAACTTCAAGCAGGCCACCATCCTCTGGCTCATCCTGCTGGGGGTGGGGATCGTGCTGGGGCTGGACGGCTACATCCTCTACCATCTGCGCTCCAGCGCCAGCGGCGCCCCCGCCATTTTCTGGACTCTGAATCTGGCGGTGCTGATTGCCGCCGCGGTGGCCTACGTCATCGTGCTGCTCTACGTCTTCCCCCTCACCGCCAAGGTGGAGAACACGGTCTGGGCCATGCTGAAAAACTCCCTGCTCATCGGCACCCACTATCTCTTCGCCACCATCTCGGTCTTCGGGGTACACTTCGCCATGTTCTTTGTGGCGGTGCGCTTCTTCACCCCCATTCTGATGCTGGGGGAGGGCTTCTGCGCCATGGTCAGCGCCTGGCTGCTGGCCAGCGTCATCGCCGCCTGCACCTATGATCCCGAGGACGAGACGGAGGAGCAGACCGACGCGGAGACGGAGCCGGAGGAGGACGCCGAGCGATGACCCGCACCAAGGAACAGAAGGCCGCCGACCGGGCGCGCTTCCGCCAGCTGAGCCCGGCGAAAAAGGCGGAGCATATCTGGCTCTACTACAAGTGGTTTATCATCCTGGGCGTCGCCGTCCTGGTGATCCTGGGCGGCGTGATCCACCGGGTCCTGACCCGGAAGGAGCCCCATCTGTATATGGCCTTCTTCAACGTCTCCGTCAGCGAAAGCCTGGAGACGGAGCTGACCCGGGACTATCTGCTCCGGGCGGGGCTGAACCCCGACAGGACGGAGTTTGTGCTGTACCGGGGGCTCTATCTCTCCCGGGAGGCCACCGGCGACGCCCAGCGCAGCGCCTACGCCTCCCAGATCAAGCTCCAGGCCAGCACGGAGCTCCGGCAGCTGGATCTGGTGCTGATGAGCCGCCAGGCCTATGACTTCCTCTCCGCCCGGGGCTATCTGCTGCCCATCCGGACCCTCTGCGGGGAGGACGCGGCCCTGCTCAAAGCCCTGGAGCCCTGCATCACGGAGAACAGCGTGACCCTGGAGGACAACGAGATCGAATACCTCCTGGGGGAGGCGGAGGAGCATGAGATTCAGGCGGAGTCCGCCGAAAACGCCCTGCTGGTCAACGAGCTGCCCCTGTTTGCGGGGCTCTACAACGAGCCCGTCTACCTGGGCGTCGTCGCCAACAGCCCCCGGACCGGGGAATGCCGGGCCTATGTGGCCGATCTCTTCGGCCGGTAGCGCCGGAGCCCACGGGGCCCGCCGCCGCAAATCGCGGCGGCGGGTCCTTTTTTATATTATTAAGAAGAACAATTTGCAAATCATTCGCAAAAGTGCTTGACAAACGGGAACGGGCGTGATATATTATTGCCCAGCGAAATTGCGAACCATTCGCAGATTGGAGGACAGCATGCAAGCCTACATGACCCAGCCCAGGAAGCGGCTTTTGAACTACCTGCACCGGCACGCCGACGAGACCCTCAGCGCCGCCCAGATCTCCCGGGACCTGCCCGAGATCAGCGTCAGCGCCGTCTACCGGAATCTCTCCGCCCTGGAGCAGGACGGCAGCGTCCGCAAGCTGGCGAAAAACGGCAGCCGGGAGGTCTTCTATCAGTATATGAAGGCGGAGGAATGCCGGGATCACCTGCATCTGAGCTGCAAGAAATGCGGCAAGACCTTCCATATGGACGAGGCCGAGACCGAGGCCCTGCTGGACTCCATCGCCCAGCTGGAGGGCTTCACCGTGGACCGGGGGGACACCGTGCTCTACGGCGTCTGCGAGCGCTGCGCCGAGAACAAAGAGAAAGTTGAATGAATATCATGAATAAAAAGAAGCAACGCCCTGTTTTGATTCTGATCTGCGCCCTGCTGCTGGCGGGGCTGCTGGCGGGCTGCGGCGGCAGCGGCAGCCGGACCGCCACGGCGGCCACCCGGCCCGTCGTGACGGAAAAGGAGATCTCCGTGGTGGCCACGGTCTTCCCGGCCTACGACTGGGCCCGGCAGATCATCGGCCGGGACAACGAGCGCGTGGCCCTGACCCTGCTGCTGGACAAGGGCACCGACCTCCACAACTACCAGCCCACGGTGGAGGACATCTACAA
This sequence comes from Oscillospiraceae bacterium, assembly GCA_017541995.1. GTDB lineage: Bacteria > Bacillota > Clostridia > Oscillospirales > Oscillospiraceae > JAFRPC01. The sequence goes on from JAFXYD010000091.1 coordinate 6,369, forward strand.
GATCTCCACCTGCGACCTCTTCATCTACGTGGGGGGCGAGTCCGACAAGTGGGTGCCCGACGCCCTGGCCCAGGCGCAGAACAAGGATATGAAGGTGGTCTGCCTGCTGGACGAGCTGGGCGGCGCCGCCAAGGAGGAGGAAGCCCTGGAGGGCATGGAGGCAGAGGAAGAGGAGGAGGACGAGGGCCCCGCGTACGACGAGCACGTCTGGCTCTCCCTGCGGAACGCCGCCCTGCTCTGCGGGCGCATCGAAGGGGCCCTGGAGGAGCTGGATCCCCAGGCAGCCGCCGCCTATCAGGAGAATCTCCGGGCCTATGAGGCGGCCCTGGACAGCCTGGACCGGGCCTATGACGAGGCCCTGAGCCATGCGGCCCGGAAGACCCTGCTCTTTGCCGACCGCTTCCCCTTCCGCTATCTGGCCGACGACTACGGCCTGCAGTGCTGGGCGGCCTTCTCCGGCTGCTCCGCGGAGACCGAGGCCAGCTTCGAGACCCTCAGCTTCCTGGTGGACAAGGTAGACGAGCTGGGCCTGCCCTGGGTGATGAAGCTGGAGCGCTCCGACAGCCGCCTGGCGGAGGCCGTCGTGGCCGGAACCCGGGCCAAAAGCGCCGGGATCCTGGAGCTGAACTCCATTCAGTCCGTCACCGCCCAGGACGTGGCCGACGGCGTGAGCTACCTCGGCATTATGGAGCAGAATCTGGAGGTTCTGAAGCAAGCGCTGAACTGAACGGATCCGGGATCGCCGATCAGGCAATCGTTGAATGGGCAACAGGCAACAGGCAATAGGCAACAGGCAACAGGCAATAGGAGAACGACGAGCGCGACACGCTGCCGGCTCGGAACCATAGCCTTCCCCTTGAGGGGAAGGTGCCCCAGTGCGCACACTGGGGCGGATGAGGTGGTGTTCGTTCAGCGCACGGCACCCTTGAAAAAGCTTGGTTCGTCTGCCTCAGGCAGAAAAATAACAAACTAATCGTCAAAAGGGATTCTTGATATGGAACGGAATGATTTCAACAATTATTCCCTCAAGCTGGACCAGGAAAGAGGCCATACGGACGCACTCTTGTCCTGCTGGGATCTTTCCCTGGGCTATGAAGGAAAAGCGATTCTGGAGCATCTGAATTTTGAGGTCCGTGCCGGGGATTATCTGTGTGTCGTCGGTGAAAACGGCTCCGGAAAGTCTACCCTAATGAAAACGATCCTCGGCCTGCTTCACCCCCTCAAGGGAGAGGTGCTGACAGGGGACGGCCTTCGCCAGAATGAGATCGGCTATCTGCCCCAGCAGACTCTGGTGCAGCGGGACTTCCCCGCCTCGGTCTATGAGATCGTCCTCTCCGGCTGCCAGGGGCGGCAGGGCCTGCGGCCCTTCTACTCCAAGGCCGACAAGGCCCTGGCCTGGCAGAACATCCGCCGCATGGAGCTGGAGCCCCTGGCCCGGCGCTGCTACCGGGAGCTCTCCGGAGGCCAGCAGCAGCGGGTGCTTCTGGCCCGGGCCCTCTGCGCCACCCGGAAGCTGCTGCTGCTGGACGAGCCCGTGGCGGGCCTGGATCCCAAGGTCACCACGGAGATGTACCAGCTCATTGCGGATCTGAACCGGAAGGACGGCATCACCGTGGTGATGATCTCCCACGATCTGGAATCCGCCCTGCGCTACGCCGACCACATCCTCCACATCGGCAGCCGGATCTATTTCGGGTCGGTGGAGGGCTATCTCAGCAGCGAGACCGGCGCCCGCTGGGCCGGGAAAGGAGGGGCCGAGGCATGAGTCAGCTCCAGCTCTATTTGCAGCAGCCCTTTGTGCAGCGCGCCCTGCTGGTGGGGGTGCTGGTGGCCCTCTGCGCCTCCCTGCTGGGGGTGACCCTGGTGCTGCGGCGCTTCTCCTTCATCGGCGACGGTCTGAGCCACGTGGCCTTCGGGGCCATGGCGGTGGCCGCCGTGGCGGGGCTCACCAACGACATGCTGCTGGTGCTGCCCGTGACGATCCTCTGCGCCGTGCTGCTGCTGGCGGGGGGAAGCAACGCCAAAATCAAGGGGGACGCCGCCGTGGCCATGATCTCCGTGGGGGCCCTGGCGGTGGGCTATCTGCTGATGAATCTCTTCCCCCCCAGCGGCAAGTCCAACATCTCCGGGGACGTCTGCACCACCCTCTTCGGCGGCACCTCCATTCTGACCCTGAAGCCCCTGGAGGTCTGGCTGTCCATCGCCCTGTCGGTGGTGGTGGTGATCTTCTTCGTGCTCTTCTACCACAAGATCTTCTCCGTCACCTTCGACGAGAGCTTCGCCGCCGCCACCGGGGCCAACACCCGGCTGTACAACCTCATCATCGCCGTCATCATCGCCGTGGTGATCGTGCTGGCCATGAAGCTGGTGGGCTCCCTGCTGATCTCGGCCCTGGTGGTCTTCCCCGCCCTCTCCGCCATGCGGGTGCTCAAGAGCTTCCGGGCGGTGTCCGTCTGCGCCGCCTGCATCTCGGTGCTCTGCGCCGCGGCGGGCATCCTCATCGCCGCCGTGGCCGGGACCCCCGTGGGCTCCACCATCGTGGTGGCGGATATGGCGGTCTTCGGTATCTTCTCTCTCATCGGCTTTGCCCGTACCAAATAAGCACACAGAAGAAATTGGAGGGATTTCCATGAAGCAGCTGATTGCCCTGACCCTGTGCCTGCTCTGCCTGCTGGGCCTGGCCGCCTGCCAGGACGGCGGCGAGGCGGAGGCCGGCTCCGGCGCCATGCCCACGGTGCTGAACCAAAACGAGTACATCCTCTATCAGAACGTCTTCTTCAACGACCAGGCCGGGGATTATCTGGGCAAGACCCACAGCGTGGAGGGCACCCTGGCCCGGGTCACCGACGCCTTCAGCGAAAAGACCCGCTACTACGTCTGGGGCTACATGGACGCCACCAAGTGCTGCGACTGGCAGTGGGAGTTCGTCCCCGCGGACCCGGACAGCCTGCCCGCCAACGGCAGCCTGGTGCAGCTCAGCGGCACCATGGTCCGGGACGAGGCCGCCCTGGACAAGATCTGGCTCACCGACGTCACCCTGGAGCTGAAAACCGCCTACGAGCCCGCGGCCTGCGACGTGGATCTGAGCGTCATGAACGCCACCCTGGAGCGGGTCCAGCTGCTGAACATGCAGTACAAGCCCGACTACTTCCAGGGCAAAAGCCTGCTGCTCTACGGCCGGGCCGCCGGGCTGGACAGCATCCAGCACCCCTACTATGACAACGCCTGGACCCAGAAGCTGGTGGGGGCGGAGCTGCCCGCCATCGGCACCATGGTCCTGGTCAGCGGCACCTGGCAGGGGGACAGCATCCAGGTGGACTCCGTCCGGGCCACCGCGGATTATTGATTGATCGCCCAAAAAGGGGCTGTAAAAAAAGTCCCATAACGAAAAATGAGAAGTCGTGAAAAGCGGCTTCTCATTTTTTGTTATGAAAAGAGATGGCTGCCCCCTTTCGGAAGCAGCCAAATGGTGGTATAATGTAACTGCTATGAAAC
>JAFXYD010000092.1 GCA_017541995.1 Oscillospiraceae bacterium
CCGAGCAGATCATCGCCATCAAGCGCCGCCTCAATGAAATCCTCGCGCAAAACACCGGCAAGGACTACGAAACCATCTGCCGCGACTGCGAGCGCGACCACTTCATGACCGCGCAGGAGGCGAAGGAATACGGCCTGGTGGATCATGATCTCGGCGTTGGGCAGAGCCAGACGCTTGCCCTTGGTCCCGGCGGAGAGCAGGAAGGCGCCCATGGAGGCCGCCATGCCGATGCAGATGGTGGACACGTCGCACTTGATATACTGCATGGTGTCGTAGATGGCCAGGCCGGAGGTGATGACGCCGCCGGGGCTGTTGATATAGAACTGGATATCCTTATCGGGATCCTGGGCCTCCAGATACAGCAGCTGGGCCACGATCAGGGAGGCCGTGGTGTCGTTGACCTCTTCGGAGAGCATGATGATCCGATCGTTCAGCAGACGGGAGAAAATATCGTAGGACCGCTCGCCGCGGCTGGTCTGCTCCACTACGTAGGGAACTAAGCTCATGGTCAGATCTCCTTTCAAGCTTCGGGGCCGATGAAGCCATCGGCCCCGGGAATGTTGCTATGGCATTGTAACCGCAGGGAGAAGGTTTTATTCCTCCGCGGGGGCGGTGGCGACGGCTTCGGCCAGAACCAGATCCCGGGCCTTGCGGACCTTGAGATCGGTGATGAGGTCTTCCTCGGAGATGGCGTTCTTCAGCTTGTCGGCCTCCATGCCGTACTGCTTGGCCAGCTCCTCATACTCGGCGTTCTTGTCCTCCTCGGTGATCTCGATGCCCTCGGCCTCCGCGATGGCATTCAGCACCACGCGCAGACGGACCTGCTTCTCGGCAGAGGGACGGATGCTCTTGCGGAAGCCGGACAGGTCGCCGCCCAGCATCTTGCTGTACTGCTCCAGGCTCATGCCCTGGGAGCGCAGCTGATAGTCAAAGTTCTGCAGCTCGGAATCCACCTCGGCCTCCACCATGGCATCGGGCAGTTCCAGCTTGGCGGCCTCGGCTACCTTCTCCATGAGGGCGGACTCAAAGGCCCGGGAGGCTTCCTCCTCCTTGCGGGTCTCGATGTTCTTGCGCAGGTCCTCCTTCAGCTCGGCCAGGGTGTCGAACTCAGAGACGTCCTTGGCCAGCTCGTCGTCCTTGGCGGGAACCTGGGTCTCCTTGACCTCATGGACCTTCACCTCAAAGACCACGGGGGCGCCGGCCAGCTCCTTGGCATGGTAGTCGGCGGGGAAGGTGACGTTCAGGCTCTTCTCCTCGCCGGCCGCGGCGCCGATCAGCTGATCCTCGAAGCCGGGGATGAAGCTGTGGGAGCCCAGACGCAGCTCGTAGCCCTCGGCGCTGCCGCCGTCAAAGGGCACGCCGTCCTTCAGGCCCTTGTAGTCGATGACCACGGTGTCGCCCTCCTGGGCGGGACGCTCCACGGTGACGATGCGGGCCACCTCGTTGGCCTTGCGGTCCAGCTCAGCCTCCACTTCCTCGTCGGAGACGGTGACGGCGGCCTTGGGGGCCTCAACGCCCTTGTACTGGCCCAGCTCCACCTCGGGGTAGAGCTCCACCTCGATGGTGAGCTCCAGGCTCTTGTCCTCCCGGACCTTCATATCGGTGACAGAGGGCTGACCCACGGTTTTCCAGCCCTGGTCAGTAACAGCTTCCTTGTACACGTCGGGGAAGATTTCCTCCACGGCGTCGCTGTGGAAGACCTCGGCGCCGTACAGGTTCTCGATCATCTTCCGGGGGGCCTTGCCCTTGCGGAAGCCGGGAACCGTGATGTACTTGCGGTTCTTCAGGTAGGCCTTGGAGATGCCGGCCTCGAAGACTTCCTTTTCGACCTCGACGTTGACGGTCAGCTTGTTGTTCTCTCTGGTTGCGCTTTTGACGTTCATGTTGTGTTTTCCTCCTACGGATGTATTGAACATTTATTGAAATAAAGTATTCTTCTGGGATCGCGCCGGGCCGGGACCCGCAATGCGCTGACTAACCTGTATATATTAGCAGAAAACTGGGAAATTTCAAGTCTAAAATTTTAAATTTTTTGGGTTTTTGCGGGCTTTTTCAGCCCCGGACCCGCAGAGGCCGGAAGCCGGTGTAATCCGCGGCGGCCAGATGGAAGTCAATGCCCTCATACAGCCCCGTGACGGCCAGCTTGTGGCTCTCGGAGTGGAGGTGGCCGTACCAGCACTGCCCCACCCCGTAACGCTGCAGCAGCTCCAGAATCGGGCGGCAGAGATAGCCCCGGTAGACCGGCGGATAGTGGAGAAAGCAGAGCTTCTCCCGCTCCCCCGCCGCCTTCAGAGAGGCCTCCAGGCGGATCAGCTCCCGGTTCAGGATCTTCTCGTCGTGGGCCCCGCCCTTCTCCTCTTCAAAGAACCAGCCCCGGGTGCCGCAGATGGCCAGCTCCCCGTATTCGTAGCAGTTGTTGTTGAGAATCCACATGTTCTCAAAGCCCCGCTGGGCGCAGAACCTGTAGAACTTGGCGGCGGTGGTCCACCAGTAGTCGTGGTTGCCCTTCAGAATGATCTTCCGGCCCGGAATGGCGTTGATGAAGGCGAAGTCCCGCTCCGCCCGCTCCAGATCCATGGACCAGCTCAGATCCCCCAGCAGCACCGTGGTGTCCTCGGGGCCGATGACGGAGAGCCCCGCCCGGAGCTTGTCCACGTAGCCGCTCCAGAGCTTGCCGAAGACGTCCATGGGCTTGTCGGCCTCAAAGGACAGATGCAGATCCCCGATGGCGTAGAGGGCCATAGGCTATCCCCCCACCCGGCTGCGCTGGAGATGCTGCATGGCGAAGCGGACGGCGTTGTTGTTGAAGACGTTGTTCACCGTCAGCTCCTCCAGCCCGGCCCGCATCAGGTAACGGCCCAGGTCGTTGTAGCTCTCCACCCCCCGGAAGCCCGTGGGCAGGGCGTCGCAGCCGTCCAGGTCGCCCCCCAGGGCCAGGTGGTGCCGGCCGCCCAGCTCCAGGAAGTGGTCCAGATGCCGCTTCACGTCGGAGAAGTCCGCCCGGCCGCTGTCGTTGAGGAAGGGGGCGTAGAGATTCAGCCCCACCAGGCCGCCGAGATTGCAGATCACCTTGAACTGCTGGTCCGTCAGATTGCGGCTGTGGCCGCAGACTGCCCGGCTGTTGGAGTGGGTGGTCACGATGGGGGCGCGGGTCACGTCAATCAGATCCCAGAAGGCCTTCTCCGACAGGTGGCTCACGTCGATGACGATCCCCAGCTCCTGGGCCCGGCGTACAAAGGCCCTGCCCTGATCCGTCAGCCCCAGCTCGGTGCCGTGGGGGCCCGCCAGGGCGTTGGGGAAGTTCCAGGTGAGGGTGGTCATCAGAAAGCCCAGATCCTTCAGCTCCTCCAGCCGGTCCGGGTCGCAGCCGATGGCCTCCGGCCCCTCCAGGGACAGGAATACCCCCTGCTTGTTCTCCCGGGCGGCGCCGATGAGGTCCTCCACATTGCGGCAGAGCTTCGTCCGGGCCGTGTTGGCGGAGAGCTGGGAATAGAAATCCGAGACGGCGGCGTAGAAGCGGGCCTCCGCCTGTGGCTGGGGCAGGGGCAGGCCGCCCTTGTCACAGACGCAGCAGAAGGCGTAGAACTGGTGATGGGTCAAAAGCCCCTCCGCCCGCTCCAGATCCACGTGCATATCGTTCCGGGCCAGGTTTTTTTGCTGCAGCGACAGCTCCACCGCGGTGTCGCAGTGAAGGTCGAACACGGGAAATCGTTCTCTCATTGGAATGCGTCCTCCAGATGGTTGATCAGGGGCTTCCGGGTCTGCTCCCCCTCCGGGGCGTAGATCTCGATGACGTCGAAGCGGGGCTGCAGCTCCGTCTCGTGGCGGCTCAGCCAGAGCTCCGCCGCGGCTGTGAGCCGGGCCTGCTTGCGCAGATCCACAAACTCCGCCGCCCGGGCAAAGGCGTCGGACCTGCGGAGCTTCACCTCCACAAAAACCAGATAGCTCCGGTCGGCAGCAATGAGGTCGATCTCCCCCCAGCGGCAGCTGAAATTCCGCTCCACAATGCGGAAGCCCTTCTTTTTCAGATATTTGGCGGCCCGCTCCTCGCCCCAGGCCCCGATGCCGTTACGCCGGTCCATGGTTTTTGAGGAAGCTGCGCCGGTGGATGGGGCAGAGCCCCAGCTCCTCGATGGCGGCGTAGTGGGCCTTGGTGCCGTAGCCCTTGTGGACGGCAAAGCCGTAGCCGGGATATTGGGCGTCGTATTGCACCATGAGCCGATCCCGGGTGACCTTCGCAAGAATGGAGGCCGCCGCCACGGAGGCGCAGCTGGCGTCCCCCTTCACCACAGTTCGGGTGGGCAGACCCAGGCCGGGATCCCGATTGCCGTCCACCAGGCAGAGCTCCGGCGTCAGATCAAGCTGCGCCACAGCCCCCCGCATGGCCCGGAAGGTGGCCTGGAGAATGTTGATCTCGTCGATGGTCTTCTCGTCCACCAGGCAGACGGCCCAGGCCAGGGCTTGGTCGGTGATCTGCCGGTAGAGGGCCTCCCGGCGCTTTTCCGAGAGCTTTTTGGAGTCGTTGAGGCCCTCGATCACCAGCTTCGGGGGCAGGATGCAGGCCGCGGCGCAGACGGGCCCTGCCAGGGGGCCGCGGCCCGCCTCGTCGATGCCGCAGAGCAGGGAAATGCCCTGCTGCCGCAGCTCGTTTTCATAACTGTACAGATCATTTGTTTTCATATTTCGCAGCACCACCTCAACCGCCCCGGCCCGCCGGGGCGCCTCTCCCTCAGGGGGAAGGCTGCTCCAGGGTAAAGCGGCCCAGCCTGCAGGAGCGGTATTCCTCCAGCAGGACCTTGGCCATACGCTCCAGATCCAGCTCGTTTCCCGGCAGCAGGAAGCCCCGCTTCCGGGCGGCCTGCTCCAGCAGGGCGAAGCCCCGGGCGGCGGGCGTCAGCGCCTCAAAGTCCGGACCGGGCTCGAAGCTTTCCAGCTTATAGCGGGCCCGGAGGGCCTCCGGGTAGTCCGTCCAGAGCCGGTCCATGAGCCGGGCGGCCAGGGTCTCGGTGTCCAGAATGTCGTCCTTGACGGCCCCGGTCCAGGCCAGACGCAGACCCACCTCCGGATCCTCGAACTTGGGCCAGAGAATGCCGGGGGTGTCCAGCAGCAGAAGGCCCTGATCCACCGTGACCCACTGCTTGCCCCGGGTGACGCCGGGGCGGTTTTCCGCCTTGGCCCCCTTGCGGCCCGCCACCTGGTTGATGAAGCTGGACTTGCCCACGTTGGGAATGCCCACGATCATGGCCTTCAGCGGCTTGCCCGCCATGCCCTTTTCGGCGTAGCGGCGGCGCTTTTCCGCCAGGAGGCGGTTCAGCGCCGGGGAAAAGTCCGCGATGCCCCTGCGGTTTTTGCAGTCGGTCTGGATCACGGAGAAGCCTCTGGCCTTGAAATGGTCGGCCCAGGCCCGGGTGCGGGCAGGGTCGGCCATGTCGATGCGATTGAGAATGACCATCCGGGGCTTGTCCCCGCAGATGGCGTCGATGTCCGGGTTCCGGGAGGAGACGGGGATCCGGGCGTCCAGAAGCTCGCAGACCGCGTCCACCAGCTTCAGCTCGGATTCCATCATCCGCCGGGTCTTGGTCATGTGGCCCGGATACCATTGAATATTCATTTCGTCAGTCATAGAGATCTCCGATGCGGCTCCAGGTTCTGGCGTTCCCCTGCCGGTAATCCTGGCCGGGGAAAATCAGCCAGAGCGCCTTGCCCACAATATAGCGCTCGTCCACCATGCCGACCCGATCATCTCGGCTGTCGGTGGAGTTGTTTCGGTTGTCGCCCATAAGGAAGTAGCAGTCCGCCGGAACAGTAAAGCTGTAGCCGTTGCCGTAGGGCCCCCGGACCTCCATGGGCTCGTTGATGTGCTCCTCAGACTGGAGCACGCCGTCCACGTAGACGTGCTGATATCCGTCGGCCCCGGCCTCGAAGCGGACGGTCTGGCCGCCCACGGCGATGACCCGCTTGACGATGGGCTTGCCGTTCTGGAAGCTGGGCACGCAGGCCACCACAATGTCTCCCTGCCGGTAGTCCGAGGAGAGAACGTTGCTGCGGAGGATCAGATAGTCTCCCCCGGCGTTTGCGTCCTCCTGGGCCCCTACCAGCGTGGGGTACATGGAGCTGCCCGAGACCCCCACCAGCCGGGCCGCGAACACAAAGGCCACCACGATCACCGCCAGAATGGCCACGATGTCGTGCAGCAGGAAGTAGGCAGTGCCCGCCACGCCCTTCGGCTCGAAGGGATTGTCCTCTTTCTCTTTCTTTTTCTTTTTCTGTTTCTGTATCAAATCTTCATTCTTGTCCATAGCTGCCTCCAGGGGCATTTCGACGAATGCCCGATCTTTTTCATTTTATATTATATACGATATCAGCGCAAATTCCAAGCCCCAATTTTGATTTTTTTGTAGCTCTGCACAAATTCACGCTTTGAATTTTGCGTAAAGTGCCGGGGCTGTCTGACAGATTTTCACTTGATTTTCCGGCCCGGAGCGGGTAAAATAGAAGCATAAATCGAGCGGAGGAAAGCTGCATGAGCGAATTGTTCGGAGACGACTACATCACCATCACCGACGAGGACGGCGTGGAATACGAGCTGGAGGTGCTTTGCAGCGCCGAATACAACGGCTCCACCTATCTGGGCGTCTGCCCCGCCGGCCAGGACGAGGAGGCCGAGCTGGAGGTCAGCGTTCTGAAGGTGGTGGAGGAGGACGGCGAGGAGATTCTGGAGGCCGTCACCGACGAGGACGAGCTGGCGGCGGTGTATGAGCTGCTGCTGGACGAGTACGAGGAGGAAGCGCAGGAGGAAGAAGAGGATTCCTAAGCTTCGACTGCGTTACACAGTTTTTAACACCCTGCTTGGTGCGTGATGTGCCCTTTTAGACCCACATCTTTTTTACGGGACGCCTGATACTTTCACGGTGGATTGCAGACCTCCCGCGCGGCCTGCCGCGCGGACGCTGGGAGCAGCGAAGCCCTGGAGAGGCGACCCACCTGCCCGAAACGTGCAGGTTATAAATGGGCGCACACGGCCATAGCGGGGTTTTTTTTGCTTTTTTCGGCCCCGGCCCCGCTTTTTTTCGATTTCGGGAACTTTTCTCTTGAAACTCTATACAAAAAGCGTTATAATATGTTGCAATCGGCCCCGGGCAACGGGGCAAAGCAATTATTTTGAGAGGATTGATGAACAAATGAGCGCATCCGCATCCAAGAAGAAGCGCAAGGACCTCGAGGAGCAGGGGCTCTCCCCCCGGGCCGTCGCCGAGCAGAAGGCGAAGGCAGAAAAGAGCAAGCGGACGAAGAACATTCTGATCGTCGCTCTGGCGATCGTGGTCTGCGCCGCTGCCATCATCGGCGTGGTGGCCCTGGCCAGCCAGCCGAAGTATGACGTGAAGGCCCCTGTCGTCACCGTGGGCGAGGAGAAGATCACCGTCCCCGTTTACAATTACATGTACAGCATGGCCGCCACCAATTTCTACAACAGCTATTCCTTCTTCATCCAGGCCGGCACTCCCCTGTCCCAGCAGAAGAACATCATGGGCGAGGGCACCATGGAGGACTACATGAAGCAGATGACCTCCTCCAGCCTGAAGGAGATTCTGAACGTCTACGCCAAGGCCAAGCAGGAGGGCTTCCAGCTCAACGACGAGCAGAAGGCCCAGATCACCCAGGAGCTGGAGCAGCTGGAGCAGGACGCCAAGAACTATGGCTTCGCCAGCGCCGACAAGTATCTGGCCGCCCGCTTCGGTGACGGCTGCGACACCGACAACTACGAGGAGTATCTGAACCTGGTCACCACCTACTCCGCCTACGCCACCAAGCTCTCCGACGAGTTTGAGCCCAGCGCCGAGGAGCTCAGCACCGCCTACGAGGCCGACAAGGACAACTTCGACTTCGTCCGCTTCACCTACAAGACCACCGCCGCGGAGTCCACCAAGGTGGAGACCGAGCCCAGCCGCACCAGCGTGAGCCCCGACGCCGAGACCGGCACCGAGGCCGCCACCGAGGCCGCCACCGAGACCCCCGCCTCCACGGAGACCGTCTACACCGACGAGGCCAAGGCCGCCGCCAAGCAGACCGCGGAGTCCTACACCAAGGAGATGCCCGAGGACGCCACCACCACCAGCTACAACAAGAGCACCGCTGCCAGCTATCTCACCGAGGAGATTGCCGACTGGCTCTTCGACGCCGCCCGCAAGGAGGGCGACGTGATGGTCTTCTCCCGTGACAGCGACGAGACCTACTTCTTCACGGTTCGCTATGACAGCCGCGACACCAACGACTATCATCGCGTGAACGCCAACATCATCACCATCGCCAAGGACAAGGCCGAAGACGCCGGCGCGGAGACCGAGCAGAAGGAAGACGCCGAAAAGACCGAGGAAGAGACCCAGACCGCCGAGCAGAAGCGGGACGCCCTGCTGGCCGCCATTCAGGCCGGCATGAGCGACGAAGACTTCAGCAAGGCCGTCACCGCCCTGGAGTACAGCGGCAGCACCACCGCCTATGCCCGGAGCTACAGCAACGAGACCATCCGCGACTTCCTCTTCGACGAGAGCCGCAAGGACGGCGACCTGCTCACCGACTACGAGGACGACAACTACTACTACGTGGTTCGCTACGCCTCCAAGGAGGAGCAGAGCTACCGGGACCTGCTGGTCACCAACAGCCTGTGGTCCAAGTTCTACGAGGAGCTCTCCTCCGTCAACGAAATCACCGTGGACGAGGAGCTGCTGAAGAACGCCAACACCGATCTGACCTTCAACGCTGCCAGCCAGAGCTGATCGCTCCGGCAGGAAGAGAATCCGCTGACAGAACCCCCCCATCGGGGCCGGGCGACGCGCCCGGCCCCGTTTTTTCGATCCAAAAAGCAGATCAAAGCTCCCCCTGCCGGAAGTCCGACAGGGGGAGCTGTTATGCTTTGTTCAGGAAAGGCAGCCGATGATTACAGCTCCTTGATGGCAGCCTGGGCGGCAGCCAGACGGGCGATGGGCACACGGAAGGGGCTGCAGGAGACGTAGTCCAGGCCGATGCGGTGGCAGAACTCCACGGAGGAGGGATCGCCGCCGTGCTCGCCGCAGATGCCGATGTGCAGGCTGGGACGGACGGGCTTGCCCAGGTCGATGGTCATCTTCATCAGCTTGCCGACGCCAACCTGGTCCAGCTTGGCGAAGGGATCGAACTCCAGGATCTTGGCGTCGTAGTAGGCGTTGAGGAACTTGCCGGCGTCGTCACGGGAGAAGCCGTAGGTCATCTGGGTCAGGTCGTTGGTGCCGAAGCAGAAGAACTCAGCTTCCTTGGCGATCTCGTCGGCGGTCAGGCAGGCTCTGGGGATCTCGATCATGGTGCCAACCTCGTACTTCATCTCGATGCCGGCAGCGGCGATCTCGGCGTCGGCGGTCTTGACGACCTCTTCCTTGACGTACTTCAGCTCCTTGACCTCGCCCACCAGGGGGATCATGATCTCGGGAACCAGGTTCCAGTCGGGATGGGCCTTCTTGACATTGATGGCGGCGCGGATGACGGCCTTGGTCTGCATCCGGGCAATCTCGGGATAGGTGACGGCCAGACGGCAGCCGCGGTGACCCATCATGGGGTTGAACTCCTTCAGACTCTCGATGAGGGTCTTGACCTCTTCCACGGTCTTGCACTGGGTCGCGGCCAGCATCTCGATGTCCTTCTCCTCGGTGGGGACGAACTCATGCAGGGGGGGATCCAGGAAGCGGATGGTAACGGGATAGCCTTCCAGGGCCTCGAAGAGGGCCTCGAAGTCGCCCTGCTGATAGGGCAGGATCTTGTTCAGAGCGGCCTCGCGCTGCTCGGCGTTGTCGGCGCAGATCATCTCGCGGAAGGCGGCGATGCGGTCAGCCTCGAAGAACATGTGCTCGGTGCGGCACAGGCCGATGCCCTCGGCGCCCAGCTCCCGGGCCTTCTTGGCGTCGCGGGGAGTGTCGGCGTTGGTGCGGACCTTCAGCCGGCGATACTTGTCGGCCCAGCCCATGATGCGGCCGAAGTCGCCGCCGATGGTAGCGTCCACAGTCTTGATGATGCCGTCGTAGATGTTGCCGTTGGAGCCGTCCAAAGAGATCCAGTCGCCCTCGTGGAATTCCTTGCCGGCCAGGGTGAATCGCTTGTTCTCCTCGTCCATGGCGATTTCGCCGCAGCCGGAGACGCAGCAGGTGCCCATGCCGCGGGCCACAACGGCCGCGTGGGAGGTCATGCCGCCGCGGACAGTCAGGATGCCCTGCGCGGCCTTCATGCCGGTGATGTCCTCGGGAGAGGTCTCCAGACGAACCAGAACCACCTTCTCGCCCCGGGCCTTCCAGTTCTCGGCGTCCTCAGCGGAGAAGACGATCTTGCCGCAGGCGGCGCCGGGGGAGGCGCCCAGGCCCTTGCCCATGGGAACGGCGGCCTTCAGCGCGGCGGCGTCAAACTGGGGATGCAGCAGGGTGTCCAGGTTTCTGGGGTCGATCATGGCCACAGCTTCGGCCTCGGTGCGCATGCCCTCGTCCACCAGATCGCAGGCGATCTTCAGAGCGGCCTGGGCGGTACGCTTGCCGGAGCGGCACTGCAGCATATAGAGCTTGCCGTTCTCCACGGTGAACTCCATGTCCTGCATGTCGCGGTAGTGCTCCTCGAGCTTGTTGCAGACGTCCACGAATTCCTTGTAGGCTTCGGGGAACTTCTCAGCCATCAGGTCGATCTTCATGGGGGTCCGGACGCCGGCCACCACGTCTTCGCCCTGGGCGTTGGTGAGGAACTCGCCCATCAGCTTCTTCTCGCCGGTGGCGGGGTCGCGGGTGAAGGCGACGCCGGTGCCGGAGTTCTCGTTCAGGTTGCCGAAGACCATGGGCATGACGTTGACGGCAGTGCCCCAGGAGTAGGGGATGTCGTTGTCACGGCGATAGACGTTGGCGCGGGGGTTGTCCCAGGAGCGGAACACGGCGCGGATGGCTTCGTA
>JAFXYD010000012.1 GCA_017541995.1 Oscillospiraceae bacterium
AGAACAGCGATGACGGTGACGAAGAAGACGCAAATGACGCAAATATACGGGTGCCATAATTTGCGTCCTCTGCGTCATTTGCGACCCTGCGCACGCCGTGAGCCCCGTTGTGGCCCTGTGTGGGCTTTTCTCGGGCGGGGCGGGAAACGTACCCCACATAGTCTACAAACCAAAACGCAGCCCAGAGAAGCGGGTGCGTTTTGGAGAGGAGAAGCCACGGAGCACAGTCGAAGAAACGACGGTTGCCGCAGGCCCCCGGCGTTTCTGAGCCGTGCGGAGTGTGCTTCGACGACGCCGGGGCAAGCAGAGCCGCCGGCTGTCCACCGCCTGCCGCAGAGTACCGGGCAGAAGCCCGGACCCACTTCTCTTCACGAAAAGAAGAGAAGAAATGAAAAGTTTTTCTCTGGCAAGTCAAAAGTTTTATTACAGAAAGGAGATTCAATTTGTCTAACAGTCCGCCGAATCGAAAACGAAACAAGACACTCACCATCCGCCTGACGCCGGAAGAATGGACCAAGCTCATGGAAGGAACCCTCCATGCCGGGATGAACGTGACGGAGTACCTCCTCTCTCTGTCAGACTCCGCCCAGATCTTTCCGCCGCCGGATCTGTCTCCGCTGCTGGTTCAGCTCAAGCGCATCGGCAACAATCTGAATCAGATCGCTGCCAAGGTCAACGCCGGCGTCGCCTACGTCCCCGGTCTCAAGGAGGTGGCCGCCCTCCAAAGGGAACTGCTGGAGGAGCTGCGCCGCATGACAAAGGAGGGGCCATGGCAACCGTAACCTACATCAAAGAGCAAAAGCAAAGCCCCAGTGCCATGGCCGGCGTCCTCGCCTACTGCTCCCAGGAGTTGAAAACCGTGGACACGGACGGCCATCGCTATCTCTCTGGCGTCAACTGTAGCGGGGATACCGCGCTGCAGGAATTCCTTCTCACCAAGGAGAGCTGGTGCAAGACCAGCGGTACGAACTTCTATCAGTACGTCCAATCCTTCTCTCCGGAGGAGGGCATCACCCACGCACAGGCCCATGAGATCGCGTTGGAGTTTGCAGCGAAAGCCTGGCCCGGCCACGAGATTTTGGTGGCGACCCACTGCGATACCGACCATCCCCATTCGCACTTTGTCATCAACAGCGTCAGCTTCGGGAACGGAAAGAAGCTGCGGCAGCACCCCAAAACGCTGGAGCAGCTCCGCAAGCTGAGCGACGAGATCTGTGCCGCCCACGGCTTTTCGGTTCTCCCACCTCAGCACACGGCTGCGGACGGTACGAAAAAAATGTCCGCCCGGGAGTATCGGGCGGCGGTCAAGGGCCAGAGCTGGAAGCTGGAGCTGGTGGTTCAGATCAACGACGTCATGTCTGTCGCCGCCAACCGGGACGAGTTCCTTGCCCTGATGAACGGCGAGGGCTACGGCGTCACCTGGACCGAGGAAAGAAAATATATCACCTACCAGTGTCCCAACGGTATGAAATGCCGGGACAACAAACTGCATGAACACAAGTACAGCAAGGAGGCGATGGAGCTTGAGTTCAGAATACGGGCAGAAATCCTTCGAGGAATTGCAGACGCAGCTTCGCCAGATGCGGCAGCAGGCAGAAGACGCCGTTCCCTGCTTCTCCGTTACGGAACAGAACTGGAAGGGCCTGCTGGCTCTGGAGCAAAAGCAAAGCGAGCTGCTGTTGGCGCTGCTGAAACAGCAACAGGATCTGATGACGGAGGAGGAAATGGGCAAGCTCCTGAGCTGGCAGACAGAGCAGCTCAGCAGTCTGACGGCTCAGACGGCGGAGCTGACGGAGCAGTATCAGCAGAAGCTGACGACGGAAGCGAAGGCCTTTACGAACGCGGCGCAGACGGCAGTCTCCGATTTGTCGAAACAGGCTGGGAGCGTGAGCGACTCCTTTTCCTCCGCGCTGCTGAACGAGCGAAGCGAAATGAAACGCTATCGCAGAAGGCTCTTCTGGATCAGTCTGCTGCCCACGGCCATCACCCTGGCTTCGCTGCTGGCCTGGACGCTGTGGCTGCGGTAGCCGAGCTCTTCGATGGCGACAGCGACGACCCGGAGGAGCAGCGCCGCCGCATGGAAGCCAGGCAGGCCGCGGAGAACGTCGGCGTCCTCCTGGCTCTGGCAATTCTCCTGACGGAGCGCGTGCTTCGCCGCAGAGATTCCCAGACAGAGGAAAACGTATTAAGGCTCCGCCAGGCAGAACAGGAATCCAGCTCTCAAGCAAGGAAGGAGGTGATGGCACATCCAAATGAGCTGTTCGATGACAACCAATTCGATTTCTCTATGTTTTGATTATGATTGCGAGGTGAAATGAATGCAAAATAGTTTTGATCAACTGCCTGAGATTCTGGATGCCCGTGCGCTGAAGACCTTTCTGGGCATATCACAGTCCGGGACATATAACCTGATGCACCGGAAGGATTTTCCCACCTTACACATCGGGAACCGATTGATGGTGACGAAAAGCTGCCTGCAGGACTGGATCAGAAGCCACACGGATCAATGTTTACAGGATTAAGAAAACGGTCATTCCCGAACCGCCTGCTGCAACAGGCGGGGAATGACCGCTTCAACCTACATTTGTAATATAACATCGATCAGGTTCATTTGCAAGCAAAAATTTTTTAATCTATAAACCAAGTCTGTAGCAGTGTTGCATACGGCGGGTTGACCTACCGTATGCAGCACTGCAGTTGTTAATGATTGATGAACATACCAAAGTATTCGTTGACTGTTCGGAAAAACAGGGGTATGATGAATCGTGGTGTGTTCTGTGTGTGACAGAAGGAGGTTGTTGCATTGTCGCACGAGAAGAATCGGCTTCCAAACGGTATGGGAAGCATCAGAAAACGAGAGAGCAAACGAAAAGACGGTTCAGTCAACGTATTTTGGGAAGGACGTGTCACAACCGGAATTGATCCTGCTACAGGAAAACCGCGCTCTGCCTATGTCTCCGGGAAAAAGAAGAAAGAAGTTTTGGAGCGGATGCAGGAATTGCTGTGCGATGTCCATTCCGGTAGTTATTTGCCGCCCTCGAAACTGACCTTGGGGGAGTGGTTGGACATTTGGCTGCACGAATATCAGGGCTCCAAGAAACCGATGACAGTTCGCAATTATACCGGGACCATCAATAAGCACATTCGTCCCGGACTTGGAGGGACGCGTTTGACGAAGCTGACGAACCTGATGATCCAACGTTTTTATAACAGCCTCTGCGAAGGAGAACATCCTCTGGCTCCCAAAACCGTGAAGAACGTTCACGGAATCCTGCACAAGGCTCTGGATCAGGCGGTGAAATCCGGGGAGCTGAAGGTCAATCCTTCCTGCAACTGTGTTCTGCCCAAAATGGTCCAGCATGAGATTAAACCGCTGGAGCCGGATGAAATCACAAGATTTTTGCAGAATCTGGAAGGAGAACCCTACAAGAATCTGTTTCTCACTGCATTCTTTACCGGGATGCGTCAGGGCGAGCTTCTGGGGCTATCCTGGGACAGAGTAGATTTCAAAAACGGGATTATTGAGATTCGCCAGCAGTTGCAATGTATCGATGGCGTGTATTCTCTGCAAACGCCAAAGCATGACAAGGTGCGAATCATCGCACCCGTTCAGCTTGTGATGGATGCCCTGAAAGAGGAATATGAGACACAGCGAAAGAACCGGCAACTGCTTGGCAAGGCCTGGAAAAATGAGTGGAACCTGGTGTTTACCGACGAAACCGGAAAGCTCCTGGTGCGCAGGACGGTGGACAAGCATTATAAAAAAATCCTGGAAAAGAGCGGCATCGAGGAGCATCGTTTCCACGATATGCGCCATACCTTTGCCGTCAGTATGCTGGACGCCGGAGAAGATCTCAAGACACTGCAGGAAAACCTTGGCCACGCTACAGCAGCCTTCACGTTGAGTCAATATGCCCACGTCAGCCAAAAGATGCGTTTGCAGAGCTCAAAGAGAATGAACGACTATTTTCAGAAGCTGATGCCGGATGCGACAGGGGAGTAGCGCCTTGTTGGCACAACTTTGGCGTAACTTCGGCACAAAAACCGAAAATGTATCTTTCTGGGTGAAAAAGTGAGAAAAAACGAGGAAACACCACGAAATCCGGAGATTTCGTGGTGTTTCCTGGCAGGGGCACAAGGACTTGAACCCTGAGCCTACGGTTTTGGAGACCGCCGCTCTACCAATTGAGCTATACCCCTATGTGGTGGGCCTTCGGGGACTCGAACCCAGGACCGACCGGTTATGAGCCGGCTGCTCTGACCGACTGAGCTAAAGGCCCGCAAGACCGTTCCGAATCGGAACAGTGGTATTATATACGATGTCTGCGAAAAAATCAACTATTATTTTTCAAAATCCAAAATATTTTACAGCTTGCCGGGGGTGTTTTTCGTTGACGAACGGGGAAAACTGTGGTAATATATTATGAGAGATATAAGGGGAAGGAGTGGGTTTTATGCTGAAACGGGACAGCCGCTATTTCAGACTCGGTCTGACGCTGCTGACCGTCATGATCCTGAGCGCACTCTTTATCGTGGCATTGATCAACATCGGCATTGTGGCCGAGGCGTTGAGGCAGATCGTCGCGGTGTTTTCCTTTGTCATCTACGGCGTCATCTTCGCCTATCTCATGAGCCCCATCCAGAAGCTGGTGGAAAAGCTGATCCAGCGGATCTTCGCCCGCAGCAATATGACGGAGCGGGGGCTGAACAAGCTCAGCCGCATTCTCGGCGTGCTGGTCTCCCTGCTGGCCTTTCTGGCGATCATCTACGGCCTGCTGGCCATGGTGCTGCCGGAGCTGATCAGCTCCATCTCCACCACCTTCAGCCCGGAGAATCTGCAGGGCTACTACGAGAAGATCACCGGCTGGCTCAATGAGGTTACCCGGGACACACCTCTGGAAAGCTGGCTGCGGGAGAATGACCCCCTCCGGACCCTGCAGGAATGGATCACCAAAAAGATGGATATCTTTTCCACCATTGGCAGCGTGCTCTCCGGGGCCTACGGCGTGGGCAAGGTGATCTTCAATATGGTCATCGGCCTGGTGGTGTCGGTCTATCTGCTCATCGACAAGGAACGCTATATCTCCCAGATGAAAAAGTTTCTGGTGGCCCTCTTCAAGCCCAAGTGGGTGGACAGGCTCCTGGAGATCGGCCGCTTCACCAACCGCAGCTTCGGCGGCTTCATGGTGGGCAAGCTCATCGATTCGCTGATTATCGGCTTGATCTCCTACCTGGGAATGTTGATCCTGGGTCTGCCCTACGCCTTGATTTCCTCCACCTTTGTGGGGATTTCCAATATCATCCCCTTCTTTGGCCCCCTCATCGGCATTGTCATCGGCGGCGTGCTGATCCTGCTGCAAAATCCCCTCCAGGCCCTCTACTTCCTGATCTTTGAGCTGATTCTCCAGCAGGTGGACGGCAACATCATCGGCCCCAAGATCCTGGGCGGCCGCATGGGCATCTCCGGCTTCTGGGTGCTGTTCTCCATCACGGTCTTCGGCTCGGTCTTCGGCTTCCCCGGGATGCTGCTGGGCGTGCCCATCTTCACGGTGGTCTACGCCCTCTGCTCTGAGGCCATCAACAATTCCCTGAAGAAAAAGAATCTGACCCAGCGCACCGACGAGTATTACTCCATCCTGGCGGTGGCGGATCTGAACCAATACGACAAGGACTTCGGTGAGGCCACAGTCTTCAACAGCGCGGATACCTTTGAGACGGAATATGATCCGGACGACGACTTCGAGTTCGAGGACTCCGGAAAATGAAGCGAACAGCCGGCGTGCCGAACGGCCGCCGGCTTTTTCATAGGAGAAGGATATGGATATTTTTCTTGACTTTTTTCGAGGCCCGGAGGGGATCACGCTGCTGTCGGTCTACCACGCCGTGCTGCGGCTGAGCCTGCCGATCCTGGCCTTTCTGGTGGTGCTGCGCAGCGCCAGATCCCTGCTGGGCTTCCGGCGGGAGCCCGAGGTCTGGGCCTGGCTGCGGCTGGCCACCGGGGAGCTCCAGCCTGTGACCCACTGGGAAAACCTGCTGGGCCGCAAGAAGAGCGCCGACGTGGTGCTGGACTTTGCCACGGTCTCCAAGAACCACGCCGTGCTGACCCGCCTGGACGACGGCGGCTGG
This sequence comes from Oscillospiraceae bacterium, assembly GCA_017541995.1. GTDB lineage: Bacteria > Bacillota > Clostridia > Oscillospirales > Oscillospiraceae > JAFRPC01. The sequence goes on from JAFXYD010000012.1 coordinate 6,127, forward strand.
ACCATCACCGACATTGGCGCCAAGGGCCGGGTGGAGGTCAACGGGAAGCCCATGCTCTCCGGCCGGGTGGACTACGGCGATACCATCAGCCTGGCCGGGCTGGAGATGGTGCTGGAGCCGGTCTCCAGGGAGGAGGCCCAGATGCAGGCCCTGTCCCGCACCAAGGCGGGCAAGGGCCACAGCCCCGGTCTGACCCTGCTGCTGCTGACGGTGTTCCAGCTGCTGGCAGTGCTGGAGCTGGTTTTCAACCGGCCCGAGGACCGGGTGACCGTCATCAGCGCCTACGGCATTCTCATCGGCGTCCAGTGGGCCATGTTTGTGGGGCAGAAGCTCCTCAAGCGCTCCGGCTTCGAGGTGGAAACCATCGCCTTCTTTCTGACGACCATCGGCCTCGGGGTCATCGCCTCGGCCTACGCCTCCGAGATGTACAAGCAGCTCATCGCCATGGGCCTGGGAATCGGGATCTTCCTGGTGCTGGGCTTCTGCCTGCGGGATCTGGAGACCGCCAAAAAGCTCCGCTTCCTGGCGGCGGGGGCCGGGGTGCTGCTGTTTCTGGTGAATCTGGTGCTGGCCCGCAGCGTCTACGGCTCCCGGAACTGGATTTACCTGGGGGGCTTCTCCTTCCAGCCCTCGGAATTTGTGAAGATCTGCTTCATCCTCACCGGCGCCTCCACCATGGACCGCATCGTCACCCGGCGCAATATGCTGGCCTTTGTGATCTACACGGCCTTCATCGGCGCCTGTCTGGTGGTCATCAATGACTTCGGCGCCGCGGCCATCTTCTTTGTGGGCTTCCTGGCCATCGCCCTGCTGCGCTCCAGCTCCTATCCCAGCGCCGTGCTGGTGCTGGTGGGGGTGGGGATGCTGGCGGTGCTGGTGCTGGCGGCGGTGCTGGCCATCCGGCACTTCCCCCACGTGGCCAGCCGCTTCGCGGGCTACGGCCATATCTGGGAGGACTCCTTCGACAAGGGCTATCAGCAAACCCGCTCACTTATGTGCATTGCCGCGGGCGGCCTCTTCGGCCTGGGCCTGGGCAACGGCTGGATGCAGTATATGGCGGGGGAGGGGGCCTCGGACACCGACCTGGTCTTTGCCTTTGTCAGCGAGGAATGGGGCCTTCTCATGGCCGTCATGATGATCTTCGCCCTGGCGATGCTGGGGCTCTTCGTGGTTCGCTCCGCCAAGGTGGCCCGGTCCAGCTTCTACACCATCGGCGCCTCCGCCGCCATGTCCATTCTGATTATGCAGGCGATTTTGAACTTCTTCGGCACCGTGGACTTCCTGCCCCTGACCGGCGTGACCTTCCCCTTTGTCTCCAACGGCGGCTCCAGCATAATGGCCTGCTGGGGGCTGCTGGCCTTCATCAAGGCCTGCGATACCCGGCAGAACGCCAGCTTTGCCGTGAAGCTCTCGGAAAAGGAGGCGGCGAAATGAAAAGCATAGCCAAACGCACCTGGTTCGCGCTGATCCTGGCCTGCATCCTCCTCTTCGGGGTGCTGACCTTTGCCATCCGCTACTTTCTCTACGCCGAGCGCTGGGTCTCCTTCACCGGCAGCCCCCACGTCTATACCAACGGCAAGCTGGACACCGGCGAGATCGTGGACCGCGGCGGCGAGGTGCTCTATACCTCCGCCAAGGACCGCACCTACGCCGAAAGCGCCGCCCTGCGGAAGGCCACCCTGCATCTGATCGGGGATCGGGCGGGGAATATTCCGCCCCGGATTCTGCGGGCATACGCCTCCAAGCTCTTTGGCTACGACAAGCTCAACGGCACCGCCGCCATGGAGACCAGCGATGGCGAGCTGCGGCTGACGGTTTCCGCCCAGGTTCAGGCAGTGGCGATGCAGGCCATGGCGGGGCAGAAGGGGGCCGTGGGCGTCTACAACTACAAGACCGGCGAGCTGCTCTGCGCCGTATCCAGCCCCAGCTTCGACCAGCTGGACCCGCCGGACCCGGAGAACGACAACGCCGACGGCCGCTGGGACGGCGTGTATATCTATCGCTTCTTCCATTCCTCCTATACCCCCGGCTCCATCTTCAAGCTCACCACCCTGGCCGCCGCCCTGGAGCAGGACCCCGGCCTCGCGGAGAAGCGCTTCCACTGCGAGGGCTCGGTGCTCATCAACGGCGAGCGGATCACCTGCCCCAAGGCCCACGGGGAGCTGAGCCTGGCGGAGGCCCTGTCCAGCTCCTGCAACTGCAGCTTCGCTCAAATCGCCCTGCAAACCGGGGCGGAGGCGCTGACGGAGAAGGCCGAGGCCATCGGAATCGACCGGAATCTGAAATTTGACGGCATCACCACGGTCCGGGGCCACTTCGACCTCTCCGACGCCGACGACAACGCCCTGGCCTGGGCGGGCATCGGCCAGTATACCGACCTCATCAATCCCTGCCAGTATATGGTCTATATGGGGGCCATCGCCTCCGGCGGCAGCGCCGCCATGCCCTATCTGGTGGAGTCCGCCCACAGCGGCGGCAAGGAGACCTACCGGGTGAGCCGGAGCCAAACGGAGCCCATGCTGAGCCCGGAGGCGGCGGAGCTCCTGCGGGGCTATATGCGCCGGAACGTGGAGCAGGTCTACGGGGCGGTGCAGATCCCCGGCCTGGAGATCTGCGCCAAGTCCGGCACCGCCGAGGTGGGCGCCGACGCCAACACCGCCACCTTCGCCGGCTTCATCGACAGCGAGGACTACCCCCTGGCCTTCATCGTGGTGGTGGAGCAGGGCGGCTCCGGCAGCCGCACCTGCGCTCCCATCGCCCGGGACGTGCTGCAGGCCTGCGTCAACGTCCTGGACGGGGAGCGGTAGCGGGGAAAACCGCAAAAGAGGCAGTGATGCTTGTCATCACTGCCCCTTTTGCGGTTTTTTGTATTTGCCTGTTTACGGCTCCTCGGGCAGAGGATCGGCGGTGAGCAGCTCGTATGCCTTATAGAGGAAGGCCACCGTCTGGGCCCGGGTGCAGGGCTTGCCGGCGCCGAAGCTCGTGGCGGTGACGCCGCCGGTGACGTGGTTCTCGTAGGCCCAGAGCACCGCCTTGTAGTAATACTTGCCTGCCCCCACGTCGACAAAGGGATTTTCGTTCAGCCTGGGCTCGGGCTTGCCCGCGGCGTTCCAGAGGAGGGTGACGATCTGGGCCCGGGTGCAGATCTGCCTGGGGCCGAAGCGGGTGGGGGAGACGCCGGAGCTGACCTCCGCCCCCACGGCCCAGAGCACCGGATTGTAGTAGTATTTGCCCTCCTTCACGTCGGTGAAGGGATTTTCGGAACTGGCGGGAGCGGGGCTGCCCATGAGCTTGTACAGGAAGCTCACCACCTCGGCCCGGGTCACCGTGGCCTTGGGGGCGAAGGTGCTGGCCGTCTTGCCGGAGCTGATGCCGTTGAAATACGCCCAGTCAATGGGATCATGGGCCCAATTGCCCTCCCTGGGCATATCGGAGAAGATTTCCCCGGCGCAGAGCCGATCCTCCTTCGTCTCCCCGCAGCGGGAGCAGCTGTAGAGCCCGGCGCCGCTGTGCAGGTCGTCGCCCTCGGGCTCGGTGAGAACCTGGGTGAAGCGCCAGCTGTGGCCCAGGGCGGGCAGAGTCTCCTCCCGGGTCTCGCCGCAGCGCAGGCAGACATAACGCATCAACCCGGCTTCGGTGCAGCTGGGCGCCGGATTCTGGCTTCCCTCGTCCCAGAGATGGTGGGCGCAGCGGAAGCTGGCAAAGTCGATATCCCGCAGGGTATAACCGCCCTCGGAGAGCAGATCTGCCGTGTATTCCAGCACCAGCGTCAGCAGCTGCTTCGCGCTCTGATAATACGAATCCTTCAGGGATGCGGCTCCGTCATAAAAATTGATCTCCAGCTCAGAATCCAGGGTATAAACGGCGGTCTCCGGGATGCGGGTCACAAGGCCGACCTCATTCGTATAATCCTGCAGAATCACCGAGCAATCGCGGCTGTCCCGGAATTTCGGGCATTCCAGGGCCAACTCCAGATCCTCGCTCAACAGCACCAGCTGCACCGAATTACGATTGACATAGTAATAGATCCCGTAGTACAGGGGAAGCTCCTCGTCCAGCTGCCAGGCGACGTACCAGACAGCTTCCTCTTCCGCGTATTCGCCGCTCTGGGCCAGGGATTTCAGGTAGTTGTATCCCTCCAAGGGCTCCTCTGCGCTCACCGGCACCGCCAGCAGAGCGGCGGTGAGGCAGAGCACCAAAAGCAGGGCAAGCATTCTTTTTTTCATGGCTGATTTCCTCCGTTTTTGATTGAAAAATGAAGTTTAGGGGCTCAGATCCTCCCGGGAAGCCGCCGGGGGCGTCGGCTCGGAGGCGTGGACGCTCCAGCTCCGGACGATCTGCCCGTCATAGCTGAGAAATATCCGGGCGTCTCCTGCGCCCACAATGGAGAGCGTCGCCGTGTAATGCGTCTTGGGCGGGGCGCCCGGCTCCGCGGTCAGAGAAGAGATCTGCACGACGGCAGGATTGTCCGTGCTGAGGGCGGGGGCCTGAGGCCCCAGGACCCAGGCCGAGGTTCCGAAAACCGCGCCCACGCTGCAATCCGCCATGGCCGCCTCCGGATCCGGGACGGAAGCACGATCCGTGTACAGATCAGCGCGCAAAAGGCGCGCGGAGGTCTGCACGGTGACGCGAAGGCTTTTCTCCGTCCTGCCGTTGACGGTGCAGCGAAGCGTTGTAGTCCCGTCGGCCAGGGGCGTGACGGTCCAGCTGTACTCCCGAGACCAGCCCATGGCTTCATAGATCTGGTTGTTCTGGCTGGTGTTGGCGGAATCTGCCCGGATGCGCAGCAGGCCGGGATCGTCCGCTTCCAGCGCAGGCCGTCCAATGCCGGACATGGTTACGGTGAGGGTTCTGCTCTCGTAGCCGTCTTCTCCCGCGCCGGCGTCCCAATCCATGGTCCAGTCGTGCTCTCCGCCGTATTGCCAGTGCCAGGAGAGACTGAGGGCTGCCGGAACGGGCTCCGACGGCTCTGTGGCGGCGTTTGGTGTCGGCGTAGGCTCCGGGAGCGGAGAAGCCGCAGGCTGGCTGGGCTGCCGGGTGGGGTCATCGGAGCCCGAGAAAGCCGTTTCCGACGTCGAGGGCTCCGGCGGGCTCGGAGCCGAGGCCACCACTGCCTCCGTGCCGGGCTCCGGCAGCTCCGTGGGCTCCGGCAGCTCCGTGGTCTCAGGGGCTGAGGTGCTGTCCGGGTTTGGCACGGTCTCGGCGTCGGCGGGAGCCTCGGTGCGTTCCCAAGCCGGACCGCTGTCCGTGGGGGGACGGTAATCCCCCATGGAAGACCGCTTTTGCGTCCAGCTCCAGCCAAGGAGCCCGGCCCCCAGAGCAGCGGCGGCCAGCAGGCCCAGCAGGAGCCTGCCCGCCGCCGTTTCAAAGAAGCGGCGGCCCAGATATACGCCGGAGGCCTCCGCGGCGGAAAGCCCGTTCTTCGCCAGGACAGCCCGGCATACCTGCCGACCGGACTCCGCCGGGGGCTCCGCCTGCTTCAGCAGGGCCAGCAGGAAGGGCAGGGGAGAGAGCCCGTAGAGCTTCACGCCCCGGGCCTCCAGGCGCTTGACGGCTGCCTCGATCTTCTTCCGGCTGCGGAAGAGCTGGGTCTTCACCGTGCCCGGGGTGACGCCCAGCTCCCGGGCGATCTGCCCCACGGGGCGCTGCTCATAGTAATACAGTCCCACCAGCATCCGCTGCCCCGGGCTGAGCTCGTCCAGAATCTCCCGCACGTAGCGGGCGGTCTCCTTCTGCTCCAGCCGCAGCTCCGGGGAGGCGTCCGGGCTTTCGTCCGCCAGCTCCGGCAGGACGGGGCCATCCCCCTCCTCCAGCTCGGAAAAGAGCAGCGGCGTCTGTCTGCGCAGGGCGAAGCGGGCGCAGTTTACCGCAATGGATCGAAGCCAGGGAATCAGCTTTTCCGGGTCCTCCAGCTGCTCCAGATGGGTGAAGGCCTGGGTATAGACCTCCTGCTGAAGGTCCAGAGTCAGCTCCTCGTCCCGAATCATGGCGTGGATGCTGCGGTAGACCTCCTGGGCCGTGGCCTCATAGAGCGCGGTATAGGCCCCCTGATCTCCGGCCAGGGCCCGGGCTGTCAGAGCGGGAAAGTCGCGTTGGGTGGGCAGAGCGCCATCTGTCTGCTTCATGGGCCGTTCCTCCTGAGTGGTTGCTCCTGCGCGCCGGGGGCTTGGCCGCCCTGGGACGGGGCTGCGAGCCGCCGCAGCACGGCCTTCAGAATCCGGGCCGCCGGGCCCGGCCCCAGCCGATAGCTGCGGATCACAGCGCGGTAGGAGCGCAAAAAGTCCGCATCCTTCATCCTCCGTCACCTCCCCTCCGGGCCTCTATATCTATAGATGACAGATTTTGAAAAACGGTTGACAAGTTTCCGAAAAAAAGACGGAAAAGAAATGAAAAAGGCGCCTCGGGGCGCCTTTTCCATGCAGTTTTTACTCCGCCAGCAGCCATTCGGTCTGGGGCTGGGCCAGAAAGGCGGCCAGCGCCGCCGCGAATTCGGCGTCCCAGGCGCTGGAACGGCCCAGCCCCTGGGTCAGCGGGTCGATGCGGCGTTTTTTCGCCGGAATCTGCCGCCAGGGACGGCCATCCGGCGGGGTCTCCGCCCGCAGGGTCCGCCGCATGGCCCGGAAGGCCAGCCATTCCCCCGCCAGGGGGGAGGCCAGCAGCTTTTCAATCAGCGGCAGCTCCCTGCCCTCCAGATCGGCGGGGGAGAGGACGCCGCGGGCCAGGGCCCTGCCCAGCAGCTCGCAGAGCCGCTGCATGGCGCAGCGATCCGCGTCGCAGACGTAGATCCCGGCGCATTCCAGGGCCGCCCGGGCAAAGGCTGCCGCGGGCTCCGGGTGCTGAAAGACCAGCTCCGCCGCCCCGTCCTCGGCCTCGCCCACCCGCAGGTCGGCGTAGATCGCGGCGGCCTCCGCCCGGGAGAGAAGGCCCCAGCGCAGGGCGTTGCCCAGGCTGTATTCCAGCCGGTCGGCTGAAAGCCGGGGGCTGTCGTTGTCCGCAATGGGGTAGCGGTGGTAGTCCCAGACCGCCTCGACGTCCAGGCCGTAGCGGGTCAGCACGGCCCGGAGCTCCGGACTGCCGGCAATGCGGGCCCGGGTGCCCTCCTCGGTGGCCTCCTGGGCCAGATAGTCCCCTCGGAGGAAGTCCACCACGTGGGCAAAGGTGGGGGTGGCAACGTCGTGGAGCAGCCCCGCCGCGGCCTGGGCCGGGTCTTCGGTGAAATGCCAGACGATGAGCCCCACCCCCAGGCTGTGGAGCCAGCGGGAATAGCGGCCCCCGTTGGCGAAGCGGGGGAAGGCCGTGTACTCGCAGCCGCAGTTCATCCCCACGTCCTTCAGCCGCAGCATGGGCGGCGTCGCCGCCAGCTCCGCCAGCAGAGGCGGCACAGAACCGTGATAGACAGAGCTCAGATCGTAGTTCATAGCTTCCCTCAATACGGATTTGTAAGTCTGTAGTGTCGGCAATCTGCCGGCCCGATCCGCACCGGCTTACCCTTACAGCCGGCAGATTGCCGGCACTACAATCAGACAAACCCCGATTTGTTTTATTCTCCTCCCAGCATCCGCCGGACCTCCTGGAGGAAGGCCACGTCCTCGGCGCTGAGCTTGGCGTTGCCGTGGAGGGACTTGCCCGCCGCGTCCGTGACGGTCACGTCCAAAACCGCGCCCTCTTCCATATAGTGGTCCGTGATGTAGGCCAGATAGCGCATAAACTTGGGGTGACGGTCCAGAAAGGCGCTGTACTGTTTTTTGAGCTGCAAGAGCTTTGCCGGATTTTTCATTTGTCCGCTTCCTCCCATTGCTTCCAGGTCTCCGGGGCGTAGCCCACGGTGGCCTTTTTTCCGTTTCGGACCACCGGCAGGCGGATCAGGTCCTGGTTTTCATAGACCTTATCCTCCCTGGCGGTCTCGCTGCCCAGATAGCGGAGCAGATCCAGCTCCGGGCTTTTGGCGTCCCAGTCCACCAGCTTGTCCACGCCCCCCACGGCCCGCAGCACGGCGTCAAACTCCCTGCCGGAGAGCCCGTAGCGCTTCATGTCGATGAACTGATATTTGACCCTGCGCTCCTTGAACCAGCGCTCGGCCTTTTTTGTGTCAAAGCTTTTGGCCGTTCCGAATATTTGGATGTTCATTCGTATCTTACCTCCATGAGGCACAGTCCCTTTGCCGGAACTGTGAAGCCCGCGGCGGAGCGGGGGCCGCCTGCCAGCAGCTCCGCAACGGATTCCGGCGTTCGGTTTCCCCGGCCCACCTCCAGCAGGGTGCCGGTGAGGATGCGGACCATGTGGTGCAAAAAGCCGTCTGCGCTGAAGTCGAAGTCCAGCTCGTCCCCCACCCGGCGAATCTCGACGCGGGAGAGGGTCCGCACCGTGGACTTGTCGGTTTTCACGGCGGAGCAGGCCCGGAAATCGTGGCTGCCCTCCAGCAGCCGGGCCGCGGCCTCCATGGCCGGCAGGGAGTAGTCCCCGGGCAGCACGTAGAGGTAGCGCCGCTGGAAAACGCAGGGGGCCTCCGTGACCCAGACCCGGTAGCGGTAGCGCTTCTCCGCCGCGGAAAGCCGGGCGTGGAAACGGGGCGGCGCGTAGGCGAGACTGACGGCCCCGATATCCTCGGGCAGATATTGCCGCAGGGCGGCCAGCAGCTCCTCCGGAGCCAGGTTCCGGACCGTGCGGAAGGAGGCGACCTGGCCCAGGGCGTGAACCCCGGCGTCGGTGCGCCCGCTGCCCTGGACCTCCACCGGCTCTTGGAAGACCCGGCTCAGCAGGGTCTCCAGCTTGCCCTGGATCGTCATCTCCACGCCGGACAGCCGCTGCCATCCCCGGTAGCGGCTGCCGTCATATTGCAATATGAGTTTATAATTTGGCATAGCTTTCGCATTGGCGCGCAGTGCGCGCCCCGTAGGGGCGGTCATTGGCCGTCCGTGTCCCATAGGGGCGGTCATTGGCCGCCCGCATACCCGTAGGGGCGGTCATTGGCCGCCCGTGTCCCGTAGGGGCGGTCATCGGCCGCCCGCTTGGCGTCAGGCGGCGCTGAGCTCCGCCAGCGCTTCGGATTTGGTGTCGGCGGAGCAGACGAAACGTCCATCCGCGTCGTAGACCTCGTAGTGGCCCCGGACCGGAATGATCTCATATCCGTAATACATAAGCTCAGATCCTTTCTCTTGGCTTCTGAGCCTATAATAGCAGGTCTAATGTCCCATAATGCGGACAATAGACCGGACAGGGCCGACTTTTTCCGCTCCCTTATTTCAGCACGTCCTCCAGGAAGGCCAGCACGTCTTGGTGCAGCTCCTCCCGGTTGAGCTCGTTGTGCATCTCGTGGCGGCCGTCGGGGTAGAGCTTGAGGCGCACGTCCTGCATGCCCGCGGCCTTGAAGGCCTCATAGGCCTGGCGCACGCCCTTGCCGTTGCCGCCCACGGGGTCCTTGTCGCCGCTGACGAAGAGCACGGGCAGGTCCTTGGGCATCTTGTCCAGGTTCTTTTTGTCCTCGTTCATCAGCATACCCCCCAGCATCTCCCGGGCCAGCCCGATGGAGGCGGGGAAGCCCAGCAGGGGATCGGCGATGTACTTGTCCACCTCGGCGGCGTCCCGGCTCAGCCAGTCCACGGGGGTCCGGGGGTTCTCATAGCCCTTGTTGTAGGAGCCGAACATCAGCTTGTCGATCATGGGGGAGCAGCTGTCCATGCCCTTGCGCCTGCCCTCGGCGGCGCAGACGGCCCGGCCTGTCCGCAGCACGGCCTTGGGCATCCAGCCGGTGCCGCTGATGACGACGGCCTTGAGCCCGGCGTCGGGGTAGGTGTAGAGCAGGGTGCGGGTCATGAAGGAGCCCATGCTGTGGCCGTAGAGGATATAGGGCAGGTCGGGGTACTCCTCCTTGGTCATCTGCATCAGCCGATAGGTGTCGGAGACGGCGGCGAGCCAGCCGTCGGCAAAGCAGCCCTGGGGGATTTCCCTGGAGATGGAGCCGCCGTGGCCCATGTGATCCTCGGCCACCACCACAAAGCCGTGGTCGGTGAAGAACCTCGCCAGCTCGTCATAGCGGGCGGCGTACTCCGCGATGCCGTGGACGATCTGGATGATGCCCCGAATCTTGCCCTCCGGGACCCACTGGCAGCAGTGGATTTTGGCGTCCCTGCGCGCAGGGAAGTAAAATTCTTTCATAAAAACTCCTTTCTGTCCATATTATGGGACCGTAGAGATTGTATGATAGGAACGTAAACGGAAGAAATCCGAGATACGATGAAACATTCAGAAACGGAGGAACCAAAGATGACCGATACCATGACCATGTCCAAGCCCATAAACAATCATGCCGCGATCCGCATGCTGCCGCCGCTGAGCCCGGAGCGGGCCGCCCGGCTGCGGGCCAGACGCCGCAGAGCCCTGGCGAACACCCTCCTGGAGGCCCTGGCCACCATCGGCCTGGGGGCCTGCTTCATCCTCTGCGCCGTGATGGTGATGTGCCTGGCATAAGGACAGCCGGGGCCGCGCTGTTACGCCCGCTGGGTGTTCTTTTGATAGAGCAGATACAGCCCCGTCAGCAGCAGGTTCTCGTCGATGACCATATCCCGCCGGCACAGGGGCACAATGGCCTTGGCCAGGCCGCCGGTGGCCACCACCGGCAGGGCGTAGCCCAGCTCCGCCTCCATCCGCTCCACCATGCCGTCCAGCATGGCGGCGGAGCCCAGCAGCAGGCCGCTGCGCATGGAGTCCACGGTGTTGCTGCCGATGGCCCGGCGGGGCTGCTCCAGGCTGATGCCGGGGAGCTGGGCTGTGCCGCCGGAGAGGGCGTTGAGGGAGAGCATCACCCCGGGGGCGATGGCGCCGCCCCGGAAGGCCCCCTCCCGGTCCACCACGCAGATGGTGGTGGCGGTGCCCAGGTCGATGATGCACACGGGGGCGCCGTAGGCCTCGATGGCCGCCACAGCCCCCACGATCAGGTCGCTGCCCGCCTGGGCGGGGTTGTCGATCTTGATGTTGAGCCCGGTTTTCAGACCGGGGCCCACGGTGAGACAGGGCTTGCCCGTCAGCCGCTCCACGGCCCGGACGATGACCTGCTGCACCAGGGGCACCACGGAGGAGACGATGCTGCCCTCAATGTCCGCCGGGACCACGTCGAAGAGCCCCAGCATGGTCTTCAGTTCGGCGCAGTATTGGTCGGCGGTTTTGATGCGATCCGTTGCCATCCGGGCCTCAAACAGGATTTTGCCCTCCCGGATGCAGCCCAGCACGATGTTGCTGTTTCCAATGTCAATGGCGAGAATCATAATATGCACCTCGTTTGGTTTGAGTTCAGAGTTCAGAGTTCAGAGTTCAGGGTTCAGAGCGCCGTAGGGGCGGTCATTGGCCGCCCGCCGCACCATGCACGGACGCGGTTCAAAGTACAGAGTTCAACGTCTATATGGTATGGCAGCCGATCTCCCGGATTTTGCCCGCGTCCAGAAGGATCCTCCCGTAGCTGGGCCGATAGCCGTATCCGCAGGAGCCGGGGTTCAGAATGTGGAGCGCCCGGTCCCCGGGCAGCTCCGCCCGCTCGTAATAGGCCTCATGGGTGTGGCCGAAGAGCAGCACGTCGGCGTTCTGCTCCCGGGCAGCGTAAATGATCCGGAGATAGCCGCTCTTGACCCCGTAGGTATGGCCGTGGCAGAGGAAGAAGCGCTTGCCTCCCAGGGTGAAGCAGAGAGTCTTGGGGGTCTCGCTCCAGCCGTCGCAGTTGCCCCGGACCATAGCCACCGGCAAGGTCGGAAACTCCCGGCTGATGATCTCGGCGTCGCTGTCGTGGTCTCCCAGGTGGAAGACGTAGTCGGGCTTCTCCCGCCGGATGACCTGCCGCATCCCGTCCAGCTCCCGGTGGGAGTCGGAAAAAACGATAATCTTCATAGCCGCACCTTTCTGGTTTTCTTGCATATCCTATTATAGCAGATAATTTCATAGGAGGCAAGAAAATGCTTGACCGGTCACAAAAATTTTCCAATTCGAGCCCGGATCCGGCCCGGCTCAAGGCGCTGCTGGCGGGGCCGGAGGGCCGGGCCCTGCTGCGGCTTTTGCAGGCCGACGGCGGCGCCGGACTGCGGGCCGCGGCGGAGGCTCTGCGGCAGGGAAGGCCGGAGGGGGTCCGGGAGGCCCTGGGCCCCCTGCTGGCGGGGCCGGAGGCGGAGCGCCTGACCCAGGAGCTGGAGGCGAAGCTGTGAGATGGAGGAGCTGCAAGCCACGCTGCAGAGCGTCCTGTCGGACCCGGCGCGGATGGCCCAAATCGCCGCCCTGGCGGAGTCCCTGGGGCTGAAGCCCCCGGAGGAGACGCCCGCCTCCCCCGTAGCGGCGGCCATTGGCCGCCAGTCGGAGGCAACAGGTCAGGAAATCGGGAACCGGGAATCGGGAACCGGGGACGGGAGAACGGGTCCTTCGGCTTCGCTGCGCTTCGCTCAGGACGACAAAACCGAGACCGCCTCCCCCGTAGGGGCGGCCACCGGCCGCCCGCCAAACGCAGCCGCCTCCCCCGTAGGGGCGGCCACCGGCCGCCCGCCAAACGCAGCCGCCTCCCCCGTAGGGGCGGCCACCGGCCGCCCGCCCGAGGCGCCCGCCTCCCAAATACCCTTTCCCATTCCGGACGGCCTGGACTTGGGCAGGCTGATGACGGGCCTCTCTGCTATGCAGGGCCGGGAGAATCAAGTCCTGGGGGCCCTGCGGCCCTCCCTGGGGCCTTCGGGCCAGGCCAAGGCGGACAGGGCCCTCCGGGCGGCGAAGCTGGCCCGGCTGGCGGGACAGCTCCTGCGCCGGGGGAGGGAAGGCCATGTATAGCCGCTACACCCCCAACGGAAACGGCGGCTATGACCGCCGGGAGCTGCCGGACGCGGGGGATCTGCGCCGGGCCCAGAGCAGGCCGCCACCTCCGCCGCCGGAGGAACATAGCCCGCCCCCGCCGCCGATACCGCCTCCGGCGGAGCCCCGCCCCGGCCCGGCGGCAGAGCCCCGCCCGGGCTTCGACCCGCCCCGTTTTGTCCCGGGTTCCGGTCCCGAGCCCGGCCGCCGCATGCGCTTCCGCCCCGCCCCGCCGCCGCCCCCGCTCTTCGGGGGTCTGCTGGGCCCCGGCGGGCTGCTTAGCCAGCTGCTGCCCCACGGTCTGGACAGCGAGGATCTGCTGATTCTGGCAATTCTTCTGCTCTCCATGAAGCAGGACGGGGCGGCTCCTACGGAGCTGCTGATGGCGATCGGGCTCTACTTCTGGCTGTAGCCCGGGGGAAAGCAAAACCCGGAGCCGCGCCTGCGGCTCCGGGTTTTGCTTGGAAGACTACTCTACGGTGTAGCCGAAAACCTCCCGATACAGCTCCTGGAAGCTGTCGGCGGGGGTCACCACCAGGGTAAAGCCCACGAAATCCAGGGACTCGATCTCCTTGGCCTTCATCTCGTCCTCGCTGAAATAGAGGTTGAAGCAGGCCTTGAGCCCGGCGGGGACGGTGTAATAGAACCAGGGGTCGGCCTCCTGGCCGTTGACCTCCACATCCTTCCAGGAGAAGGTCAGATCCTGCTGGGATTTGTTCTCAATATACAGGGTCAGATTGTAGGTCCAGATGTTGTCAGCGTCCTGGCCGCAGATGGCGAAGAGGAAGTCCTCGGTGTCGGCACAGACCGCCTCGTGCTCCCATTCCCGATGGACGGGGGAGGGGCCGAGCTCCTGCTCCGTCAGGCCGGTGGGATAGAGGACACAGTCCGTCTCGGCCACGGGCCCGGCGCTGTAGTTGTCGGGATCCGTCACGCTGAGCCGGAAGCGCAGCTCATCCAGGCTCTCCATCTCGCAGCGGGCCAGATCGGAGGGCCAGATGTTGAAGTCGGAGTCCGCGGTCTGCCCGGCGCCTACGATGAGGGAGCAGTCGGCGCTCAGCAGCCAGCCCCGGCAGGAGGCTGTGGGGATCTGGAAGAACAGGGAGCCCTCCGTGCGGTTTTCACAGCGCACGTGGAAGGTATAGCCCCACACGTCGTCCACGGTGATGTCCGTCACGGTGAAGGCGCAGTCCTCCCGGTCCAGCAGGTGAAGGGGCTGGAAGGCGGGGGCCTCGGTTTCCGCGGGGGCGGTACTCTCCGCCCGGGTTTCCGGGGCGGGGGTGGAGACGGCGGTGCTGGCCGCGGGCTCGCCGGAGCAGGCGCTCAGCAGCGTCAGAAGGGCCAGCAAAAGGGGCAGCAGTCGCATTTTCATAGTCTCACCTCATTTGTTTTGCAGGGGCAGGCGCTGCCTGTCCGCGAGATCCGGCGGGCTTCCCGGGGTTTACAGCCCGCTGTCAAAGTCGGCGGGCTTTTCCGCGATCCGGCCAAAGTGCCAGAGTATGCCCTGGGCGATGCGGGCGCAGGCGTGCCCGTCGCCGTAGGGATTCACCGCGTGGGCCATGGCGCTGTAGGCGGCCTCGTCTGTCAGCAGCTCCTCGGCCAGGGTCAGGATCCTTTGCTTTTCCACCCCGGCCAGCTTGACGGTCCCGGCCCGGACGGCCTCGGGGCGCTCGGTCTCCCGGCGCAGCACCAGCACCGGCTTGCCCAGGGCGGGGGCCTCCTCCTGGAGTCCGCCGGAGTCTGTCATGACGAAGTGGCAGCGGGCCATGAGATTGTGCATGTTTTCCACGTCGATGGGGTCGATGAGATGAACCCGGGGCTGATCCCGGAGAATGGGGAACACGCAGTCCCGGACCACGGGGCTCAGGTGGACGGGGTAGACCAGCTCCACCTCCGGGTGGGCGGCGGCCAGCTCCCGGAGCGCCTCCATGATGTTTCGCATGGGCTCGCCGTAGTTCTCCCGGCGGTGGCAGGTGACGGCAATGACCCGGCGATGGGTGAAGTCCAGCGCGTTCAGCTCCGGCACGGAGAAGACGAAGTCCTCCCGCACCGTGGTCTTCATGGCGTCGATGACGGTGTTGCCGGTGATGAACTTGTCCCCGGCAATGGCCTCCCGCTCCAGATTGCGGAGATTGTTCACCGTGGGGCAGAAGTGGAGCTCCGCGATGTCTCCCACCAAGGTCCGGTTCATCTCCTCCGGGTAGGGGGAGTACTTGTCCCAGGTCCGCAGTCCGGCCTCCACGTGGCCCACGGGGATCCGGTGGTAGAAGGCGGCCAGGGCCCCGGCAAAGGTGGTGGAGGTGTCGCCGTGGACCAGAACCAGGTCCGGCTTCGCCTCCTCCAGCACCTGCTCCATGCCCAGCAGGGTGCGGCTGGTGATGGAGGAGAGGGTCTGGCGGGCCTGCATGATGTTCAGATCGTAGTCGCCCTTCAGCCGGAAGATCTCCATGACGGAGTCCAGCATCTGCCGGTGCTGGCCTGTCAGACAGCAGAGGCTCTCAAATTCCGGCAGACCGGCCAGGTGCTTCACCAGGGGGGCCATTTTGATGGCCTCGGGCCGGGTGCCGAAGACGGACAGAACTTTAAGCTTCTTCATGGTTCTCCTCCTGCTTCTGCGGGGCGTCCTTGGCTGCGGCCTCCGGCTGGGCGGCCTCCTGCCGGGGATCCGGGCCCCCGTGCTTGACGTGGTGCCAGAACTTGGCCCGGGGCGCGCCTCCCATGATGATGCGGATGCCGATGGCGCCCACCACCAGAATGGCGCCCAGCATGATCAGAGTCTTCATGGCGCCGGAGACGGTGAGCAGCACCGCCGCCAGGCCCAGAATGCCCGTGAGCACATAGGCAATGGCCACCGACTGCTTCTGGCTGAAGCCCATGTCGATGAGCCGGTGGTGGAAGTGGCCCCGGTCGGCCTCCATGGGGCTGCGGCCGCTGGCCACCCGGCGGATCACGGCAAAGCAGATGTCGAAGATGGGCAGGCCCAGCAGCAGGAAGGGCACGATGAAGGAAATGGCCGTGTAGGCCTTGAACAGGCCCTGGATGGAGATGGTAGCCAGCATAAAGCCCAGGAAGGTGGAGCCCGTGTCCCCCATGAAGATCTTGGCGGGGTTGAAGTTATAGGGGACGAAGCCCAGGCAGGCTCCGGTGAGGGCCGCCATAAGGATGGAGACCTCGGCGTCGGAGACCAGCAGGGCGATCACCAGCAGATTCAGGGAGGAAATGCAGCTGACGCCGCAGGCCAGCCCGTCCAGGCCGTCGATGAAGTTGACGGCGTTGGTAATGGCTACGATCCAGATGATGGTGATGGGATAGGACAGGATCCCAAAATCCCAGTAGGAATAGAGGCTGGAGCCGAAGGGATTGGTGAGCCGGTCAATCCGCAGGTCCCCGTAGAAGACCACGATGGCGGCGGCAATCAGCTGGACCACCAGCTTCAGCTTGGCCCCCAGGGCGTTCCGGTCATCAAAGACGCCCAGAATCACAATGACAATGGAGCCCAGCAGAATGGATTTCAGTCCCTGGTCCAGCTCCCGGCAGAAAAAGAGGGTGGAGAGCAGGAAGCCCAGGAAAATCGCCAGGCCGCCCATCCGGGGAATGGGGTGATTGTGCATCCGGCGGTTGTCCTTGGGCACGTCCATGGCGCCCACCCGCTGGGCCAGATGCTTCACCAGAGGCGTGGCCAGGAAGGAAAGGATCCCGGCGGTCAGCAGGGCCGCGCCTACGCGCAGCAGAAAATTGATATCTAAGATCATAGCTGTTTCTAATCTCCTTCGGCTCAGCCGGGCTTTGCCACGAAGCCTACCTTTTTATAGACCTTGCGCAGGGTTTTGTTGGCAATATAGCCGGCCTTCTCCGCGCCGTTTTTGCACACGGCTTCCAGATAGGCCTTGTCCTTCATCAGGCGGCCGGCCTCCTCCCGGATGGGGCTCAGCATGTCCACCACGGCCTCGCCCACGGCGGACTTGAAGTCGCCGTAGCCCTTGCCGTCGAATTCGGTTTCGATCTCGGCAAAGCTCTTGCCGGTGCAGGCGGCGTAGATGGTCATCAGATTGGAAATGCCCTTCTTGTTCTCCGGGTCATAGCGGACGCAGGCGTCGCAGTCGGTGATGGCCCGCTTGAACTGGCGCATGATGAAGTCCGGGGGATCCATCAGGGTCACCCGTCCGGGATCGTCGTTCTCGGACTTGGACATCTTGGCCTCGGGGTTGGCCAGGCTCATGATCCGGGCGCCCACCTTGGGAATGTAGGGCTCCGGCAGCTTGAAGGTGTCGCCGTAGAGGTGGTTGAAGCGGGTGGCGATGTCCCGGGTCAGCTCCACGTGCTGCTTCTGATCCTCGCCCACGGGAATGTAGTCCGGCTGATAGAGCAGGATGTCCGCCGCCATCAGGGAGGGATAGGTGAACAGGCCGCCGTTGATGTTGTCGGCGTTTTTGGCGCTCTTGTCCTTGAACTGAGTCATCCGGGAGAGCTCCCCGAACATGGCGTAGCAGTTGAGCACCCAGCCCAGCTCCGCGTGCTGGTGTACGTGGCTCTGGATGAAGAGGGTGTTCTGCTCCGGGTCCAGGCCGCAGGCAATGTACTGAGCCAGCTGCTCCATGGTGCGGCGGCGCAGGTCGGCGGGGTTCTGGCGCACGGTGATGGCGTGCAGGTCCGCCATAAAGTAATAGCAGTCATATTCGGCCGCCCGGTCCTTCCAGTTGCGGATTGCCCCCAGATAGCTGCCCAGGGTCAGATCGCCGCTGGGCTTGATGCCGGAGAGCATAATCTTTTTCGGTTCCATTGTGGTCACCTCTGTTATTTCAATCGTTCTATTCATTATATCACAGGTGTCGGAAAATATCAAGGATTTTCCAGCAGATCCGCCTCCGTCAGGGGCCGGATCACCCGGCAGGGGTTCCCGGCGGCCAGCACCCCGGCGGGGATGCTGCGGGTCACCACGCTGCCGGCTCCGATGACGGAGCCCCGGCCAATGGTGACGCCCCCCAGAATCTTCACGTCGGAGGCAATCCAGCAGTCGCTTTCAATGACGATGGGCGCCCCGTATTCCAGATCGTAGAGGCTGCCGTCGGCCCGCCGCCGGGCGTTCCGCTGTTGGGGCAGCAGGGGATGCAGGGGGGTCAGCAGGGAGCAGTTGGGGCCGAACATCACGTCGTCCCCGATGGTGACGGGGCAGGTGTCCAGCACCGTGAAGTTGAAGTTGGCGTAGACCCGGGCGCCGAAGGTGGTGAAAACCCCGTAGTCGATGTACACGGGCCCCGCCAGAAAGCAGTCCGGCCCATGGTGGGGGCAGAGCTCGTCAAAAATGGCGGCCCGGCGGGGGTCCGTCTCCGCCAGCAGATTGTATTCCTGCCAGAGCCGGTGGGCCCGCAGCCGCAGCTGAGAAAGGGTCTTGTCCGTGGGGTCGTAGAGCATCCCCCGCAGCATCTTTTCCTGTTCCGTCATGGCAAAGCCTCCCTGTCAGATTGCTTCCACTATACCACAAGGCAATCTCCCGCGCAAGCCCCGATTTGAACGCCGGAGCCCGATTTTGTATATAATGAAGGGAAGGAGTGTGATGGGCTTGACAGACAGCTACTTTTTGGGGGCCAATACCCCCGAGGGCTTTCGCTCGGAGTACGCCAGCCTGCAAAACGACCCCCGGATTCAACGGCTTCTGATTCTCAAGGGAGGCTCCGGCTGCGGAAAATCCACCCTCATGAAGACCCTGGCCGCCCGGGCGGAGGAGTACGGCTGGGGCGTGGAGCGGATCCTCTGCTCCTCGGACCCGGACTCCCTGGACGGGCTGGTGATCCCGGAGCTGGGCCTGGCCCTGGTGGACGGCACCGCCCCCCACGTGGTGGAGCCCGCCCTCTGCGGCTGCGGGGCCAACTACCTAAACCTGGGCCGCTGCTACCGGGAGGCGGAGCTGCGGCCGCTGATTCCCGCCATCCGGGCGGCCAAGGCGGCCAACGCCGCCTGCTACGGCCCCGCCTACGGCTGCCTCCGGGCCGCCGCCTCCCTGGCCCGGGCAAGGCGGCAGCTCCTGGGCCGGGAGCGGATCCGGGCCGTGACGGAGGAGGCCCTGGGCCAGCTTGTGGACGGGGCCCTGCCCAAGGCCAAGAGCCCCGGTCCGGAGCGGCGGATCTACCTCAGCGGCGTCACTCCCCAGGGCCTGCTGTCCCTGGCCCCGGGGGAGGGGCGGATCTGGGCCATTCTCGACGGCAGCGGCGTGGGGGGCGGCCTGCTGCGGGAGCTGGCGGAGCGGCACCGAAGCGCGGGGGAGAGCCTGATTCTGGCCATGGACCCCCTGGACCCGGACGGGGTGCAGGGGGTCCTGGTGCCGGAGCGGGGCCTGGGCTGGCTGCGGGTCCACCCGGCCTTTCCGGGGCCCCGGCAGGCCATGCTGCGGCTGGATCTGGACGCGGCTCTGGAGGCGGAGCTGCCCGACGAGCTGAAAAACGCCCTGGGGGAGCTGGCGGGGCTGGAGCGGCGGCTGCTGGACCAGTCCGTGGCCTGGCTCCGGCGGGCCAAGGCCCGGCACGATCTGCTGGAGGAGCTCTACCGTCCCGCCGTGGATTTTGCCGCCGTCACCCGGCAAACGGAGCTGCTGTGCCGGGAGCTGTTCACGGAGAGCTGAAAAAAAGCAGGGCGGCCTGAGCTCCGGCCGCCCTGCCGCATTTACTTTCGGGACGCGTAGTCCGCCGCGATCTCCTCCGACCAGTTGGCCCGCATGGGGGCGTTGGAGCGGATGCTGCCCACGGCCTTGCTGACGCAGGCGTAGAGGACGTTGGTGCCCTTCTTGTCCGCGCGGTAGTTCACCGCCCGGTCCGGGGCGATGCCGAAGCGGCCCGCGGTCTCCACGGCGTCGATGTTGGCCCCGATGAAGAGGAATTCCCACCCGGCCTCCTCCTTCTTCCGCTCAATGGCGCGGCGGACCTCCTGGGCGCTGTGGCGGCGGCTGGCGTTCTCCATGCCGTCGGTGGTGATGACGAAGACCGTGTGGGCGGGCAGGTCCTCGGGCCGGGCGTACTTGTGGATATTGCCGATGTGGTGAATGGCGTCTCCGATGGCGTCGATCAGAGCGGTGCAGCCTCCCACGCTGTAGTCCCTGTCCGTCATGGGCCGGACCTGGTCCAGCCGGACCCGGTCGTGGATGACCTGGGACTCGTTGGCAAAGAGCACCGTGGAAACGAAGCAGAGACCGTCCTGCTTCTTCTGCTTCTCGATCATGGCGTTGAAGCCGCCGATGGTGTCGCCCTCCAGCCCCGCCATGGAGCCGCTGCGGTCCAGAATGAAGACCAGCTCGGTAATGTTGTTTTCCTTCTGCTTGATTTCCTGTTTCATGAAATAGCCCTCCCTGCAGTTTATTTTGGATTACACCCAAATTAAACCACAGGGAGGGCGGCGTTTGGTCGCCTGGAAAGCGACATTTTACGCGGAACTCCCATGGAACGCGTTTTCAATCTTTCCATGGGAGCTCCGGATTACGCCCCCAGCAGGCTCTGGTCGAAGGCGAAGAGGGTCTCGTTGATCTCAAAGATGTTGTAGTTCCCGGCGGAGATGAAGTATTCAATGATAATATCGAATTTGTTGCTGTGGGACAGGGCGTAGCCCGCCTTCATCAGCAGCTCCCGGGCCTCCTCCAGGGGCAGCTCCAGGGCAATGGCAAAGGCAATGGCCGTGGGCTTGGAGGGCCTGTACATGGGATCGGAGCGGATCTTGGAAAAGAGCTTCCGGTCCACGTTGGCCCGCTTGTAGCAGTCGGAGTCCTTTATGCCCTTTTCGTCAATCTTCCGCAGCAGCATCTGGGAGAAGCTCTCGTCCAGACAGCGCAGCCGACGGTCCAGATCTTCGGCGGCGTAAAAGCCGGAGGCCGGCATGGCGGCGGATTCGAGGACGGCTTCCTCCATGGGCTCCGAGGCCTTGTCCGCCTTGCCTCTCCCGGGGCGGGAGAAGATGGATTTTTTTGTCTTCCTCGGCTTGACGGCAGGGGGCGGCACGGCGGGCGCCGCGGCATACTGCGCCTGGATCGGAAAAGACGAAGGAAGGGAGGAAAATCGATCCAGATAACGCAGCACCGGGGAAAAGCGCGGACCCGGAGGCTGGGGCTTCCCGACGGTGGGGACGGTCAGAATGACGTGCAGCTCGTGGCGTTCCAAAAACGAGCCGATAACCTGGACGGCCTGATGCAGCGCCTCCTCCTGCCCGCCCTCGGCAGGATACAGGGGCAGGAACAGGTTCTCGCGCCCGGCCTCCACGGCGCGGCTGAGGCAGAAATCGTAGTAAGCGCGAAGGCCGGACGCGGCTTCGCAGGCGGCTGCGTCGAGAGGCCGGATCCCCGGCTCCCGAAGGATCAACAGCGGCATAAGCGATCCTCCTTATCGAATGATCTTTGACGGCATCAGATATCGCTCCTGCTCGGAGAAGACGCAGCCCGAGCCTTCCCCTTGAGGGGAAGGTGGCATCCGCCGTCCCCCGCAAGGCGGATGACGGATGAGGTGGTGCTCCGAGGCAGATGCGCTCAACGGATGATCTTTGACGGCTTTAAATATCGCTCCTGCTCGGAGAAGACGCAGCCGCAGTACTTCTGAATATAAAACCCCAGCTCCCGGGCCCGCTCCTGGCCCTGGCGGAACAGGGGCCGGAAGTCCCGGTACTGGAAGCGGACGTGGAATTCGTCGGCTGCCCGCTCCGCCACCTCCTTCAGCAGCTCGTGGTTCTGATAGGGGGAGATGAAGAGGGAGGAGGTGAAGCTGTCGAAGCCGTTTTGGGCGGCGTAGTCCGCCGCGGCGAAGAGCCGCATCTCGTAGCACTTGACGCAGCGGCCCTCGATGTCCTCCGCCACGGCTCGGACAAAGGGCCGCAGGCCGTAGTCGTCCTGCTCCACCAGAGGCAGGGCGATGGAGGCGGCGTAGTCCCGCAGGCAGTTGCGGCGGGCGCGGTATTCGGTAAAGGGATGGATGTTGGGGTTGTACCAGTAAGCCGTCAGCTCCTGGCCGTCCTGCCGCAGGCTGTCGATGCACATATTGGCGCAGGGCGCGCAGCAGACGTGAAGCAGGGTTTTCATACGGAAATTCCTCCAATCCGCGGAGTCTGTGTTCTCCGTTATTTTACCGCAGCTTCCCCGGTCTGTCAATCAATTCTCAATTTTCAATACTTTTTTCGAAATATGGGCCAGCTCCACGCCCAGCACCGAGGCCGCCAGGGCCTTGAGGAGATCGAAGCCGATGAAGGGAACCACGCAGACCCCCAGGGATTCCCGGAAGCTCCGGCCCGTGATCAGGGAAAACTGCACCGTGCCGCAGGCGTAGCACAGGGCGATGGCCAGCACGCAGCCGCAGAGGGCCAGGGCGTATTCCAGCCAGCGGGTCTTCCCGGGAATGGCCCGGAAGCCCCGGATTACCGGCACCATCAGCAGATAGGACCAGATATAGCCGCCGGTGGGCCCGGGAATGGCGGTGATGCCCGTATTGCCGCCGGAGAAGAGGGGCAGAAACAGGCCGATCAGCAGATACACCAGCACCGAAACCTGGGCGCTGCCCCAGGACAGGGTGACGGCGCAGAGCATCACCCCGAATATCTGCATGGCAAAGGGCACCGGCCCCGCCAGGGGAATCACGATGGGGGAGCAAATACACAACACGGCGGCGAAAATGGCGCAGAGAATCAGCCGCACAAGCTTTTCATGGGACATGGGAATTCCTCCTTTTTGTTTTTGCCGAGGGATATCATAGCGCGAAACCTGTCAAATGTCAACTAAAAATTTTGCTTTGTGGTTGACAATTGCGGGGCCGGATGGAAATTCCCGAGGACTCTTGACAATCAAACAAATGTTTGATATAATGCGGACAGAAGGAGAGGTGAGGGGTATGGAGTTCAGCACCAACGTGGATATGATCTCGGTCTGCAGCGCCGATGGGAGCCTCCAGCCCCTGCGCTTCCGCTTTGCGGACGCCGACAGCAGCGTCCACCGGGTCCAGGTTTTGGAGGTTCTGGCCTGCCGGGAGATCAAATACGTCAACGTAGAGGCCTATGAGTACACCTGCCGCACCCGCAGCGAGGAGCGGGAGGGGCTCATGCGGGTCCGCTACGCCGTGCGCACCCACTGCTGGAGCCTCTTCCGGGGCGAACGCTGCTGAAGAATAAAATGAGCCCGCCTGTAGGGGCCGATGCCCACATCGGCCCGCCGTACCCCGCACGGACGAGGGATCAGGGATCAAGGATCAAGGATCAGGGAATGTAGGGACAAGCCGTGCTTGTCCGGTCCGCCTTGGGCGGACAATTTGCCGCAGGCAAATCCAGCCGGACCGCCGCAACCGGAAGGGCTCCGATGAACGAGACCGGGGTGGATCGCCCTTCGGGCGATTGTTTGCTGCGCAAACCGGACAAGCGAGGCTTGTCCCTACCCAGAGGTTCGGACGGGTTGCGAGCAGGGAAAGGGCGGACAAGCGAGACTTGTCCGCCCTTTCCAACGTTTTCAAATGGCAATTTGAAAACACCGCAATTTTCAATTCTCAATTCTCAATTCTCAATTCTCAGCCCGCCCGGGGCAGCGTGACGGTGAAGGCAATCTGCCGGGGGCCGGGGTACTCCGCCTCGATGCGGCCCCGGTGGCGCTGGACGATGACCTGGGCGGCGGAGAGGCCGATGCCGAAGCCGCCCGCGCCGTCCTCCTGGGTCCGGGCGGCGTCGTCCCGGTAGAAGCGGTCAAAGAGCCGCTCCGGGGGGCAGTCGGGGAGCTCCGGGCAGTCGTTCTCCAGCCGCAGGACGCAGCTTTTCTCCCCGGTCCGGAGCGCCAGCCGCAGCGCGGAGTCCGGGGCGGCGTACTTCACGGCGTTGTCCAGGAGAATGGAGAGCAGCCCCGCCAGCTGGGACTCGTCCCCCCGGACGGAGGCGGGCTCCAGGACGGACTCCAGCCGCAGGCCCCGCTGCTCCATGGGGATGCGGAACATGGCGGCGCTTTTCTCCGCCAGCGCCTTCAGATCCACCGGAACCAGGCTGCCCGGGGCGGGCAGCTCCTGGGCCCGGGCCAGGGTCAGCAGATTGGCGGTGAGCTCCGTCAGCCGCTGGGTCTGGACCAGGATGTTGCGGCTCCATTTGTTCTCCCCGGCGATCAGCTCCATGGCCTCGGTGTTGGCCTGGATAATGGCCAGGGGGGTTTTCAGCTCGTGGCCCGCGTCGGTGACGAAGCGGCGCTGCCGCTCCATGTTCTCCGCGATGGGGGCGATGGCCCGCTTTGCCAGCAGCGTCACCAGGGCCAGCATCAGAAGCCAGCCCCCCAGCCCCGCCAGGGCGGAGAGGGCCGCCACCCGCAGCACCGCCATCCGGCGGCTGGAATTCTCCAAAAAGACGTAGACCCGCTCTCCCGCGGGGCCGAGGGCGGAGGCGTAGCGGAAGCTGTCAATCCGGCCCGCTTCGCGGCCCTCCGCCAGCACCGGGGCCGCCAGGGCGGCGGCCTCCGCCTGGCTGAGATTGGAGATCCGGCCGACGTCCGCCGCCAGCACGGCGCCGTCCTGCACCCGCAGGGTAAAATATACCGCCGCCATCCGGTCGTTTTCCGTCAGAGCTCCCAGCATAAAGCCCAGGCGGGGGCTGTCCTGGGGGCCTCCGGGGCCGGGCTCCTGCTCCCCGGGCATGGCCGGGGGCTGGTTTTCCGGGAGCTCCGGTGGAGTCTGCCCCTGGGGCAGCTCCGGGCGGCCCTGGGCCTCCAGCAGCACCAGGTTTTCCAGCAGGCGCTTCGCCTCCTGGGCGCTGGTCCAGGCGTTGACGGCGTTCAGCGCCCCCAACAGCAGCACCAGCAGCACCGTCACGGCCACCATGGCCGCGGCGATGAACTTTCGTTTCAGCGTTCGGATCATGACTTCAGCTCCAGCCGGTAGCCGATGCCCCGCTTGGCCTGGATCAGCACGTCGGCCCCCAGGGCGGTCAGCTTTTTTCGCAGATAGGAAATGTAGACCCAGACGATGCCGGGCTCGGACTCGGTGTCATAGCCCCAGAGCTTCACCAGGATATCCTCCGTGGACAGATAGATGCCCCGGTTGAGCAGAAAGAGCTCCATGAGCTGGAATTCCAGCTTGGGCAGGAGCATGCTCTGCTCCCCGCAGCGGAGGGTGTAGCGCTGCCGGTCCAGGCTGAGATTGCCCATGCGCAGCAGATCCGGGGTGAAGTCCTCCCGGCGGCGGAGCATGGCCCGGACCCGGGCCAGGAGCTCTCCCATGGCGAAGGGCTTGGGCAGATAGTCGTCGGCCCCCAGATCCAGACCCCGGATCCGGTCCTCCACCTCGCCCCGGGCGGTGAGCAGCAGCACGGGGGTCTTGTCCCCGGCGGCGCGCAGGGCCTGGAGCACCTCGAAGCCGCTTTTGCCGGGCATCATCACGTCCAGGATGATGCCGTCGTAGCGCTCGTTCTGGGCGTAGGCCAGGGCGTCGAGGCCGTCGTAGACCGCCTCCACCTGGTATTTGTGGTATTCCAGCACGTCCTTCACAGCCTCCGAGAGGCTGCGCTCATCCTCGGCGTACAGCAGCTTCATGGCCTTAGGCGTTCTTTGTCAGCCGGTAGCAGCCGTCGGCTGCCCGGAAGCCCATCTTTTGCAGGTACTTTTCGTGCTTCTCCGCGGCGTTGCGGAACTCCAGGGCGGTGAAGCCCTCCTCCCCCAGCAGATGGGGATAGAGATAGCGGCCCACGGAGGCGTCCCGGTACTTGGGGATGGTGTAGTCCAGCACGATGTCCAGGGCGCCCTGCTCCGTCCGGTGGCCGATGATGAGGCCCACGGGGTTCATGTCGTAGTAGACAAAGTACGCGGTCTCATAGCGGGCATCCGCCGGGTCGAAGGCGGGGAAGAAGGTCCGGATATCCTCCCGATAGAGCTGCACAAACTCCCGCAGATAGGCGCTGTTGCGCTCGATGGGCAGGTGCAGGGTCAGATTTTTGGACTTTGCCAGCCGGATCAGGAAGTAGATGTTGATGAGACACAGGCCGATGTTCATGATGGCGGTGGGATAGGACTTCGTCAGAAAGGCGAAGATCACGAAGATGACGGAGCCGATGAGATTGAACAACCGCAGCTTCACCACAGAGGTCATCAAAAAAGAAATCAGAATCAAGACGGTGGAGAAATAGCCCATCGCTTGAATAAAGGTTTCGGTGTTCATGCCAAAATCCCCCTTATAAAATGGTTTTCATCATTATACCCAAGATTTGTTTTTTTGTCAACGGAAACACTGTTGTACTTGACAAAACCCACGTGCAAGAGTTAAAATAAAGAAAAGCGCTCGGGGCGTATGTTCATTCGCCGTACATGACCCGCTTTTTTGTTTTCCCAGCACGGTAAACACAAGCACGTATGTAACAAGAAAGGGAGGACTGAACTATGATCGAGATCAAAGAGCTTATGAAGCGCGGCAACGTGCCGCTTCGCGGAGCCCGCGGACACTTTGCCACCAACCACAGCCACATCAATTACTACATCGACATCTCCATCCAGAAGACCCGACTGAACGAGGCCATTGCCGTGGCCAAGGAGCTGGCCCCCAAGTATCGCAGCGATCTGGTGGACACCATCCTCTGCCTGGACGGCACCGCCGTCATCGGCACCTGCCTGGCCAAGGAGCTGGTGGGCGCCGCCCGCAGCGTCAACGCGGGCCGGGAAATCTGCGTGCTGGAGCCGGAATACAACGCCAACAGCCAGATCATCTTCCGGGATAACGCCCAGCCTCTGATCCGGGATAAGCACGTGCTGATCCTGATGGCCAGCGTCACCACCGGCTTTACCGCCAACCGCTCCATCGAGGCCATCCGCTACTACGGCGGCCACGCCGCGGGCATCGCCGCCCTCTACAGCACCGTGCCCGAGTCCGCCGGCATCACGGTCCACTCCGTCTTCGATATCCGGGATCTGACCGACTACGCCAGCTACGACTACCGCGACTGCCCCTACTGCAAATCCGGCCGCCGTCTGGACGCCCTGGTCAACAGCTTCGGCTACTCCGCCCTGTAAATACCGCCAGATCAAAAGCGCCCGAGCTCCTCGGGCGCTTTTGATCTGCCGCCCATGAAATATATTGTGAAAATATTTCGATTTTTTGTAAAAAAACTATTGATTTTCTTGCCGGGAGCGAGTATAATACATGTCTGCATGGGCCTGCCCGTGCCACGATTTCGAGTCAAGGAGGTGTAACCGTGCCCAACATCAAGTCCGCTAAGAAGAGAGTCGAGCTTTCCAAGGTCGCCAATGCCAGAAACAAGGCTGGCAAGTCCGCCCTCAAGACCGATATCAAGAAGTTCGACGCCGCTGTCCTTGAAGGTAATCGCGAGGCGGCTGACGCAGCTTACAAGGCTGCCGTCAAGTCCGTGGACCAGGCTGTGAACAAGGGTCTTCTGCACAAGAATACCGCTGCCCGGAAGAAGAGCAGCATGACCCTGAAGCTCAACAAGCTGGCGTAATTCGCGTTCGAAAATATTCCCTTCCGGCTCAGACCGGAAGGG
Organism: Oscillospiraceae bacterium; assembly: GCA_017541995.1. Classification (GTDB taxonomy): domain Bacteria; phylum Bacillota; class Clostridia; order Oscillospirales; family Oscillospiraceae; genus JAFRPC01. The sequence goes on from JAFXYD010000012.1 coordinate 33,403, forward strand.
GTTTTTTCGTTTTTGCCGGAAAGCGGGGGAGGCGCAGGCCCCTTTCCTGCCCGCCCGGAAGGGACAGGCGGGAGCGCCCGACAAAAAACCTTGCGGATTTGAAAAAAATACTTGACAAATCCGCCTCGATCCGCTATAATCCTTTATGCTGTTCCGAGCCCATATTGCCCGGGCGGCGTCTATACGGCGGCATAGCTCAGTTGGTAGAGCACCCGGTTCATACCCGTGTTGTCATCTGTTCGAGTCAGATTGCCGCTACCAGGCCCGTTGGTCAAGTGGTTAAGACACCGCCCTTTCACGGCGGTAACATGGGTTCGAGTCCCGTACGGGTCACCAAAAATCCTTCATGCTTTCGCGTGGAGGATTTTTGCTTATCCGCTTCCCACAGGATCTTACCCGGAAAAGAGAGGAGTATCACCATGGACAATCCGTTTTTTGCCAAGCTGGCGCCCCTGGGCTTCACGGCGCTGGATCAAAACAACTGTGTGGGCGTCTGGCACAACTACGCCGTCACCCTGCGCCACTACAGCGGCAGCCTCTATTGGATCTTCGTGGCCATTCGGATCCCGGCCCGCTCCAAGGAGCTGAAGAAGAGCCTGAAAAGCGCCCTGCAGGCCAGGCTGGGCAAGCGGGCCGCGGTGGCCAACGTGATGCCCAATTTCTTCCAGGGCCAGCTCCGCTTCAACCACGTGGAGAACGAGCTGCCGGAGATCACGACCTTCCTGGACACCGTCACCGCCGCCCTGCGGGAGAACGGCGTCGGCCCGGCCGATACCTGCGCCGTCACCGGCGCGTCCAACCCGGACAGCCTCTGCCTGCTGGACAGGCCCGGCTTCGTGGGCTTCCAGCCGGTCTGCGCCTCCGCGGTGCGGCGGGAGGGCTATGAGACCCAGGCCAAGGTGGAGGAGAACGAAAACAACGGCAGCTACCTCACAGGCACAATCGGGGCGCTGCTGGGGATGCTGGTGGGGGTCGGCGTCAATCTGCTGACCCTGGTGTTCCTGAAGCGCTTCTACGTCATGCTCTTCGCCCTGGTGCCTGTGGCCGCCATGCTGGGCTATAAGCTCTTCAAGGGCAAGACGGACAAGCTCTCCATCGTCATTGTCATCGTGCTCAGCGTCATCGCGGTGCCGCTGATGGAGTTCCTGACCCTGGTGTTCAGCGTGATGCGGGAGTATTCCGCCCCCTTCGGGGAGGTCTTGAGCTGGGCGGCCGAGGTGTTCTTTGAGCCGGAGGTCACCAAGGAGTCTGTTCCCGAAATGCTGAAAATGCTGCTGTTCATGGCCCTGGGCGTTTTCGTGGCCTGGAGCTATATGGCGCGGCAGACCAACAGCGCGCAGACCAAGGGCGTCCAGGCCCTGCTGGAGAGCATGCGGCCCAATCCCAACTACACGGCGAGCCAGACGCAGCAATAAAACCGGAAAAGCCACGCAATACGCGGGAAAAGCGGCCCGACAGGCCGCTTTTCCCGCGTTTTTCCCGAATATTGCTTAATTTCCAACCACCAGGGCGTACAGCGTATTTTTGGCCACGCCGGTCTGCTCCGCGATCTGCTTCACCGCGTCCTTGGTCCGGGCGCCTCCGGCAATCAGAGCCCGGGCCAGCTCCGCGGCCCGCTCCGGGCTGACGGCCTCGGCCTGTCTGGGGGCGGCGCCTCCCAGCACCAGCACGTATTCCCCCCGGGGCTCGTTGGTCTCGTAGTAAGCCGCGGCCTCCCCCAGGGTGCTGCGGCGGATCTCCTCGTGGAGCTTGGTGAGCTCCCGGCAGAGACTCAGAGGCCGCTCCGGCCCGAAGGCCGCCAGCAGATCCGCCAGGGTGCCCCGGAGATGGTGGGGGGCCTCGTAGAAGATCAGCGTCCGCTCCTCCTGCTTCAGCCCCTCCAGCCGGGCCCGGCGCTCCTTCTTCTGGGCGGGCAGAAAGCCCTCAAAGGCGAAGCGCCCCGTGGGCAGGGCGGAGACGGAGAGGGCCGTGATGGCGGCACAGGGCCCCGGCAGGGCGCAGACGGGGACTCCGGCCTCGGCGCAGAGCCGCACCAGATCCTCTCCGGGGTCGGAGATGGCGGGGCAGCCCGCGTCCGTCACCAGGGCGCAGCACTCCCCGGCCAGCAGCCGCTCCACAATCCGGGGGCCGCTCTCCTTTTTGTTGTGCTCGTGGTAGCTCACCAGGGGCTTCTTCAGCTCCAGGTGGTTCAGCAGCTTCAAGGACACCCGGGTGTCCTCGGCGGCAATGAAATCCGCCGCCGCCAAAGTCTCGGCGCAGCGCCGGGAAATGTCCCCCAGATTGCCGATGGGCGTGGGGACCAGGTATAAGGTTCCGGTCATGGGGCCTCCAGTTTTGTAGGGATCAGGGATCAAGGATCAAGGATCAAGGATCAAGGATCAGGGATCAGGGGTCGGGGAACGCGGGGGCAGGCGGTAGATCCGCCGGTATTCCGCCGTGGGGGTGCCGTCGGGGTTTGCGAGAATCAGAGGCGCGTCCCAGGCAAGGCCCGGCTTGCCGCCCTTGACGGCCCGGAGCAGCAGCAGGGAAGGGGCCCGCTCCGGCCCGGGGCAGACCGGCCGCAGACCCTTGAGCTCCAGCCCGGCGACGGAGAGGGCGCGGCAAAGCTCCGCCAGCCGCTCCGGCCGGTGTACCAGCCAGAAGCTGCCGCCGGTCTTCAGCAGCCAGCCCGCCGCCCCGCAGTAGTCGGCGGGGCCGCAGCAGCGCTCCGTCCGGGCGACGGCTTGGCCCTCGTCCCGGGGCACATAGCCCCCGGCGACGGGGTAATAGGGCGGGTTGCAGACGACCTGGGTGAAGCTGCCCGCTTTCAGCAGGGTTCGGATCTGCCGCAGATCCCCCTGCAGCACCCGGAAGCGCTCCGCCAGACGATTTTCCTCCCGGCTGCGCTCCATCAGAGCGCAGGCCCTTTCCTGGAGCTCCAGGGCCGTGACGGACAAGTCGGGCTCCCGGTCCAGCAGCAGCAGACCCACCGCCCCGGACCCGGCGCAGAGGTCGCAGACCGCCGCCCCCCGGGGCGGGCGGACAAAGTCCGCCAGGAGCACCGCGTCGGTGGACAGGGGAAAGGCGGAGCGGTCCAGATACAGGCGGGTGCCGTTTTGAAGGAGTTCAAATGTCATAATCCCCAAAAATATAGAACGGATCACGAAGAGCGGATCCCGATTGAAAAGGGGCCTGTGCAGCGCACAGGCCCCTTTTTTGGTTCAATTACAGCTCAATGGCCTCAACGGGGCAGGCCGCGGCGCAGGAGCCGCACTCAACGCACTGCTCGGCGTCGATGACGTACTTGTCGTCGCCCTCGGTGATGATGCCCAGGGGGCAGGTGTCGGCGCAGGTGCCGCACTTAACGCAGTTGTCGGTGATGGTGTAAGCCATGGTGATTCCTCCTTCTGTTCGGTGTTGGTGGTTGCTTTGCTTGCTGAACCTATCATAACATGTTTTTTCAAAAATGCAATGGTTATTTCAGAAATAAATATGAATTTTTTAATAAGAAAGGGTTCCAAATTTTAACTTTTGGGTACACTTCGGTTACACGTTGGTTATTCCATTTCCCTGGAAATCTGAAAGGAAGCTGAGCAAATGCGTATATTGGAACAATTCGCGGCGCCCCTGGACCGGAATCTGCCGCCGGACCCGGTGCTCTGCCGGGAGGAGGAGCTGGCGGAGCTGCTGCGGGTGCTCTGCCGCCGGGGGAAGAACAGCCCCGCCCTGGTGGGGCCGCCGGGGGTTGGGAAGACCGCCCTGGTGGAGGAGCTGGCCCGGCGTATGGCCCGGGGCCGGGTCCCGGCGCAGCTGGCGGGGAAGCGGATCTGGAGTCTCAACATGGCCGCCCTGGTGGCCGGGACCAAGTACCGGGGAGAGTTCGAGGAGCGGGTGCGCAATCTGCTGGCGGAGACCGCCCAGGCGGGGAACGTGATCCTCTTCCTGGACGAGCTCCACACCCTCATGGGGGCCGGGGGCGCCGAGGGTTCCATCGACGCCGCCAACCTGCTCAAGCCCGCCCTGGGCCGGGGCGGGGTGCAGCTCATCGGGGCCACCACCCGGGAGGAATACAGCCGCCGGGTGGAGGCGGACCCGGCCCTGGCCCGGCGCTTCCGGGTGGTGGAGCTGGCCCCCGCCACGGCGGAGCAGAGCCTGGAGATCCTCCGGGCCGCCGCCCCCAATCTGGAGCGGCACCACGGGGTCTGCATCCTGTCCCAGGCGGTGGAGGCGGCGGTGCGGCTCAGCGAGCGCTATCTGCCCCAGCGCTTCCTGCCGGACAAGGCCCTGGATCTGCTGGACGAGGCAGCCGCGGCCGTGAGCCTCCGGGGCAGCGGCATCGTGGACCGGCAGGCTGTGGCGGCGGCCCTCCAGCGGGCCACGGGGATTCCCCTGCGGCGGCTGCGGGAGGGAGACCGGGCCGCCCTGCGGGATCTGGAGCAGAAGCTGGGCCAGGCGGTGCTGGGCCAGGGAGAGGCCGTCCGGGCCGTGGCCGCCGCCGTCCGCCGGGGACGGCTGGGCCTGGGGGAGCCGGGACGGCCCGCCGCCGCCATCCTGCTGGCGGGGCCCACCGGGGTGGGGAAGACCGCCCTCTGCAAGGCCCTGGCCCGGGAGGTCTACGGCAGCGAGGCCGCCATGATCCGCCTGGACATGAGCGAGTACGCCCAGGAGCACACGGCGGCCCGGCTCCTGGGGGCGCCGCCGGGCTACGTGGGCCACGGCAAGGGGGGCGAGCTGACGGAGCGGGTCCGGGCCCGGCCCCACAGTCTGATCCTGCTGGACGAGCTGGAGAAGGCCCACCCCTCCGTCACGGCCCTGCTGCTGCAGATTCTGGAGGACGGCCGCCTCACCGATGGGCTGGGCCGCACGGCGGACTTCCGCAGCGCCCTGCTGGTGATGACCACCAACGCCGGGACCCTGGGCCCCAAGGCCCGGGCGGGCTTCACGGCGGGGGAGGCGGGCCCCGGCGGCCCGGAAGGCGCCGCCCGGGAGCGGCTGGCGGGGAGTTTTTCCCCGGAGCTGCTGGGCCGGATGGATGCGGTGGTGTCCTTCCGGCCCCTGACGGAGCAGGTGCTCACCGGGATCGCGGAGCTGGAGCTGAAGAAGGCCCTGGCCCGCGTGGAGGCGGCGGGGCTGCGGGTGGAGGCGGATCCGGCCTGTTCCGCCCAGCTGGCCGCCCGGGCCGCCCGGGATCCGGCGGGGGCCCGGGCCCTGCGCCGTCTGCTCCAGACCCGGCTCCTGGACCCGGCGGCGGAGCTGATCCTCCGGGGGGTGCGGGAGGCCGCCCTGGGCCCCGAGGGGCTGTCGGCGCTGCAAATGGCCGGTAATGGATAAAAGGAATAAGGAATAAGAGCGCTGTGCCGCGGCACAGCGCTCTTGCTTCGCTTCTTTTACACGTTGAACAGGAAGTTCACAATGTCCCCGTCCTTCATGACGTAGTCCTTGCCCTCCAGGCGGAAGAGGCCCTTGGCCTTGGCGCCCGCCATGGTGCCGCAGGCCTTCAGATCCTCGAAGGCCACCACCTCGGCCCGGATGAAGCCCCGCTCGATGTCGGAGTGGATCTTGCCGGCGGCCTTGGGGGCCTTGGTGCCCCGGGTGATGGTCCAGGCGTGGACGTCGTCGGGTCCGGCGGTGAGGAAGGAGATGTAGCCCAGCAGCTCATAGGAGGTCTTGATGAGCCGGTCCAGGCCCCGCTCCGTGAGCCCCAGCTCCTCCATAAACATCTGCGCGTCCTCGGCGTCCATGTCCATGATGTCCTCCTCGAACTTGGCGGCCACGGGCAGCACCGCGGCCCCCTCCTCGGCGGCCAGGGCCGACAGGGCCAGGAACTGGGCGTTTTCCTTGTAGTTGGCCATGCCGTCCTCGTCCAGGTTGGCGGCGTAGATCACCGGCTTGGTGGAAAGCAATCCGCCGTCCTGGAGGATGTCCCGGTCCTCCTCGGTGAAGGGGAAGCTCCGGGCGGGCTTGCCGTCGCCCAGATGGGCCAGAAGCTGCTCGCACATGTCGGCCTCCCGCTTGTACTTCTTGTCGCCGCCCTTGAGATTCTTCCTGGCCTTGTCCAGGCGGCGCTCCACCACCTCAATGTCCGCCAGGATCAGCTCCAGCTCCAGGGTCTCGGCGTCGGAGCGGGCGTCGGCGGGCTCGGGGAAGAGATTGTCGTTGTCAAAGCAGCGGACCACGTGTACCAGGGCGTCGGTCTGCCGGATGTTCTGCAGCACGGAGTTGCCCCGGCCCTGGCCCTTGCTGACGCCGGAGACGTCCACAAAGTCGATGCTGGCGGGGGAGTATTTCTTGGGCTTGTAGTATTCGGCCAGCCAGTCCAGCCGCTCGTCGGGGACCTTGGCCTGGCCCACGTTGGCCTTGCCGGAGCCGCCGTAGCCGCCGGTCTCGGCCCTGGAGCCCGTCAGCGCGTTGTAAAGAGTCGTCTTGCCCACTCCGGGCAGACCCACGATACCTAATTTCATCGTCTCATCGATCTCCTTTTTCACCTGTGCCGCCTTCCGTCCGTACAGAACGGAAGCCGCTTTCTTGCCGATAGTTTATCACAGCGGAGCCGTTTTTTCAAGCCCGCGTTTTTCAAATTATCCGGCGGAGGGAGGCTCTGAGCACGCCGCCGCCGGGAAAACGGGAGCGCAGTCGGGGTCCGGAAAATAATTCTGGATATTTGCCCGAGAATGTGCTATAATATTTTTAATATGGCGTTATCATGTCTCCCGGGAGGTGCGTTATGGGGATCTTCGCTGCTGTTGTGCTGGCCCTGGCGGCCGGGATTACGGAGATTTTGCCGGTTTCCGGCACAGGTCATCTCTTTTTGCTGGCTAAGCTGATGGGGGTCTCCGCCGCGGGGACGGAATTTCAGTCCTTCCGGGCCATGCTCTATTTCGGCGCGGCCTTCGGCGGGGTTTTGTTCTACCACACCCAGCTGTGGGATATGCTCCGGGAAAACCTGGTGCTGCTGGGCCTGGCCCGGCCCGCCACCCACCGGCGGGGCGTGCCCTTCGGCCAGCGGCTGGGGCTGCTGCTGATGATGGCGGCCCTGCCCATGCTGCCCGCGCTGCTGCTCAACGGCATCCGGGCCAGGCTGGAGCAGGACGCGGGGGCCCTGGCCTTCATTGCCCTGCTGTTCTGCATCTCCGGCGCGGTGCTTTACTTTGCCGCCCGGGGCGCCCGGGGCAAGCGCGGCATCCATGAGATGACCCTCTCCGACGCCGTCGTCACAGGCCTGGCGCAGATTCTTTCCCTCTTCCCGGGCCTGTCCCGGACGGGCTTTACCGTCTCCGTCCTGCTGAGCCGGGGCATGGACGGCTCCGCCGCCGCGGAGTTCGCCGGGCTGCTGGGGGTTCCGGTGCTGCTGGGGGCCGGGCTGGTGCAGCTGGCGGCCGCCAAGGCCGGGGAGGGCAGCTTTGCTGACACGCCGTATCTGATCCTGGGCTTCGCCCTCTCGTCTCTGGCCGCCTTCTTTACCCTGCGGGTCTTCACAGAGCACATGTCCCGCCGCCGCCCCACGGGCTTCGCCTACTGGAGCTGGGGCGCCGGGATCCTGACCCTGATCCTGTTTTTGATTTCGGCCTGAGCCGCCCCCGGCGGGCAAATCTGTTCCCATTTCAAATTAGGAGTATCGTACATATGGCAAGCAATCAGAATACAAAGAAATCCTCCGCCGGGCACGGCAGGAAGAAAGCACCGTCCAAGCAGCAGCCGCTGCGGCAGCAGAGCGTCCTTTCCCAATTCCGGCGGGAGATCTGGGGCGGCGTCTGCGGACTGCTGGCCCTGCTGATTATCCTCAGCGGCCTGGACAAGAGCAGCGCCCTGGCCCGCTTCTTCATGGGCATCTCCGGCCACGTGGGCCTGGTGGTGCTGCCCATGGGCCTGGTGCTCTGCGCCGTCGCCCTCTTTTTCCACGGGGGCAAGCCCGTTACCATGCGGGTGCTCTGCTCGTTGAGCTTCGCCCTGCTGGTCTGCGCCATTGCCCACCTGGGCATCAACCGTTCCCAGGCGAGCTGGGGCGCGGAGATGTTCGGCGTCCTCTATGAGGAGGGCTGCCGCAATCTCTCCGGCGGCGTCCTGGGGGGCCTGCTGGCCATGCTCTTCTGCCTGCCCGGGGGCCGTCCCGTGGGCTGGGCGGTCTGCATTCTGCTGTTGCTGGTGAGCCTGCCCGCCTCTCTGAATCTGACCCTGACGGGGCTGCTGCGGGCCATCAACGACCACCGGGACGAGCTGCGCCGCCAGGACAAGCCCGCCCGCAAGGAGCCCGCCGAGGCGCTGGTGGAGCGGGCCATCCAGCACCGGGAAAACCGGGAGGAGCGCCGCCAGGAGCGGGAAGAACGCCGCCAGGAGCGGGAGGAGCGCCGCCTGGAAAAGGAAGAGCTGCGGGCGGCCCGCCGCCGCTTCGACTATGATCTGCCCGTGGACGACCCCGAGGGGATCGAGGTCCCCGCGGAGAAGCAGCCTGCCGCCTCCATGCCGGTGCAGCTGCCCATGACCCCCATCGAGACCCCCAAGCCCGCACGCCGCAAGCGCGCGGAATTCGACCTGCCGGTGGATGATCCCGTGACGGCGCCCGGCAGCGCCGCGGCCCCGGCCGCGCCTGCCGCTCCGGCGGAGGCTCCGGCGCCCCAGACCAAGGCGGAGCCGAGCTTCAACTTCCCGCCGACCCCCGCGGCCTCCGCCCCCGAGGCTCCCGCCGCGAAGCCCCTGCCCTCGGATAAGGTCAAGGCCTCCGAGGCCCGCAGGGCCGCCGCGGAGATCGCTGCCCAGATCGACAACGCCCCCGTTCCCGATAAGCCAGCCTACGTCTACCCGCCCATCGACCTGCTGAACAAGGTCTCCAACGGCAGCGTGGACGCCAGCGCCGAGATGCGGGAGAACACCCGCCGCCTCCAGGAGAAGCTGGCCTGCTTCAACGTGGACGCCCAGATCGTCAACGTCACCCGGGGCCCCAACGTCACCATGTACGAGCTGCAGCTGGCCCAGGGGGTGCGCCTGTCCAAGCTGACGGGCCTGGCGGACGACATTGCCCTGGAGCTGGGAGCCTCCGGCGTGCGGATTTCCGCCATTCCCGATAAAAACTCCATGGTGGGCATTGAGGTGCCCAACAAGCAGGTGAGCACCGTCTCCATCCGGGAGGTCATCGACTCCAAGGAGTTCCGGGCCGCCAAGTCCAAGATCTCCTTCGCCGTGGGCAAGGACATCAACGGCAGCTGCGTCATCGGAGACATCTCCAAGATGCCCCACGTGCTCATCGCCGGCACCACCGGCTCCGGCAAATCCGTCTGCACCAACAGCATTCTGATCTCCCTGCTCTACAAGGCCACCCCCGACGAGGTGAAGCTCATTGTGGTGGATCCCAAGATGGTGGAGTTTGGCATCTACAACGGCATCCCCCATCTTCTGATCCCCGTGGTCACCGACGCCAAGAAGGCCGCCGGCGCCTTGCAGTGGGCCGTCACGGAGATGATGCGCCGCTACCGCTCCCTCTCCGAGGCCGGCGTCCGGGACATCGAGTCCTACAACAAGCTGGCCGCCGAGGAGGAGGCGCTGGAGCCCATTCCCAAGCTGGTGGTGGTCATCGACGAGCTGGCCGACCTGATGCTGGTGGCGGGCAAGGAGGTGGAGGAGGCCATCTGCCGCATCGCCCAGATGGGCCGTGCCGCGGGCGTCCACCTGGTTATTGCCACCCAGCGTCCCTCCGCCGACGTCATCACCGGCCTTATGAAGGCCAACATCCCCTCCCGCATCGCCCTGGTGGTCTCCAGCGCCATGGAGTCCCGCATCATTCTCGACGCCATGGGAGCCGAGAAGCTCATCGGCCGCGGCGACATGCTCTACGCCCCCCTGGGTAAGGGCAAGAAGCGGGTCCAGGGCTGCTACATCGACGAAACCGAGGTCCAGCGGGTCATCGACTTCGTCAAGGCCAACGGCAGCGCCGACTACAGCGACGAGGTCCAGCAGGAGATTGAGCTGCGGGCCTCTCAGTCCGGCAAGGGCACCCCCGCCAGCGCCAGCGCCACGCCCTCCAACCCCGGCGGCGCCCCCGCCGAGGAGGAGAGCGGCGACGAGCTGCTGCCCGCCGCTGTGGACGTCATTCTGGAAACCGGGCTCTGCTCCGTGTCTCTGCTGCAGCGCCGTCTGAAGCTGGGCTATGCCCGGGCGGCCCGCATTGTGGACGAGATGGAGGAGCGGGGCATCGTCGGCCCCTTCGAGGGCTCCAAGCCCCGGAGCCTGCTGATCACCAAGGAACAGTGGGCCGCCATGCAGAACGGCGTCCCCATGGAGCTGGGCGAAGCGGACGAGGAAGGCGCAGAGGATATGAAAGACGAGACGATAGAGGAATAAAGAGGAGGCTATGCCGCAGCCTTGGGTTTTGCGGAGAGTTCGGGATAAGCGGCCGAATCAAATTATACAGTTCTACCGGCGAACGCCTCAGAACCCTTTGAAAACAGGGGATCTGAGGCGTTTGCCTTGAAATGGGGCGGCGTTCTGTTGCTCCCGGAACCGTCGGGGAGCCCGGGGCCGGGGATTTTCGGGGATCCTCAGCGCGCTTCCGTTTCTGAGGGCTTGCGCTCCGAGGCGGATTGTGGTATAGTTATCCTCGAAGAATGGGACGATACAACGCCTCTTGTACAGGAGGAAGCAAGATGAAGAAAACCGTGGATGCCTCCGGGATTGCGGCGCTGCTGGAGCGCTCCGCGCCGATCTGGGCCGGGACTGTGGGCCTGGATGGGCGGCCCCAGCTGCGGCAGCTCTGCTTTCTGTTCCAGCAGGAGGGGGCGCTGTATTTTCTCACGGCGAAAAGCCGCAGACTCTACGCCGAGCTGTGCAAGACCCCGTATATTCAGCTTTGCGTGACGGAGGGGGAGACGGAGGACTGCCTGCGGATCTCGGGCAAGGTCTGCTTTACGGAGGAGAAGGAGCTGATTGCCCGCTGCCTCCGGGAGCGGCCCGAAATGGCAGCGGCCCTGGGCGGGGACGAAAAGGCCCTGATCGCCTTCTTCCTGCTGGGCGTCCGGGGGGAGCGGACCGCCGTCTGCGAGGAAGTCCCCCTGGAGAGCTGGACCCTGCCGGACCCCTCCGGGGTTCTGGTGGGGATCACCATCAAGAAAAAGACCGAGCTGCGGGATCGGCTGACCCGAATCCTGGAGCGCCGGGAGGCGGAGCCCCCGGCTGTCATAGACGAGACCGCCAAGCTCTATGACGGTGCGCTGTTCCTCTTTGCGGAGGCGGCCAAGGCCCTGTGGCCCCGGATGGATATCCGCCCCATCGAGCGGGCCGCGGTGTTTGAGACCTGGGACCAGCGGGAGCACTACACCAGGCTGGCGGCGGAGCGCATCGGCAACGCCGTCATCGACAAGCCGGAGGATTTCAGCTACTGGCTCAGTCCCGAAACCCTGAAGGCGCTTTCGGACGCGGAATGACGGAAGAAGCCCGGCAGCCCGGAATTGCTCGGGAAACGCGCCGATGGAGGAGAGTACGAAGGACAAGGAATATGCAAAGAACCGGGAATATGCAAAGAACCACCCTTATTTTTCTGACCCTGGCGCTGCTTTTGAGCGCCTGCTCCGTCCCGTCGCCGGCTGAGCCATGGACGGCGGCGCGGACAGAGCCCAGGCCGCAGGCGACGACGGCGGCAGCTTCCGCTCCCGGGGAGAATACGGAGCCTGCGTCGGAGGAGCCCGCTTCGGCCCTCAGACTGCTGGCCGTCCTGGACGAGTCCAGCCCCGGCGCCTACAGCTCCATGGCGCTTACCGAGCAGGAGGCGGTGATCCTGCTCACGGCGTATCCGGCGGGGGAAGGGCCCGCCCCGATCCAGTATTTCCAGTTTGTGGACCTCAAGCAGGGCTGTCTGACGGACTGCGTGCCCATCGAGCTCAGCGAGAACGGCGAGCTGAATCAGATCGCCTTCGCGCCGGACGGCAGCCTTCTGCTGTCCAACGCCTACCGGGAGACCGCCGCCCGGTACGACCGCGGGGGAAGGCTGCTGGAAACGCTTCCCAATCCGACGGAGCCCCGGCCGGAGCTTGCCCACAGGCTGGCAAACGACTGGTTTACGGTGCTGAACTCCGGCTTTGGGTACTATCACTGCTACGAGGGAAACGGGTATCTGTATTCCGCCTATGCCTTTGCCGACGACCCCGAGGCCCTGTACCTCCTGGACGGCGGTTATGACGCGGTGGCCGACGCAAGGGGGCATCGGATCCTGGAAGCGGATTATCTGCAAAACGGCGCGGGCCTGCAATACCGGGTGCTGGATCTGGACGCCGGCGTCCGGGAGGATACGCTTACCATACCCAACGACGCGCCGCCGGAGTTGGCGGCCTATACCTACCTGAACGCGGAGGAGGCCCTGCTTTGCGGCAGCCGCGCCCTGCTGAAGGTCACCCGGACCCAATACGACCCAGAACGCTTTGAGAACGGAGCGTACGGCGAGGGGGAGGATATTCCCCCGGCCAGGCAGATCCGGATCTATGATTGGCAGCTCCGCAGCGACAGCGCGGCTCCGATTGAGCTGCGGCGGGTCACGGAGGCGGAGCTGCATCAGACCAACGCGGAGCTGATCCGCGGCATCACAGAGGAATACCCGCTGAGTCTGTGGATCGGGTCAGAGCCGGACAGCGAGGCGTCCGGGCAGCCCGAGGCCTATGACGGGGCAAGCCTCTCGGAGGCCTGCCGCCGGGCGGAGCTCACGCCCCTGCGGACCTATGAGCTTCTGCTCCAGCTTCGGGGCTTTTTGGAGAAGCTGCCCGCGGGCCTCCTTGTGGAAATGCAGCGGGATTTCCCGGGGGCAGGGGAGGGCTCCGGCTTTTCCGGCCTGGATTTATTCCTTGTCCGGGAGATCCCCGGCGACAGCGCGGCTTACGCCAACAGCGAGGGTCAGCGCATGTCCGTCTGCCTGGCGGTGGACGAGTTCTCCGCCAATCTGCTGCCCCATGAGTTTATGCACCTGATGGAATGTCGGATCCAGGCCTGGTATGAGGCCCGGGGCGAGAGCTTCCAAGGGCTTTGGGCCGGGCTGAACCCGTCGGAGCCCGGAGCCCCCACGGAGGATTGGTTCGTCAGCTTCTACGCCGCCACCAACGACCGGGAGGACCGGGCGGAGACCTTTGCCCGGCTGTTTCTGGAGCCGGGGCCCTTGGAGGAAGCGGACTGGTACAAAGCGCATCCCTACGTTCAGGAGAAGGTCCGCCTGCTCATAGAAGCGATCCGAAACGCCTACCCCAGCGTCCAAAGCGCCGAGTCGGTGTACTGGGAGCGTTGAAGCCCCCGGCCATGCCGGGGCACGGAGAAAAGGAAAGGAAGGCAGGGAAGCAGGATGCAAGGCAATGAACGATTGACCAGAATCAAAGCCCACTGGAACGAGACCTCTGAGTCGGAATGGTACAGATCCCTCCGGACGGAGGAACGCATCAAAGCCATCCGGGAGACTCCGGCGTCGGCGTTTCATCCGGCAGTATTTGCCCTCATGGGCAAATATCTCCCGGATCTGAAGCATCTGCGGGTTCTGCTGCCCTCCAGCGGGGACAACCACGCCGCTTTTGCCCTGGCCATGCTGGGCGCGCACGTCACGTCGGCGGACATCAGTGAGCGGCAGCTTGAAAACGCGGCCGCCATTGCCGCGCGGCTGGGTTTGGACATGGAATTCATCTGTGACGATACCATGGGTTTGTCCCGGATTGACGGTGGGGCCTATGATCTGGTGTACACGTCCAACGGGACCCTCTCCTGGATTTTTGACCTTGACGCCATGCATCGCGGCATATTCCGGGTATTGAAGCCAGGCGCCTATTACGTTTTGCATGATATGCATCCCTTCAACAGGCCGTTTTCGGGAGAGGCCTGGAAGGAGCCCCGGATTGTCAAGGCCTATGGGGACGTCTTCCCGGATTTGCACTGGAGGCTTCAGGATATGGTCAATTCCCAGCTCCGGTCCGGACTGCGGCTGTGTGAAATGGCCGAGCTGCCTGCGGCGGACCCTTCCTTTTGGTTCCCCTATGAGGAGCTACGGAAGAAGCGCCGGGAAGAGCTGGAAGGGCTCAATGATTGGAAGCGGAACCCCATGGCCGCCCTCCCGGCCTGGGTGGCGCTGGTCTCCCAAAAGCCCGGACAGCCGTGACAGCAGAAGCGCCCATGACAGAGGGCGTCAGGGGTGCGCACACCCGCTGCCGCGCGTCGGCGGCGCTGCGCGCTGGGGATCGCCGCCCTGGCGGAGCTTGTGGAAAAAGAGGAAACGAAGCCCGCAGAGAAGGAAGAAAAAACGGAAGAATAAGAGGGAAGCAAGGAGGAAAACAAGATGCTGCCAATCAACAACCCCGCGCCGGATTTTGAATTGCCGGACCAGAACGGGGAACTCCGCCGGCTGTCGGACTACCGGGGGCAGAAGGTGATCCTGTACTTCTACCCCAAGGACATGACCTCCGGCTGCACGAAGCAGGCCTGCAGCTTCCGGGATCTGATGCCTCAGTTCCGGGAGAAGGGGGCCGTGGTCCTGGGGGTCAGCCGCGACAGTGTGGCCTCCCACAAGAAATTCGAGACTGCCCACGGTCTGCCCTTCCCTCTGCTGTCAGACCCGGACTTGAAGGTCATTCAAGCCTACGACGTGTGGAAGGAGAAAAAGAACTATGGCAAGATCAGCATGGGCGTCGTTCGCACGACCTATCTGATCGACGAGGCCGGGATCATCGTCAAGGCCTTCGACAAGGTCAGGGCTGCCAACAATCCCGGACAAATGTTGGAGGAACTGAAATGAACATTCTGATTTTGAACGGAAGCCCCAGAGCCCGGGGCGAGACCGCGGGCATGATCGAAGTCTTTCAGCAGGCGGCGGAGGCGCGGAGCCACAGCGTACAGCGCTTCGACGTCTGCCGGATGAACATCAAGGGCTGCCTGGCCTGCGAATACTGCCACGGCAAGGGCCAGGGCGTCTGCGTCCAGAAGGACGACATGCAGCAAATCAGCGAAGCGCTGCAAAACACCGAACTGCTGGTGCTGGCGTCGCCCATCTACTACCACGGCATCTCCGGCCAGCTCAAATGCGTCATCGACCGCTTCTACGCACCCCTTTACCCCAAAGCCCCGGAGAGTCTGAAAAAGGTGGCCATGTTCCTGGCCTCCGGGGACCCGGAGATGTATGAGGGCGCCAAGTTCTCCTACGAGGGAGACTTCCTGGACTACCTGCACCTGGAGGGCTGCGGCGTCTTCACCAACCACGACCCGGAGGTCCGGCAGAAGCTCCGGGCCCTGGCGGAGGCCCTGTAGCGCGCATACCGGGCCCACCTATGGAAGCATCACAAACCGAAGGGAGACACATATGATCAAAATCTACGGCATGCCCGGCTGCCCCTACTGCGACTACGTCCACGCGCAGATCGCGGGCAGGGAGGGGGAATTTCAGTATATCAACATCGGAGAGAGCATCCGCAACATGAGCGCCTTCACCCGGCTGCGGGACAGCAGCCCCGTGTTCGACCACTGCAAGGAGATCGGTGATGTGGGCATCCCCGCCTTCGTGTTTGAGGACGGCCGGGTCTCCGTCGACCCGGCAGACGCGGGCCTCGTGGAATACGGCAGCCCCAATGCCTGCTCCATCCAGGACCACAAGGCCGGCAGGAAGGGCTGCTGAGGGCGGAAAGCCCATGGCGTCAGGCAAATATCTGCCCCAGGAGGCCGGGACCCCGCGTCCCGGCCTCCTTTTTCAAAAAAACAAAAATATGTTGACAAACGACATATGTCGTGCTATGATACAGTCGTAAGGCGACATACCGCAATGCGACATATCAGGAGGCGACAGTATGAAACGCAGCGAACCCATGTCGGAGAGCTACTACTACATCCTGCTGTGCCTGGCCAAGGGAGCCAACCACGGCTACGGCATCATGCAGATGACGGAGAAGCTCTCCGGCGGCGACGTGACCATCGGCTCCGGCACCATGTACGGGGCCACAGGCAATATGATGAAGAAGGGCTGGATCCGGGAGATCCTGTCCGACGAGCCCGGCGTGGAGCGCCGTCGGCTCTATCAGCTCACCGACGCCGGGCGGGAGGCCCTGCGGGGGGAGATCGAAAGGCTCCGGCGCATGCTGGACAACGCGGAAGGAGTGTAAGACGTGGCACAGGATCGCAAATCCTCCTGGCGGGCCTATACCGCCTGGGACTATGAAAAGGAGCTGGAGGACCTGGACAAGGCCTCCCGGGAGGGCTGGCAGCTGGTCCGGGGCGGCTGCTTCCACAACAAATTCGTGAAGAATCCCGCCGTCCGCTACCGCTACCAGCTGGACTTCGGCCGGATCGAGGACATGGGCCGCTACATCGAGACCTTCCGGGAGCAGGGCTGGGAGTACGTCAACTCCACCTTCAACGGCTGGCACTACTTCCGCAAGGCCTGGGACCCAAGCTTGCC
>JAFXYD010000093.1 GCA_017541995.1 Oscillospiraceae bacterium
CGCTCCGAGGAGGAGAACTTCGCCCGCACGATCGACGGCGGCCTTGCCATCTTCTCCGGCATGCTGGCTCAGCACAAGGAAAAGGGCGAGAGCGTGTTTTCCGGCGCCGACGCCTTCAAGCTCCATGACACCTACGGCTTCCCCCTGGATCTCACCGTGGACATGGCCGAGGAGGCCGGCATGAGCGTGGATCAGGAGAGCTTCAGGAAGCTGCTGCAGGAGCAGAAGGTCCGGGCCAGAGAGGCCCGGAAGAAGCTGGGCGACCTGGCCTGGGAGGGCATCGACCTGGGCCTGGATAACAGCCCCACGGAGTTCACCGGCTACGAAAAGAACGAGGACGAGGCCAGGGTTCTGGCGGTGGTGGTGGACGGAGAGGTCTCCGGCGCCATCGCCGGGGGCGAGGACGGCATCCTGGTGCTGGACAAGACCCCCTTCTACGCCGAAATGGGCGGCCAGACCGCGGACCACGGCACCATCACCGTGGGCGAGTCCGTCTTTGAGGTCCGCAACGTCCTCAAGGACAAGGGCGGCAAGTATCTGCACCACGGCCACCTGGTCAGCGGGGAGATCAAGACCGACGACACGGCCCACGCCGCCATCGATGTGACCCGCCGCCAGGCCATCCGCCGGGCCCACTCCGCCACCCACATGCTCCAGGCGGCCCTGGAGGCCGTGCTGGGGGACCACTGCCACCAGGCGGGCTCTCTGGTGGAGCCCGACCACCTGCGCTTTGACTTCACCCACTTCTCCGCCATGACCCCCCAGGAGCTGGCGGAGGTGAACCGCCGGGTCATGGAGATGATCCTGGCGGGCTATGAGGTGGAGACTCTGGTGCTGCCCATTGCCGAGGCCCAGAAGCTGGGCGCCACCGCCCTCTTTGGGGAGAAGTACGGCGACATCGTCCGGGTGGTGAAGATGGGTCCCTCCCTGGAGTTCTGCGGCGGCACCCATCTGGACAACACCGCCAAGGCGGGCCTCTTCCGCATCACCTCTGAGGGCTCCGTGGCCTCTGGCGTCCGCCGGATCGAGGCCATCACCGGCCCCGCGGTGCTGGAGGAGATCGACCGCTTCCAGAACACCCTCATCAAGGCCGCCGAGACTCTGAAGACCAGCCCCGGTGAGCTGATCCACAAGGCGGAGGCCACCGTAAACGAGCTCAAGGAGCTGCGTCAGCAGATGGAGGCCATGAAGGACAAGCTGCTCTCCGGCGAGGTCAGCCAGTTCTTGTTCTCCGCCAAGGACGTGGCGGGGCTGAAGGTGCTCACCGCCATCCGCAACGGCGTCAGCGTTCCCGATCTGCGAAAGCTGGGGGATATGCTCCGGGACAAGGAGCCGAGCCTTGTGGCGGTGCTGGCCTCTGAGAACGAGGGCAAGATCTCCATTCTGGCCGTCTGCGGCAAGGACGCCGTGGCCCGGGGCCTCAAGGCCGGTCTGCTGGTGAAGCAGGTCTGCGCCATCTGCGGCGGCTCCGGCGGCGGCAAGCCCGACTCCGCCATGGGCGGCGGCAAGGACGCCCTGAAGCTGGACGACGCCCTGGCTGTTGTGGACGATTACGTGCTGAAAAACGTGAAGTGAAGGGGAAACGGATTTTTCGACTCCGCTTCGCTTCGCTCAAAATGACACGCTGATGAAGGAGAGAGCGGATTTTTCGAC
The DNA here is from genome assembly GCA_017541995.1 of Oscillospiraceae bacterium. Classification (GTDB taxonomy): domain Bacteria; phylum Bacillota; class Clostridia; order Oscillospirales; family Oscillospiraceae; genus JAFRPC01. Next base: position 1,654 of record JAFXYD010000093.1, read on the forward strand.
TCCGCTTCGCTTCGCTCAAAATGACATGCTGATGAAGGAGGATATACCATGAACGACTGCCTGTTCTGCAAGATCATCGCCGGGGAAATCCCCTCCAGGAAGGTCTACGAGGACGAGCTTTGCTTCGCCTTCTATGACATCGCGCCCCTGGCCCCCACCCATTTCTTAGTGGTGCCCAAGAAGCATCTGGCCTCCGCCGCGGAGATCGGCGAAGAGGACGCGGCTCTGGTGGGCCACATCTACGCCGTCATCGCCAGTTTGGCCCGGGAGCTGGGCTTCGCCCAGGGCTTCCGGGTGGTGACCAACTGCGGCGCCAGCGCGGGCCAGACCGTCCGCCACCTGCACTTCCACGTGCTGGCGGGCAAGGAGCTGGGCGCGTTCAATTGAGTTGTGCCGGGCTGTCCGCGTCTGCGTGGCGCGGACAGCCATTTTTCTGAACGGAGGCTGTCATGCGAAAGCTGCTCTGGTTTACATTGGGTTTTTCCGCCGCGTGCCTGGCCTCCGTGTACCTGCTGCCGGAGTCCTGGCTGCCCTGGGCGGCGGGCTTCGGCGCCGCTCTGTTTGCCGCAGGCCTCACCCTTCGGCTTTGCCGGAGGAGCAGCGCCCGGATCCGGGCCCATCTGCCTCTGCGCCGCCTGCTCTGCGCCGCCCTGGGCCTGGGCTTTGGCCTCCTCTGGTGCCGGGGCTACGCGGCCCTGGCCCTGGCCCCCGCCCAGGACGCCGCGGGCCGGTATGACAGCCTGGAGGCGGAGCTCTGCGCCTACCCGGAGCAGACAGATTACGGCAAGCGGGCGGACGCTTACGTATTGGTCTACGGCAAGCGGGTCAAGGCCCGGCTCTATCTCTACGGCCCTCTGCCGGAGCTGGAGCCCGGGGACCGGATCCGGGGCAGCTTCACCCTGCGCCGGGCGGACCGGAACGCCGACGGAGACAGTACCCTGGCCCTGCAGTCCGCCGGGATCCTGCTGACGGGCTCCGGCCGGGTGACGGACTGGCAGCCGGGAAACAGCCCTCTGCGCTGCTTCCCCGCCCGGCTCTCCCGGCGGATCTTTCTCCGGCTGGGGGAGCTGATCCCCGCCGACGCCGCGGGCCTGCCCCAGGCCATGCTCACCGGAAACCGGAGCGGCCTGGGGGACGGGGATCGCGCCGCCCTCTCCGCCGCGGGGGCCTCCCATATCATCGCGGTATCGGGGCTTCACGTCTCCATGCTGCTGGGGGTGCTGATCCTCCTCACCGGCCGGGGAAGGCTTTCCGTCCTCCTGGGTCTGCCCCTGCTGGGGCTCTTTGTGCTGATGACCGGGGCCTCCCCCTCGGTGATCCGGGCCGCCTGTATGCTCAGCGTCTTTCTGCTGGCCCCTCTGGCCCGGGAGGAGAACGACCCGCCCAGCTCCCTGGCCCTGGCCGCCCTGCTGATCCTGCTGGGCAATCCCTGGGCCGCCGCCAACGTCAGCTTCCAGCTCTCCTTCGGGGCCGTGGCGGGGCTGCTGCTGGTTACCCCTCCCCTGCTGGCCTACCTTTTGGAGCTCCCGGTCCTCAGACGCCTGCTGCGCTGGCCCGGGCCGAAGGCCTGGCCCCGGCTGCCCCGGCTTTTGCTGCTGCGGCTGCTGCGGGGTCTGCTGCGCTTTCTCTGCTCCAGCCTCTCCGCCACCCTGGGGGCGCTGATCTTCACCGTCCCCATCGCGGCGGCGGTCTTCGGCTCCATGCCGGTCTACAGCGTCCTCACCAACCTGCTTGTGCTGCCCCTTTCCACCCTGGTGCTGACGGGAGCCCTGGCCGTGCTGGCCCTGGGCCTGCTCAGCACGGTCCTGGGGAGCTGGGCGGGCTGGCTGCTGGCCTGGCCCGTGCGGGCTGTGCTGTGGATCTGCCGGGGCATCGCCCGGCTGCCGGGGCGCAGTCTCTGGATGGACGGCTACGGCCTCGGCTTTTTGCTCTTTGCCTGCGGACTGCTTCTGCTGCTGCTTGTGCTGCGGGAGAAGAAATACGGTCTTCCCCTGCTCTGCCTTCTGGGCGGCCTTGCGGCGGCGGTGGGCTTCCAGTATCTGGAGGCCCGGAGCGGCGATTTCCGGCTGGGGGTCCTGGACGTGGGCCAGGGCCAGTGCGTCTGCATCCGCAGCGGCGGCTTCACCGCCGTGGTGGACTGCGGCGGCTCCGGCTCCTACACCGGCAGCCTGGCCGCCGACTGGCTTTCACGCCACGGGGCGGAGCGGATCGACGCCCTGATTCTCACCCACTACGACAGCGACCACATGGAGGGCGTCCCCGCCCTGCTGGAGCGGATGCCCGCCGCGGAGCTCTGGCTGCCGGAGGTGGACTCCGACCCCGAAAACCGGGCCGCCGTGGAGGCCGCCGCCCTGGAGGCCGGCGCTGCCCTGCGCTATGTGCGCCAGGACATGCGGCTCACCCTGCCCGGCGCCTCCCTGCGGCTTTTCGCCCCGGTTTCTGACAGAAATGACAACGCCGCCTGCGTTTGCGTCTTGTTTTCCGCGGGAGAATATGATATGCTTGTACCCGGGGATCTGGACGCCGCGGGAGAGTACTCCCTGCTGGAGCGGGAGACGCTGCCCCGGGTGGAGCTGCTGGTGGCGGGCCACCACGGCTCGGCGGGCTCCTCCTCGGAGGCCCTGCTGGAGGCCCTTCGCCCCGATACCGTTTTCATCAGCGTGGGCCGCGGCAACCGCTACGGTCTGCCCAGCCCCGAGGCCCTGGCCCGGCTGGAGGCCGCGGGGGCGGCCATCTACCGCACGGATGAATGCGGCGACTTGGAAATAGGACGGTGAGACCATGGCCGAAGGCAATCTGGACCGGCTGAAGTCTGACATTAAACTGAATCAACCCGCGCGGCTCTACGTCTTTCACGGCGAGGAGGCCTATCTGCGCAGCTATTATCTCGACGCCCTGCGGAAGCTGCTGGTGGAGGACTTTGCCGAGGCCTTCAACTACCACCGCTTCGGGGCCGATACCATCTCCCTCCAGGCGGTGCTGGACAGCATCGAGGCCCTGCCCATGATGTCCCAGCGCTCCATGGTGCAGATCGACGACGTGAACTTCTTCGCCATGGGGGAGGACGGGGCCAGCTACGCCAAGTTCTTCTCCAACATCCCGGACTACTGCACGGTGGTGCTGGTCTATGACACCGTGGAATACAAGATCGACCGGCGGAAGAAGGCCCTGGCCGAGGTCTTTGACCGGGCGGTGGAGGTGAATTTCACCCAGCCCTCGGAGCGGGAGCTGATGAGCTGGATCGGCCGCCACCTGAAAAAGGCCGGAAAGCGCATCGCCCCGGAGGACGCCCAGTATCTGATCCACCGCAGCGGCGGGGCCATGACGGCCCTGCTGGGGGAGCTGGGAAAGCTGAGCGCCTACGTGGAGGAGGAGACCGTGACCCGGGCCCACATCGACCTGCTGGTGGAGCCGGTGCTGGAGGCGGAGGTCTGGGATCTCACCGACGCCATTGCCGCGGGGCGCTATGAGCGGGCCCTGCAGGCTCTGCGGACCCTGCTGCAAAAGCAGGAGGAGCCGGTGCGGATCCTGGGGGCCATCGGCGGCCAGCTGCGCCGGATCCTGGCGGCGAAGCGCCTGATGGCCGCCGGGAAACGGCAGCAGGATCTCATGAAGCTCTGCGGCCTGGGGGGCTACCCGGCCCAGAAGACCATGGACAACGCCCGCCGCCTCTCCGAGGGCTTCTGCGCCCGGGCGGTGGAGCTCTGCCTGGAGGCGGATCTGCGGATGAAAACCTCCTACGACGAGCCGGAGCGGGTGCTGGAATTTCTGGTGCTGGAGCTGGCGGGAGAGTCGAGAAATGCTTAAAATTCGGGAGGCCCTGGTGGTGGAGGGCCGCTACGACAAGAATACCCTGGCCCAGATCATCGACGCGCCGATTTTCACCACGGAGGGCTTCGGGATCTTCAAGAATCCGGAAACCCTGTCCCTGCTGCGGCGGGCGGCGGAACGGCGGGGGCTTATCATCCTGACGGACAGCGACGGGGCGGGCTTCGTGATCCGCAATTATCTGAAGGGGGCCATTCCCCCGGAGCTGGTGAAGCAGGCCTACATCCCCGACGTCTACGGCAAGGAGCGCCGCAAGGCCGCCCCCGGCAGGGAGGGCAAGCTGGGAGTGGAGGGCATGGAGCCCGAGGTGCTGATCGCCGCCCTGCGCAAGGCCGGGGCGACGTTTGAAGATGAGAACCCTGTGCCAAAAGAGCATGTAGGGACAAGCCTTGCTTGTCCGGTTTGCGAAGCAAACAATCGCCCGCAGGGCGATCCTTTGCAGCCGACGGTGGATTGGGATTTGCCTGCGGCAAATTGCATTCGTTCCGAATGCCGGGCGAGCAATGCCCGCCCCTGCGAGGCCATCACAAAAACCGACCTTTACGAGCTGGGACTTTCGGGCCGCCCGGACAGCCGGAGCAGGCGTCTCGCGCTGCAAAAGAAATTGGGCCTGCCGGAGCATCTGAGCACCAACGCCCTGTTGACGGCGCTGAACTGCCTGTATACAAAAGAAACGTTTATGAACGGATCCTTCGACTCCGCTGCGCTCCGCTCAGGATGACAATCTGAACCCTGAACCAATGGCGCACACTGTGCGCCGCTACAGCACGAACCCTGTTCCCCGAACTCTGAACACATGGCGGCCAATGGCCGCCGCTACGATGAATTATGATCGAACTGTCTGTCCAAAACTTAACAAAATCCTTCGAGGTGGGGGAAATCCTCCTGAACGGCCTGTCCTTTGAGATTCAGACCGGCGAGTGCGTCGGCATCATGGGGCGCAACGGCTGCGGGAAGACCACCCTCTTTCGCATGCTCACGGGGGAGCTGGAGCCCGACGAGGGCACCATCGTCTTTGCTCCAAACCGGAAGATCGGCCTGATCTCCCAGATCCCCGCCTTCCCAGCGGCCTGGACGGTGGAAAACGTCCTCCGCTCCGCCTACCGGGAGCTCTTTGCCATGAAGAAAAAGATGGAGGCCCTGGAGCGGCAGATGACCGTCTCCGCCGACCGGGCCGTCCTTTCGGAATACGACCGCCTCACCAACGCCTACGAGGTGGGGGGCGGCTACGAGATGGACACCAACGTGGACAAGATCTGCAATGGCCTGGGCATCCCCGCTCCCATGCGGGATCAGCTCTTCTCCCAGCTCTCCGGCGGAGAGAAGACCCGGGTGAACCTGGCGCGGCTGCTGCTGGAAAACACCGACATTCTCCTGCTGGACGAGCCCACCAACCACCTGGATCTGCGCAGCGTGGAGTGGCTGGAGGGCTACATCAAGCAGTTCAAGGGCACCACCCTCACCATCTCCCACGACCGCTACTTCCTGGACCGGGTGGTGGACCGCATCATCGAGATTCACGACGGCCGGGCAGAGCACTACAACGGCAACTACTCCTTCTATCTGGAGGAGAAGCAGGCCCGCTTCAACCTGCAAATGAAGCAGTACGAGCAGGAGCAGGCCAAGATCGGCCAGCTGAGCTACACCGTGGAGCGGATGAAGGGCTGGGGCATCAACAACCGGGTGCTCTACCGCCGGGCCATGGCCATGCAGCACCGGCTGGAGCGGATTCGCAAGACGGAGCGGCCCAAGATCGAAAAGACCATGAAGGCCCGCTTCGGAGAAAAGGAATTCTACGGGGATTCCGTGTTCTCCGTCAAGGGCATGGAGAAATCCTTCGGGCAGAAGAAGCTCTTCTCCGATGTGGAGCTGCTGGTGGAGGGGGGCGAGCGCATCGCCCTGCTGGGGGACAACGGCACCGGCAAGACCACCTTCCTCCGCTGCCTTCTGGGGGAGGAGCCGGTGGACGCGGGCCGCATCCGCTTCGGCCCCACGGTGAAGACCGCCTATCTGCCCCAGATCATGCGCTTTGAGCACCCGGAGCGGACCCTGTACGACACCATGCTCTATGAAAAAAACTGCACCCCCCAGCAGGCCCGGGACCGGCTGGGCGCCTTCCTCTTCTCCGGGGAGGACGTGTTCAAAACCGTGGGCACCCTCTCCGGCGGGGAGCAGTCCCGGCTGCGGCTGTGCATGCTCATGGACGAGAAGATCAATCTGCTGATCCTGGACGATCCCACCAACCACCTGGACATTGCCTCCCGGGAGTGGGTGGAGTGCGCCATCGAGGAATACGAGGGCACCCTGCTCTTCGTCTCCCACGACCGCTATTTTGTGGACAAGTTCGCCACCCGGATCTGGGAGCTGGAGGACGGGGTCATCAAGGACTATCCCTGCGGCTATGCCAAATACCGCAGCCTGAAGGAGAACGCCGCCATCCGGCCCATTCCCCAGACGGAAAAGCCCGCGAAAAAGGAAAAGCCTCCCCAGAAGACTGACACCAAGGCTCTGGAAAAGGAGGTCCGCCGCCTGGAGCGGGAGATCGACAAGCAGGAGCAGGCCGTGGCGGCCCTGGATCAGCAGCTGACGGACGCCGCCTCCGACTACAAGGAGCTGATGCGGCTGACGGCGGAAAAGGAGGCGGCGGAAGAAGCCCTCTCCGAGCTGATGGAAAAATGGGAGGCCGCCGCCTCCCGGCTGGAGGCCGCCGCCCCATAGCGGAGACACGCAACAATGCACACCAGCCTCCCAAGTCTGTCATTGCGAGCCAGTGCGCACACTGGCGTGGCAATCCGTTTCCTCTGCCTTTCAAAAAAACCCTGCGGACTCTCCTATGGCTTAGGATTTCCCGCAGGGTTTTTGCATTATACATAATATGGGTTCGGCTTGAACAGGTAGACAAATATGTCGATTACCCATCCGATTCCAAACAAACCGCCAGTAAACAGATACAGTATTCCCATTCCTGTTTTTCCGTCATAGAATTTATGGGCACCTATCATTCCCAGGAACAAACACAGGAAGAACGCAACCCACTTGTTCCTGCTTCGTCCGTATTGCCCTCCGCCATTTCGATTCACATTGACGTTTGTATTCGTGTTCGCATTGCTGTTATTGATTACGATGTTGGGCTGGGCGGCACCTTTCAACTCTTCCACTTGCTTTCCGCACTTTGGACAAATCACACAATCAAGATCAATGCTTTGCCCACAGTGCTTACAGAATTTCTGATTGGACAAGCGTGCCCCGCATTCGGGACAGGCAGCAGAGCCGTCCGGTATTTGCTTGCCGCAGGATTGACAGAACATCTCTTTCCCTCCATTTCATGGATTTCTAATTATATTATAGCCCGTATATGGGCAATTGTCAATATGAAAGCAATCTTATATGCTAAATTCATCATTGACAAGGCGGTGCAATCCATGATACGGTATGATCGGTTATGGGAAACAATGAAACGAAGGGGAATAACACAGTATAGATTGATTAAAGAGCATCAATTCAGTACCGGCCAGCTGGATCGGCTGAGAAAAAATGAGAATCTGAGCACACATACGTTAAACGAACTCTGTCGCATCCTGGATTGTGGTTTGGAAGATATTGCGGAATATACGCCGGATGATTCGTAATATACGCTGCGGTATATTTGCTGCGTGGATCTATGAACGGTCGGTCTCGCAAGAAAAGAACATGGACCCTTCCCGAGCTGGGAAGGGTCCATGTTGTGTTTTGTTTTTGAGGCTGCGCCTTATTCCTGGCCGAAGACCTTGTAGAGGAAGGTCACGGCCTGGGCCCGGGTGCAGGTCTTGTCGGGGCCGAAGCTGTCGGCGGTGACGCCGGTGCTGACGCCGCTTTCATAGGCCCACAGGGCGGCCTTGTAGTAGAACTTACCCTCCTTCAGATCGGTGAAGGGGTTCTCGCTGCCCTGCGGCTGGGGCTTGCCCTGGGAGGCCCAGAGGAAGCTGAGGGCCTGGGCCCGGGTGCAGAGCTTGTCGGGGCCGAAGCGCTCGGCGGAGACGCCGGTGGTGATCTTCTCCCGATAGGCCCACTGGGCGGCCCGGTACCAGTAATCACCGGGCTCGGTGTCGGTGAAGGGCAGCTCCACCTCGGAGGCGTCGGGAGCCCCCGCCGCCCGCCAGAGCATGGTCAGCAGCTCGGCCCGGGTGCAGCTCTTCTTCGGGCTGAATCTGCCCTCGCCGGTTCCGGCGGCCACGCCGTTTTCCGCGGCCCAGCAGACCGCGTCATGGTAATAGGCGTCCTCGGGCACGTCCTCGAACTCGGGGGCGGGCTGCTCCGGAGCCAGAAGCTCCACCTTCACGTAGGCGCGGTACAGGGTGCTGGGCTCCTCCTCCCAGGGATCCTGGTGGACAATGGCCATATTGCCCACGTCCAGGATGCGGTATTGGGCGTGGTCGTTCATCAGAATTTCCTTCTCGCTGGAGCTGGAAACCGCGTCGATGCAGATTGCCCCCAGGGCCTCCATGGCCTCGCGGGAGGCGTAGATGACGAACAGGGTGTCCCCGAAGCCCGCCGCCACGGCGGGATCGGTGGTGGTGCTGATCATGATGGGGTCGGAGAAGCTGCTGCCGATGGCCTCCACCAGCTCCTGCTGGCTGGGCACGTAGTCGGTCCCGGCGGCGGCCATGAGCTGGCTGTCGTAGAGGCCGCTGTAGAGGATCAGATCGTCCTTCATCTTGCCCCGGCTCAGCTCCGTGGACAGGCCGTGGTCCATCATGAGGTAAGTCTGCTCAAAGTCGTCGCCGAAGTAGTTGGCCGCGTCGGCCCACATGCCGGGATCCCGGTTCTGCACGGCGGTCATGGCAATGTAGTGGGGCACCACCTCGCCCTTGTAGCGCATGATATAGGGAATGCGCCGGGCGCTCAGAGCCAGGCCCTGGGAGGCGGAGTAGTCCAGATACGCCTGGGACCAGGCCTCAAACTCCTCGTTGCTGATCTCCCGGTAGCCGGCGTAGTCCTCCTCCCGGAAGAGGTTTTTATCCCCGGCCACGGAGCCGATGATCTCCGGCACAGGATCTTCGCCGGGCTCCTCCCCGGGCTGCTGGGACTCCTCCTCCTGGCCGGGGGCCAGGAAGGCCTTGGGATCCACCTGGACGCCCTGTGGAATCTCCAGGTTTTCCAGGTTGGTGTCCGCGAAGGCGTGAGCCTCGATCCGCTGCAGAGAGGCGGGGAACACCACGTCGCTGAGCTCGCAGCCCGCGAAGGCAAAGGTGCCCACGGTCTCCACCCCCTCGGGCAGGACGCACACGGTCTGGGGCTCCTCGGCGTAGGGATCCTGGGTGAAGTAGGCGATGAGGGTCTTGCCGTCGGCGCTGTAGAGGGAGCCCTCCGCCAGGCGGAAGCTGCCGTTCCCCTCCCCCAGGCTGAGGCTGCAGGGCGTGCGCATCTGATAGAAGGCGCCGGGGGCGATCTCCTCCAAAGAGGCGGGAAGGCTCAGACTGTCGATTCCGGTGCCGCCGAAGGCCCGGTATCCCAGGCTGCGGACGCCCTCGTCCAGGTTGAACCAGCTCAGCGCCTCGCAGCCGTAGACCAGGCCCTCCGGGATGGCCTCCGCCTTCACCGTCAGGGTGCTCAGTCTCTTGCAGTTCTCAAAGGCGTAAGCCCCCAGCCCGGTGAGCTCCTGCCCAAAGTAGAGGTTCGTCAGAGCCTCGCAGCCGGAGAAGGCCCGCTTGCCGATGACGCTGACGCTCTGGGGCAGAACGAGGCGGTTCAGGCTCACGCAGCCGTGGAACAGCCGGTCCGGCAGGACCGTGACGCCGCTGCCCAGAAAGCGGACGCTGGAGAGGGCCTCGCACTCGGCAAAGGCAAAGTCCCCCAGCTCCGCCAGGCTCTCGGGCAGCTCCAGCTGCACCAGGCTGTCGCAGCAGAGGAAGGCGCCCTTGCCGATGGACTCCAGGCCATCCTGGATGTCCACCAGAGACAGAGCGGCGCAGCCGGAGAAGGCCCCGTCGCCGATGCGGCGCAGGGAGTCCGGCAGATAGATCTTTTGCAGATTGCCACAGCACTCAAAGGCGTAGGTGCCCAGCTCGGTGACGCCCTCGGGGACGTAGACCCGCTCCAGGTTCAGCAGCCCGGCAAAGCAGCTCTCTCCGATGGCGGTGACGGGCTTTCCTTCCAGCTCCGCCGGGATATGCAGGCTGCTTGCGGAGCCGGTGTAGGCGGTGAGGGTGAGGCTGCCGTCGGCGTTGCGGCTCCATCGGTAATCCCCGGCATCGGACTCCGCCGCGAAGGCAGAGCCCCAGAGCCCCAGCAGCAGCACCGCCGCACAGAGCAGGGCGGTCAGACGGCGAAGGTACTTGTGATTCATATTGCTCCTCCTTCCATATCGAGACGTTTGGGAATGTCTTGGAATTTCTCGTTTCGAAAAAGGGCCTCTGTCGGAATGACAGGGGCCCTTGTTTCAGGTTTCTCGTGCCGTTCCGTTCAGCGGAACAGATTCAGAAGGCCGTCCAGCAGACCGCCGGAGCTGCTCTCCTGTTGGGGCTGCTCCACCAGCTGTATGCTGTTCCCGGCGCTCTGGGGGGCGCTGCCTCCGCCTCCCAGCAGGGAGGAGAACAGGCCGGAGACCAGGGAGCTGTTGCCCGCGGAGCTGCCCCCCAGCAGGGAGCCCAGAAGACCGCCGGAGCTCTGCTGCTGGCTCTGCTGCTGGCCGCCCAGAAGGCCGCCCAGCAGGCCCGACAGGCCGCCGGAGCCGCTGTTGCTCTGGCTGCCCAGCAGGGACAGGAGCAGGGGGGCCACCAGGGCCAGGATGGTGGTGGTCTTGCCCTTGGTGACGCCGGAGGCCCGGGAGATCTGCTCCACCAGGGCCTTCTGATCCGCCCCCAGGACGTGGCTCAGAATCTTCTTTCCGTCCTTCAGATCGGCGTTTTTCAGAAAGGCGGCGGGCCTGGAGGTATCGTCGGCGCTGTGCTCCGCCAGGGCCCGGGCCAGGGACTCCGCCCCCTCGGGGGCTCCGGCGTTGCGGCGCATGCCCCCCACCAGAGCGGGGATCCCGGCGGAGAGCACCTTGGCCACGTCCTCCCCGGGCAGCTTGGTGCGCTTGCTGATGGCGGAGACCCCGCCCGCGCCCACCAGGCTGCCGATGGAATTCAGATCAAAGGCCATATCAGTTGCCTCCCGTGGCGCTGGGGGCGGCGGTGGCCTGGCCGGTGACGATGTTCACCTGGGGTGCCACGGCCTCCTTCTCCTCCACATTCAGATTCTCCAGCTCCAGGCCCATGGCCTCGGCGTAGTGGGCGGCGCAGTAGGAGCAAATGGCGGTGCGGCCGGACTCAATGGCCTCGGTGACGGAGCCCTTGTAGAGGGTGTTGGCGTTCTTGATGTAGGGGCAGCCGCTCTCCTCGTCGGCGTTCAGATGGTACTTGTGGCCGAACTGGGTCCAGTAGACGTCGGTGGTGATCTGGGCCTCGGCCTCCTCCTTCTGCTCGGCGGTGATGGGGTGGAAGTCGGCGGAGGCCACGCCGGTGATCAGCAGAGCCACCGCGGCCACGATGGCGGCAATGGTCTTGGTTTTCTTATCCAGCTTGTCGTTCTTCAGCAGCAGGATGATCAGCGGAATGAAGCAGATGCAGGCCATGATGACGCCCAGCTCGTTCCAGACGTAGAACAGGAACTTGCCGCGCTTTTCGCTCATGGGCTTGATGTGGTTGGCCTTCTTCCAGAGCTGGGCCGCCACAATGGCGAAGGCGAGGTCCAGGACAATCATGATGATGAGGAAGACCAGGGGGCTCATGCCGAAGGGCGGGATGAAATACTGCATCGCCGCCATAATGGCAAAGACCTCGCAGACCAGGGCCAGGACCCAGAGCACAACAGCGCCGATCCGCAGGCCGACGGTGCTGCCGCCGGTGGGCTTATTGGGGGTCACGATGGTCTGCTGGGGCTTTTTCGCGGTTTTCTGGACGGTTTCGGCTGCCTTCTTCACCGGCTCTGCGGCCTTTTTGGCCGGAGCGGCTTCCTTTTTCTCCGCGTTGCGGACAATCTTCTCAGCCATAACAATTCCTCCGTTTCTCTTCTCGAAATATTGGGGCTTTGCTACCCTTTATTATCTATATTTTGTGGTTTTTTGTCAATAGGGAAACAAGATTTTTTTCGCCCCCGGAGCAGAGGGGCGGCAAGGCCGAAGCCCAGGGCCGCCCCCAGGCTGTTCAGAATCAGATCGTCCAGCTCCGAGACCCCGGAGCCCAGCACGAACTGCCCCGCCTCCACCAGCAGGGAGAGGCCCAGGCCCGCCAGGGCCGCCTGCCAGAGCCTGCCGCCCCGGAGCCGGACCAGGACCCCCGCCGGGGCAAACCAGAACAGATTGCCCCCGAAGAGGTAGATAAAATAGCGCCAGTTCCCCACCCGGGCCAGCTTGCAGTAATAGGCAAAGGCAGCCCACTCGATGCGCCCGGAAAACAGCCCGTGGGAAAAGCAGCCCTCGCGAAAGACTGTAATCCGCAGCAGCACGGCCAGCCAGAGCAGGGTCAGAATCCGCAGAAACCAGGATTGTTTCATGTCGCTCCCCCTTCGGGTTTTAGCAGAACGCACAAAAATTGCGAGCAATTTTTGTGCGTTCTGCTTCTTATTCTTTCAATAGATTCAGCACCAGGTCTGCGGCCGCCTCCGCCGCCTGGGCCCGGACGGCGGCCCGGTCTCCGTCGAAGCGGCACTCCCGAACCAGGGTGGTGACGCCGTCGGAGGCGCCGATGTAGACCAGGCCAACGGGGCGGCCCGTCTCGTCGGAGTTGGGACCCGCGATGCCGGTGACGCTGACGCCGTAGTCGGCGCCGATGACCCGCCGGACCCCCTCGGCCATCTGCCGGGCCACGGGCTCGGAAACCGGCCCCAGGGTGTCCAGCAGGCTCTGATCCACCCCCAGGATCTCGTGCTTGACGCGATTGCAGTAGGAGATGACGCCCCCGGGGTACACGGCGGAGCTGCCGGACACGTCGGTGATGGACTTGCCCAGAAGCCCCCCGGTGCAGGACTCGGCGGTGGCGATACTGATTGCCCGCGCCTTTAAGACCTCGACCATTCTTTCAATTGTGTTCTTATCCATGATACCTCACCTTTACCAGTTCCGTGTTTTCAATGGCGCGGGCAATTAGTTTCTCCACGTCCAGCTTTTGCTCGATCTTCTCCACCTCGCTCAGCTTGGGCTTGGTCTTGGGGTGCTTGGGGGTGAAGACGGTGCAGCAGTCCTCGTAGGGCAGGATGGAGGTCTCCAGGGTGTCGATGCGGCGGGCGATGGTGACGATCTCCTCCTTGTCCATGCCGATGAGGGGATGGAACACGGGCATGTCCACCACCGCGTGGGTGACGGCCATGGCCTGCATGGTCTGGGAGGCCACCTGGCCCAGGTTCTCGCCGGTGACCAGGCACTCGCAGCCGTGGTCCCGGGCAATGCGCTGGGCGATCCGCATCATAAATCTACGCATGATGATGGTGAAGTATTCCTCCGGGCAGTTGTCCCGGATGGCCTCCTGGATCTCGGTGAAGCCCACCACGTCCACGGTCATGCGGCCGCAGTAGCGAGCCATGCGCCGGGCCAGCTCCAGGACCTTGTCCTTGGCCAGCTCCGAGGTGTAGGGGTAGGAGAAGAAGTGGATGGCCTCCAGCTCCACCCCCCGCTTGGCGATCATGTAGCCCGCCACGGGGGAGTCGATGCCGCCGGAGAGCAGCACCGCCGCCCGGCCCCCCACGCCGGTGGGCAGGCCCCCGGCCCCGGGCTCCGCGGGGCCGTGGACGTAGGCGGCGAAGTCCCGAACCTCCACGTAGACGGTGTAGTCGGGATGGTGCACGTCCACCGCCACCTCCGGATAGGCCTCCGCCAGCCGCCCGCCGATGGCCTGGGACAGCTGGATGGAGTTCAGGGGGAAGCGCTTGTCGGAGCGCTTGGACTCCACCTTGAAGGACCGGGCAGCCGCCAGGTCGTCGCCTAAGTAGTTGCAGACCGCCTCAAAGATGGCGTCCTCGTTCTTCTCGCAGGGGCGGGAGCGGCAGATGGACACGGCGCCGAAGATGGTATGGCAGGCCTCCCAGGCCCCGTCCAGGTCGCAGAGCTCGTTTTCCGGCTCCACGTAGACCGTGGACTGCAAAATGGAGACCTTGAAGTCCCCGAAGGGCCGCATCCGCCGGGCCACGTTGGTCCGCAGGCGGTTTTCAAACATCTTCTTGTTGGCGCCCTTCAGGACGATCTCGCCTAATTTCAGTAAAAGAATTTCGTTCATCTATGTTCTCCTTGTTATTGGTATATCCAGGCTTGTTCGATGGTCGATGCACCACCTCATCCGCCCCAGTGTGCGCACTGGGGCACCTTCCCCTCAAGGGGAAGGCTTGCGTTGACAGCGGCGGGTGTGGCATCGGGAAACGCGGTGGGCTTTCGGGGCACCACCTCATCCGCCCCAGTGTGCGCACTGGGGCACCTTCCCCTCAAGGGGAAGGCTTTATTGTCGCCCGATTTTATAGGTTCTGTATTGGATGGCCTCCGCGATGTGGGCCACGCCGATTTCCTCGGCCCCGTCCAGGTCCGCGATGGTGCGGGCCACCTTTAATATCCGGTCATAGCTCCGGGCGGTGAGGCCCATGCTGTCGAAGGCCTCCTCCATCAGGGCGGCGCAGTCGTCGCTGAGGGTGCAGATTTTGTGGAGCTGCTCCGGCGTCATGCGGGCGTTGGAATTGGTGGCCGTCCCGGCAAAGCGCCGGTGCTGAATGGCCCGGGCCGCGTCCACCCGCTGCTTGATGGCGGCGGAGGGCTCCCCCTCCTTCCGCTCCCGCAGCTCCTCGAAGCTGACGGCGGGGACCTCGATGATGATGTCGATCCGGTCCAGCAGGGGGCCGGAAATGCGGCTCACGTAGTCCTGGACCGAGCGCTCCGTGCAGGTGCAGCGGCCCGAGGGGTCCCCGTGCCAGCCGCAGCGGCAGGGGTTCATGGCGCAGACCAGCATAAACTGGCAGGGATAGGTCTCCGTGGCGGAGGCCCGGGTGATGGTGACCATGCCGTCCTCCAGAGGCTGGCGCATGACCTCCATGGTCTCCTTGCGGAACTCCGGCAGCTCGTCCAGAAACAGCACGCCCCGGTGGGCCAGGGAGACCTCGCCGGGTTTGGGGATGGAGCCGCCCCCCGCCAGGCCGGGAGGGGTGACGGTGTGGTGGGGACTGCGGAAGGGGCGCAGCGTCACCAAGGGGCTCTCCGGGTCCACCAGCCCCATGATGGAGTGGATCTGGGTCACCTCCAGAGACTCCGCCCGGGTCATATCCGGCAGAATGGAGGGCAGGCGCTTGGCCAGCATGGACTTGCCGGAGCCGGGAGGCCCCACCATGAGGACGTTGTGGCCCCCGGCGGCGGCAATCTCCAGGGCCCGCTTGGCGTTCTCCTGGCCCATCACGTCCTTGAAGTCCGGGGCGTGGCGGCGGCTCTCCCCCTGGACCCAGACGGGCTGGGGCTCAATTTGGGGGCCGCCCCGGAGATGGGCGATGAGCTGGGCCACGGAATACACCGGGATCACCGTCAGCCCCTCCGCCAGGGTGGCCTCGGGAGCGTTCTGGATGGGCACGTAAAGGGTTTGGATGCCGCATTTGGCGGCGGCAATGGCCATGGGCAGCACCCCGGGCACGGGCCGCAGCTTCCCCTCCAGGCTCAGCTCCCCCAGAAAGGCGTGGGCCTCGCCCGGCAGCTTCACCTGGCCGAAGGCCGCCAGGATCCCCAGGAGGATGGGCAGGTCGTAGACCGTGCCGCTTTTTTTCGTGTTGGCGGGAGCCAGATTCACGGTGATGCGGGAGGGGGGAAACTTGAAGCCGGAGGTCTTCACCGCGGCCCGGACCCGCTCCCGGGCCTCCTTCACCGAGGCGTCGGGCAGGCCCACGATCTCAAAGCCCGGCAGGCCGTTGGAGATAAAGCACTCCACCGAGATCCGATAGCCCTCGATGCCGTTGAGGCCCAGCGTATTCAAGCGGCTGATCATGGTCAGGCCTCCTTCGCGCGTCTTGTGGTTTTCCGAAATCCGAAAGCAGATTTCTATATATCCTATATATTGTAACCCATGTTTGGCAAAAAAACAATCAAAATCCGCAAATGCCCCGGATTTTTTTGTTCGGGCAAAATTTCTCCCCTGTTCCTCGCTTCTCCGCTCCTGCGGGCGGGCCTGATACCCAAGCAACGAACAAAGCGTAATTCAGTCGCATAAGATATACAGAAAGCGCTCTGCTTTCAGCTTGCAAGGAGGGATCACTATGCCGGATCAAATCAATTCTGCCGGACGCCCCGCCCAGGAGCCGCGGGAGGCGGTCCGGATCCACACCAAACAGATCGAAGACGCCTGCATCGACAAGGACTGCATTGAGGATCTGCGGGTCTGGCTCACCGCCAGCTCCCAGGCCGCCCTGGAGGGCGCCGTCAACGCCCGGGCCCGGAGCGCGGAGCTGCTCCACGTCTACATAGACGTGGCCCCCATCCCCTACAAGCCCGGGCATTTTACCGCGGATCTGAGCTTTTTCTATCGCATCACCGGCGAGGCCCTGTCCGGTCTCACCCGTCCCGCCGCCCTGGAGGGCCTGGCGGTGTTCTCCAAGCGGGTGGTGCTCTACGGCGGCATGAGCCAGACCAAGGTCTTCTCCAGCGCCGACAATGAGCTGCTGCCCGAGACCCTGTACCAGGCCCGCACCCCCGACTGTGTGGTGGAGGCCGTGGACCCCATGGTGCTCTCCTCCCGGGTGGGCGAGGGAGCCGAGGGGCCCGGGGCCCCGGGCCCGGAGATTCCCGCCGCGGTGCGGAGCCTCTTCCCGGAGGAGCCGGTGTTCAGCGGCGGGCGGCTGCTCTACGTGAGCCTGGGCCAGTTCTCCACCGTGCGGATGGAACGGGGCGCCCAGCTGCTGATCCCCGCGGCGGACCGGGCCATGCCGGACCGCAGCTGCTCCGACGACCCGGGCACCCCCGACGAGCCCTGCGACCTCTTCGCCCGGGTAGACTTCCCCACCCAGGCCTTCTACCCCGGCACCAAATAAGCCCGGCCCGGCGCGGCATACCCGCGCCGGGCCTACATATTCGGATTTGTAAGTCTGTAGTGCCGGCAATCTGCCGGCTAAATCGATAAGCCGGAGCGAATCGGGCCGGCAGATTGCCGGCACTACAATTAGGCAAATCCCGATTTTCCTATTGACAACTGCCTTGCCCGGTGCTATAATACTGTCAAACAGTTGAACAATCGTTCAACCTTTCAACCTTGGAGGTGTGCCCATGAAATTCTATGACATGGAGCTGGACCGGACGGACTGCACGGTGATCCACCAGGAGGTGGTGGATCGGGTGAAGACTGTGATGCCAGACGACGATCTGCTGCTGGATCTGGCGGACACCTTCAAGCTCTTCAGCGACTCCACCCGGCTGAAGATCCTCTACGCCCTGATGGAGGCGGAGATGTGCGTCTGCGACATCTCCGTGCTGCTGGGGATGAGCAAATCCTCCGTGAGTCACCAGCTGCGGGTGCTGAAGCAGTCCAACCTGGTGAAATACCGCAAGGCCGGGCGGGTGATCTATTATTCCCTGGCGGACGACCACGTGCGCACCATCTGCCGCATGGGCATGGAGCACGTGCTGGAGGAAGAGGACGCCTGACAAAGTGAAAATTACGAAACGCATCTATGGAGGTCATTATCATGAAAAAGAAATTCAAGATGGAAGAGCTGGACTGCGCCAACTGCGCCGCCAAGATGGAGGAGCTCATCAAGAAGATCCCCGGGGTTAAGGACGCCAGCATGAACTTCATGACCCAGAAGCTGACCCTGGAGGCCGACGACGCGCGCTTCGACGAGATTCTGGCCGAGGCCCAGCGCTGCTGCGACAAGGTGGACAAGGGCTGCAGGATCCTTGTCAATTGAGAATTGAAAATTGAAAATGTATGAGTTTTTCAGATCGCGATCTGAAAAACTCCGAAAATTATCAACTTTCAACTCGATGGAGTGATTCCTATGACAAAGAAGCAAAGACGCACATTATACAGGATCCTGGTCTCGGCGGCGCTGCTGGCGGCGCTGATCGTTCTGGACCGCCTGGGAGTTCTGGCGCCCCTGCATCGGCTGGTCCGGCTGGGGCTCTATCTCGTCCCCTATCTGATCATCGGCTGGGACATCCTCTGGGAGGCTGTGGAGCATATCTTCCACGGCCAGCTCTTTGACGAGAACTTTCTCATGTCCGCGGCCTCTCTGGCGGCCTTCGGCATCGGGGAATACCCCGAGGCGGCGGCGGTGATGCTGCTCTACCAGGTGGGCGAGCTCTTCCAGAGCGTGGCCGTGGGCAAGAGCCGCAGGTCCATCGCGGACATGATGGACATTGTGCCGGAATATGCCAATCTGGAGACCCCGGAGGGGGTGGAGCAGACCGACCCCGAGGACGTGGCCGTGGGCTCCGTCATCGTGGTGAAGCCCGGCGAGCGCATCCCCCTGGACGGCATCGTCATCGAGGGCCAGTCCCTCATCGACACCGCCGCCCTCACCGGCGAATCCGTGCCCCGGACCGTCCTGCCCGGCAGCGAGCTGATCTCCGGCTGCGTCAACGGTGCGGGGCGGCTGCGGGTGCGGACCACCAAGCCCTACGCCGACGCCACCGTGACCCGGATTCTGGAGCTGGTGGAGAACGCCTCCTCCCGGAAGGCCCGGGTGGAGAGCTTCATCACCCGCTTCGCCCGCTGGTATACCCCCGCCGTTACCCTGGCCGCCCTGCTGCTGGCCCTGCTGCCGCCCCTGCTGCTGCATGCGCCTTGGGGCGAGTGGATCCGCCGGGCCTGTGTCTTCTTAGTGGTATCCTGCCCCTGCGCTCTGGTGATCTCGGTGCCCCTGGGCTTCTTCGGCGGCATCGGCGCCGCCTCCCGGAAGGGCATTCTGGTGAAGGGCAGCAACTATCTGGAAAGCATGTCCAGGCTCTCTGCCCTGGTCTTTGACAAGACCGGAACCCTGACCCGCGGCGAGTTCAAGGTCAGCGCCGTGCTCCCCGCCCGGGGCAGCGAGGCGGAGCTGCTGGAGCTGGCGGCCCTGGGCGAGAGCAGCTCCAACCACCCCATCGCCCACTCCATCCGGGCGGCCTGGGGGAAGGAGCCGGACCCGGATCGGATCCAGGCCGTGCAGGAGATCGCGGGCCGGGGCGTCCTGGCGATTCTGGACGGGCAGGAGCTGCTGGTGGGCAGCGCGAGGCTGCTGCGGGAGCGGGGCGTGGACTTCTCCCCCGACTCCCGGGCGGGCACCCTGGTCTACGTGGCCCTGGCGGGGCAGTACCGGGGCCTCATCGCCATCACCGACGGGCTCAAGGAGGGCGCCTCCCAGGCCCTGCGGGCGGTAAAGGCCGCGGGGGTGGAGCGGACCGTGATGCTCTCCGGCGACCGCAGAGCCGCCGCGGAGGCCGTGGCCCGGGAGCTGGGGCTGGACGCCGTGGAGGCGGAGCTGCTGCCCCAGGACAAGGTGGCGGCGCTGGAGCGGCTGCTGGCGGAGCAGCCCGCGGGCCGGACTTTGGGCTACGTGGGCGACGGGCTCAACGACGCGCCGGTGCTTTCCCGGGCGGACGTTGGCATCGCCATGGGCTCTCTGGGCTCCGACGCGGCCATTGAGGCGGCGGACGTGGTGATCATGGACGACGATCTGGCCAAGCTCCCGGCGGCCCTCTCCATCGCCCGGAAGACCCTGCGCATCGTGCGGCAGAACATCGTCTTCGCTCTGACGGTGAAATTCGCCATTCTGATCCTGGGCGCCCTGGGCATCGCCAACATGTGGCTGGCGGTCTTTGGGGACGTGGGCGTATCCGTCATCGCGATTCTGAACTCCATGCGGACGCTGCGGGATTGAATCGACGCTTTTCCCCTGCGGGGCTGTGTATCCGACATAAAATATCCGCGATATTTTATGTCGGATACATGCGTTTTCTCGAAAAATATTTCCTTTTTTCTCTTGACAAAATGTGTTCCCTGTGCTATAATCTCTTCGCTGCCAAAGACAGCGGGTGGTTTCGACCGTAATTCCCGCCGAGGTTCCGCAAACCTGACATTTTCGGTGTCCTTGCGTTCTTTGGCCGCACGGACACATTTTTTATTTCTATTCGGAGGTGACAACCCAACATGCCCAACGCAAAGGTACTCGAAAGCAAAAAGGCGATCGTAGAGCAGCTGTCCGACCGGATCGGCAAGGCTACCGCCGTTGTCTTTGTTGACTACAAGGGCATCACTGTCGCTCAGGATACCGAGCTGCGCAACAAGTTCCGCGAAGCCGGCGTGGAGTACTCCGTTGTCAAGAACACCCTGACTCGTCTGGCCGCCAAGAAGGTGGGCTACAACGAGTTCGACGAGGTTCTCAACGGCACCACTTCCATGGCCACCACCACGGACGACCCCATTGCCCCCGCTCGTATCGTCAGCGAATTCGCAAAGAAGAACAAGAACGCCCTGAAGATCAAGGGCGGCATCGTGGAAGGAAAGGTTCAGACCGTCGAGGCCCTCAACGCCTTCGGTGAGCTGCCCTCCAAGAACGCCCTCATCGCCCAGGTTCTGGGCACCTTCCTGGCTCCCATCACGTCCCTGGCCTTCGTCATCGACCAGATCCGCGAGCAGAAGGCCGGCCCTGCCCCCGCAGAAGCCCCCGCAGAGTAATCACAAACAAAAACAACTACTAAAAATTGGAGGATATTACAATGTCTGAGAAGATCGCTGCCCTCATCGAGGAAGTTAAGAATCTGTCCGTGCTCGAGCTGTCCGAGCTGGTTCATGCCCTGGAGGAGACCTTCGGCGTCTCCGCCGCCGCTGCCGCCGTCGCCGCCGGTCCCGCTGCCGGTGCTGTCGAGGTCGAAGAGAAGACCGAGTTCGACGTCATCCTGAAGGCCGCCGGCGCTTCCAAGCTGAACGTCATCAAGGTCGTCCGTACCGCTACCGGCCTGGGCCTGAAGG
The DNA here is from genome assembly GCA_017541995.1 of Oscillospiraceae bacterium. Classification (GTDB taxonomy): domain Bacteria; phylum Bacillota; class Clostridia; order Oscillospirales; family Oscillospiraceae; genus JAFRPC01. The sequence continues at coordinate 22,401 of JAFXYD010000093.1, forward strand.
AAGCCAAGGAGCTGGTCGACAACGCCCCCAAGCCCATCAAGGAAGCCATCTCCAAGGAAGACGCGGAGAAGCTGGCCGAGGAGCTCAAGGCTGCCGGCGCCGAGGTCGAGGTCAAGTAATCTCAACCCCTTCAAACAGTATCGGGTAGGAGGTCACCCATTAGTTGAGTGACCGTCCTCCCACACCACCGTGCGTACGGATCCGTACACGGCGGTTCAATCGCATAAGTGCAG
>JAFXYD010000094.1 GCA_017541995.1 Oscillospiraceae bacterium
CGCCGGTGGAGTTGGGGACGATGTTGATGGCAGCGGCGCGGGAGCGGCGCAGGTCACCCTTTCTCTGGGGGCCGTCCAGAGGCATCTGGTCGCCGGTGTAGGCATGAACGGTGGTCATGATGCCGGAGCAGATGGGGGCGTAGTCGTTCAGAGCCTTGGCCATGGGCGCCAGGCAGTTGGTGGTGCAGGAGGCGGCGGAGATGATATTGTCTTCCTTGGTCAGCTTCTCATGGTTGACGTTGTAGACAATGGTGGGCAGGTCGTTGCCCGCGGGAGCGGAAATGACGACCTTCTTGGCGCCGGCGTCGATGTGCGCCTGGGCCTTTTCCTTCTTGGTGTAGAAGCCGGTGCACTCCAGCACGACGTCCACACCCAGCTCGCCCCAGGGAAGATCAGCGGCGTTGGGCATCTTGTAGATCACGATCCTCTTGCCGTCGACAACAATGTAGTTGTCCTCGCCCTCGCCCTCGTTGAACTCGACCTTGTGGGTCAGCGCGTAGTTGCCCTGGGTGGAGTCGTACTTGAGCAGGTGAGCCAGCATCTTGGAAGAGGTCAGGTCGTTGATGGCCACGATCTCATAGTCGGGATCGCCGAACATCTGGCGGAAGGCCAGGCGGCCGATGCGTCCGAAACCGTTGATAGCTACTTTAACAGGCATGGGAAAAACCTCCATTTCATGCGCTTTTGCGCAAAGATTAATAACACAAACGATCTTAAAATCGTCTGGATTATTATACAACGAATTTCCCCAAATGTCCAGTTTTTTATAAGCTCTTTACAAAAATTATAACTTTGCTCTATTTTTCGAGGGGAAACGGTTGCAATTATGTAGAAAATGTGATAAGCTACTATTATAATGAGTAAGTTGGGGGTTTAGTCGATGCTGGATCTGCACTGTCACATTCTCCCGGGGGTGGACGACGGCGCGTCGGATCCGGAGATCTCCCTCCGAATGGCGGCCGTCGCCGCGGACTGCGGCGTGCGCCATATCTTTGCCACGCCCCACTGCAACACCAGAAGCCAGCAGAAAAACTTCCGCGACCGGCGGCTCATCGGCGCCTTCCGGGCCCTGCAGACCATGCTCGACGAGGCGGGCATCCCGGTGACGATCCTCGCCGGGGCGGAGGTCCTGGCCAGGGGCCATTTCGAAGAGCACCTGGCGGCGGGGGATTTTATGACCCTCAACGGCTCCCGCTATCTGCTGCTGGAGTTCTATTTCGACGAGGAGCCGGACTACATGGAGGACTGCCTGCGGGCGGTGGAGCGCCGGGGACTGACCCCGGTGGTGGCCCACCCGGAGCGCTATTTCTGCGTCCAGCGCTCGCCGGAGCTGGCCCAGCGCTGGGCCGAGGGGGGCCGGGTGCTCCAGCTCAACAAGGGCAGTCTGCTGGGGGAGCTGGGGCCCGAGGCCTTTGAGACCGCCGCTCTGCTGCTGCGGCGGGGGGCCGTCTCCGTCCTGGCCTCCGACGCCCACCACTTTCTCAGGCGCAGCCCCGATATGCTTCCGCTTCTGGACTGCCTCGCCCGGCGCTTTCCCGAGGCGGACCCGGAGCTGCTGCTGCGGGTCAATCCGCTGCGGATCGCAAAAGATCAGGATCTGTAAGGAGATCATCGTCTATGCTGAAATATGTCAGAATCATTTTGATCGTACTCTTCATTCTCGCCCTGGGGGGCAGCGGCGCCGTGTTCTTCTACAACTACACCCACGAGGACACCAGCGCCCCCGCCTTTCAATGCGACGCCCAGCTGGTGGAGGTCAGCGTCCAGGATCCGGACGAGGCTCTGCTCCGGGGGCTGCGCGCCTACGACAACGTGGACGGCGACGTCTCCGACAGGATCCGGGTCAAGGAGATCTCCACCCTCATCGACGCGAACGAGGTGAACGTCACCTATATCGTCTTTGACAAGGCCTCCAACTACGCCACCTTCACCCGCACCGCCCGCTACGTGGACTACGCCCCGCCCCGCTTCGAGCTGCTGAAGCCCATGATCTTCAACGTCGGCGAAGCCGTCAGCTTCCGCAGCTCCGTCACGGTGACGGACCTGCGGGAGGGGGACATCTCCGGGCGGCTCAAGCTGGAGGAATCCACCGTCATCAACAGCAGCCCCGGCACCTACAACGTCAAGCTCAGCGCCGCCAACCGCATGGGCGACACCATCTACCTGCCCCTGACCGTCCAGGTCATCGACAGCTCGGTGTCCAGGCCCAGCATCAAGCTGCGGAAATATCTGATCTATCTGGAGGCCGGAGAGCGGCTCAACCCCCGCCGCTATATCGAGTCTGTCACAGATCCCATGTCCACGGACAAGGAGGAAACCATCCCCCCCAGCGCGGTTTCCGTCAACGACAGCGGCCTGGATCTGTCAACTCCGGGCATCTACGAGGTCTACTACTATTACACTGGGATTTCCCAGGAAGTTGCTACAGTGATTCTCACTGTCATTGTAACGTGAGGAAATGATGATGCAAAAAGAGAGCCAAAGCAATTCCGTCTGGTCGCAGGTGGAGCCCTACTGCGTATTGCAGCGAATCTGGAAAAATCTTTGGATGGTTTTGATGAGCGCCGCACTCTTCGCCATGCTGGCCTATATCGCGACCTCCCTGTTCTACCGTCCCAGCTACAGCTGCTCGGCCACCTTCGTGGTCACCCCCCGCAACAGCAACAGCTCCCTCTCCTCCACCGTCACCAGCTCCACCACCGATCAGTTCGCCAAGCTTCTGGAGGGGCAAACCCTCATCAACCGGGTCCAGCGCCTGCAGGGCGCGGAGGTAGCCGGCGCCACTGCCTCGGCCAGCGCCGTGCCCAACTCCAATCTGATTGAGCTGCGGACCACCGGCCCCTCCCCCCGCTCGGCCTATTATCTGTGCACCGGCATTCTCGATCACTACGAGGACTACTCCCAGTACGTGTTTGACTCCGTCATGCTGGACACGGTCTCCGCCCCCGTGGTGCCCAACAAAAACAGCTTCCTCGTCACCCAGCGGCGGATCGTCCTCATCGCGGCGCCCCTGGGAGCCCTCTTCATGGCTGCCGTGCTGGCCCTGCTCTGCATCACCTCGGGCACGATCCAGACCGTACAAGGCGCCCGCAGCCAGCTGGACGGCAGCCTGCTGGTGACCCTCAACCACCAGCGCAAGCGGCGGACCCTGAAGCGTCTGCTGAAGCGCCGGAAGTCCGCCCTGCTGATCTCCAACCCCACCACCTCCTTCCTCTACGTGGAGACCATACACCAGCTCCGGGCCAGGGTGGATCACGCCAACCAGAAATACGGCTGCAAGACCTTTCTGATCACCTCCGTCACGGAGAACGAGGGCAAGTCCACCGTGGCCGCCAACCTGGCTCTGAGCCTGGCCCGACGGCACAAAAAGGTCCTTCTGGTGGACTGCGACCTGCGCAAATCCGCCCAGCATCTGATCTTTGAGGTCTCGGAAAAGACCGTCTCCCTCAACAGCCTGCTCAAGGGCAGCCTGGAGCCGGAGAAGCTGGTGAAGGCCCTGCACTACCGCAAGGCCGAAAACCTCTTCTTCCTCTTCGCGGAAAACGTCCACCGCCACTCCGCGGAGCTGCTGGGCTCCGAACAGATGGGAAAGCTGCTGGAGATCCTGCGGGAAAACTTCGATTTTGTGATACTCGACTCCTCCCCCATGGGCTTCTTCACCGACAGCGAGGTGCTCTCCGACGCGGCGGACGCCTCCATTCTGGTGCTGCGGCAGGATATGCTGACGGACCGAACCATCAACGACGCCATCGACAGCCTGAGCCGCTGCAAGAGCCGCTTCCTGGGCTACGTCTTCAACGACGTACACACCCTCAACATGGCCGCGAGGATCGTGGGCGGGCGGCGCTACGGCTACGGCTATGGCTACGGCCACGGCTACGGCTACGGATACGGCTACAGCAAGTCCCGGAGCTACGGCTATTCTTCCGAATACGGCCCCTCCGGGGACAAGCAGGTATATGACAGCGCGGAGCGGGGAGAAGACGTTTCCCTGAACACCGCCGAACGAAAGGGGGAGAAGCATGGAACAGAATAAGAAGAACTCCGGCTTTGATTTCTCCGTCTTCTGGCACAACTTCTGGCGGACCTTCCCCCACATGCTCTGGATTCCCCTGCTGCTCTGCGCCCTGGCGGCGGGATACCGCTATTATACCGTCCGGCGCGCCTACAGCCCCGTGTATGAGACCTTTGCGGTCTACCGGGTGAAGGCCAATCAGAACGGCAGCATCGACCTCAGCAGCCACGGCTATTACGTGGATTCCTCCGCGGCCTCCAAGCTGGCTGTTTCCTATCCCTACGTGATGAGCTCCGACCAGTGCAGGAGCCTGATGCGGGAGCGCTACGGCGTCGCCTCCCTCCCCGCCGCGGTGAGCTGCCGCGCCGAGGCCACCATGCTGATCATGAGCGCCCGGGCCTCCACGGCCCAGGCCGCCTCCGACGGTCTGCACATGGCCGCCGAGGTCTTCCCCGAGGCGGGCAAGCAGATCCTGGGCAACTTCATGCTGGAGGTCTTTGACGAGGCCCCCATGCCCGACAGGCCCACCAATCCCCCGAACTTTGTGGGCAGCGCGGTAAAATGGGGCCTGCTGGGGCTGGCCGCCGGGCTGGCGGTCATTGCCTTCTTCTCCCTGCTGCGGAAGACCGTCCACAACTCCGAGGATCTGCGGGAGCTGCTGAACGTGCCCTGTCTGGGTCTGCTGCCCCAGGTGCATTTCAAGGCCCGCAGCAAGCTGGACCGCACGGTGCTGATGACAAATCCCCATCTCTCCGAGAGCTATATCGAGGCCGTCCGTTCCGTGCGCTTCCAGATGCTCAAGGAGCTGGAGCAGCAGCGGGCCAAGGTCATCATGGTGAGCTCCACCATGCCCGGCGAGGGCAAATCCACCATCTCCGCCAATCTGGCCCTGTCCCTGGCCGAGAAGGGCTGCCAGGTCACCCTGGTGGACTGCGACCTGCGGCGGCAGAATCTGAAGGAGCTCTTCGGCATCCGGGAGCCCACCCGGGGCCTGGTGGAGCTGATTGCCGAGCAGGACAATGATCTGGAGGCCGCTCTGACCCCCATCGAGGGCTTTTCTCTGCGGCTGCTCTCCGGCGACAAGGTGGCCCAGCAGCCCCAGAACTTCCTGGCCTCTCCCCGACTGCAGAGCATCATCAACTCCCTGCGGCAGTACTCTGATTACGTCATTGTGGATACCCCGCCCAGCGGCCTGCTCTCCGACGCGGCCAGCCTCTCCCAGTGGGCCGACGGCGTGGTCTACGTGATTCGCCAGGACTACGTCACCCGCTCCGCCGTGCTGGACAGCGCCAGCATGCTCAGCAGCATGGACATCCGCTTCATCGGCTGTATCCTCAACCAAGCCGTGCGCAGCACCAGCGCCTCGGGCTACGGCTACTCCGGCAAGAAGGGCTACGGCTACGGCTATGGATACGGCTACGGTTACGGCTATGGCTACGGCAAGAGCTACGGCAAGAAGCACCGGAAGGAAGCGGAATCCGAAGCCTACCGGAAATAAGCCCGGCTGCCGCTTCCGAAAAAATCCCACTGCGGATAAACCGCAGTGGGATTTTTCTACCCTTCTGGATCAGAAGGAGGCAATCAGCTTGCTCAGGGTTTCCTTGGCGTCCCCCAGGAGCATGACGGTGTTCTCCTGCTGATAGATGGGGTTGGGGACTCCGGCGTAGCCGGGCTTGTCGTCGTAGTTGCAGACCAGGATGTGCTTCGCCTCCTCGGCCCGGAGCACCGGCATGCCATAGATGGGGGTGCCCTCGGCGGTGTTGGCAGCGGGGTTCACCACGTCGGAGGCGCCGATGATCACGGCGGCGTCGCAGTCCGCGAAGCGTGGGTTGATCTCCTCCATCTCATGGAGCTCCTCATAGGGCACGTCTGCCTCCGCCAGCAGCACGTTCATGTGGCCGGGCATGCGGCCCGCCACGGGATGGATGGCGAACTCCACCTCTGCGCCCTTGGCCTTCAGCTTATCCGCCAGCTGCTTGACCAGGTGCTGGGCCTGGGCCAGGGCCATGCCGTAGCCGGGGACGATGATGACATGCTTTGCGGCGGCCAGGATCCGGCCGGGCTCGTCCTCCTGCCGGGGCTCCGCCGGAGCGGCGCTCCGGGCGTTCTTTGCCTCGGTATAGGCCCTGCACAGCTCGTCCACGCTCTTCTTGGCGTCCCCCAGCATCAGGGTCACGCCGGTCTTCCGGGTGTAGATGGGGTTCTCCACCCCGGCGTAGCCGGGCTTGAGGTCGTAGTTGCAGATGAAGATGTGCTTCGCCTTCTCCACATCCAGCACCGGCATCCCGTAAATGGGGGTGCCCTCGGCGGTGTTGGCGGCGGGGTTCGTGACGTCGTTGGCGCCGATGACGATGGCGGCGTCGCAGTCCGCGAAGCGGGGGTTGATCTCCTCCATCTCATGGAGCTTCTCGTAGGGCACGTCGGCCTCCGCCAGCAGCACGTTCATGTGGCCGGGCATGCGGCCCGCCACGGGATGGATGGCAAACTCCACCTCCACGCCGTCGGCCTCCAGAGTGTCGGCCAGCTTCTTGACCTGGTGCTGGGCCTGGGCCAGAGCCATGCCGTAGCCGGGGACGATGATGACGTGTTTGGCCGCGGCCAGGATCTGGCCTGGGTCGTCTTCCCGCTGAGGCTCCGCCGGGGTCTCGGCCTTGGGCCGCTTGGCCTCGGTATAGGCCGCGCAGAGCTGATCCACGGTCTTCTTGGCGTCCCCCAGCATCAGGGTCACGCCGCTCTTCCGGGTGTAGATGGGGTTCTCCACCCCGGCGTAGCCGGGCTTGAGGTCGTAGTTGCAGATGAAGATGTGCTTCGCCTTCTCCACGTCCAGCACCGGCATGCCGTAGATGGGGGTGCCCTCGGCGGTGTTGGCGGCGGGGTTTGTGACGTCGTTGGCGCCAATGACGATAGCCGCGTCGCAGTCCGCGAAGCGGGGGTTGATCTCCTCCATCTCATGCAGCTTCTCGTAGGGCACGTCGGCCTCCGCCAGCAGCACGTTCATATGGCCGGGCATGCGGCCCGCCACGGGATGGATGGCGAATTCCACCTCCACACCGTCGGCCTCCAGGGTGTCGGCCAGCTTCTTGACCTGGTGCTGGGCCTGGGCCAGGGCCATGCCATAGCCCGGGACGATGATGACGTGTTTGGCGGCGGCCAGGATCTGGCCTGGGCCCTGCTCGGTCTCAGCCGCGGGGCTCTCCTCGGCCTTGGGAGCGGGAGCGGCCTCGGGCTTGGCAGCCGGGGTGCCCTTGACCTCAGGCGCCGGGGCGGGCGCGGGCTCTGCCTTGGCCGCCGGAGCTTTCCTGGCGGGGGCGGAGGTCTTGCCCAGGAGGATGTCCCCCAGGTGGCGGTTCATGGCCCGGCACATGATCTGGGTCAGCAGCAGGCCGGACGCCCCCACCACGCCGCCCACGGCCACCAGCAGCGGGTCCCCGATGGCCATACCGGCAATGGAGCCGGCCACGCCGGAGAGGGAGTTCAGCAGGGAGATGGTGATGGGCATATCCGCGCCGCCCACCCGCAGGGCGAAGGCAACGCCGAAGAAGGCGGAAAGCAGGGTGCAGAGCAGGCAGCTCAGCCACATGGGGATCCCGGGGACAAAGACGATCAGCACCATGGCGACCACCACCAGGACCAGGGTGGTGTTGAGGATGAGCTTGTGGCCCTTCCAGATCACGGGACGGCCGTTGATGATCTTATGCAGCTTGCCCCCGGCGATCAGGGAGCCGGTGAGGGTGATCATACCCACGGCCAGGGCAATGGCGCCGGTGATCCGGGCAAAGAGATCCATGCTCTCCCGGGGAAGGAAGATCAGGGTGGCCAGGGCCACCAGGGCGGAGGCCGCGCCGCCGAAGCCGTTGAAGAGGGCGACGATCTCGGGCATCTCGATCATCTTGATGCGGGCAGCCCAGAGCAGGCCCACCACCAGACCGATGGCCGTCACGATCAGACAGAGCCAGAGGTCGGCGGGCTTGTCAAAGATGCCCGCGTGAACCAGGGTCAGAGCAATGGCCGCCGCCATGCAAAGAGCGGAGAGCAGGTTGCCGGTGACGGCGGTCCGGACCTTGCTCATCAGCGCGATGCCCGCCAGGACGCCCAGGGTCAGGACGCCGCAGAGAACGTAATAAACGACAGGTGACATAGGGCGGCCTCCTTACTGCTTCGCGGACGGGGCCTTGGACCCGTCCTTGTGGTGGAACATCCGAAGCATGCGGTGGGTGACGCCGAAGCCCCCCGCCACGTTGAGCATCGCCAGAAAGATGGCCAGCACGCCGAGGATCTTGTTGCCGGTGGCCACGGAGGCCGCGGTGGCCGTCAGCGCGCCCAGGACCGTCACGCCGGACAGGGCGTTCATGCCGGACATCAGCGGCGTGTGCAGCAGGCTCGGCACGTTGTTGATCAGCTTATAGCCGACCAGGGTGGCCGCGACAAAAATGACCAGAAGAATAATCGGATTCATATGATTCTCCCATGACGGAACAGCACCGCACAACCCGGTGTGCGGAAGCGCCTTGGCTGTAGCGGTGCTGCGTGGCTATTCGGTTTCGGTCAGCTTACAGGCCCATGGCCTCCCGGGCGCCGGCGTGAACGATCTCGCCGTTCCAGGTGACCAGGATGGACTTGACGATCTCGTCGTTGAAATCCAGCTCGATCTTGCCGTTCTTGCTGAGGAACTTGGTGAGGTTGTAGACGTTGTGGGCAAACATCCAGGTGGAGGAGGTGGGCAGCATGCCGGGGATGTTCTTGATGCCCTCCAGAACCACGCCGTGCTTGACCTCCCGGGTGCCGGCAGGGGTGATCTCGCAGTTGCCGCCCTGGTCGATGGCGATATCCACGATGACGGAGCCGGGCTTCATGGACTTGACCATTTCCTCGGTCACGATGACGGGGGCCAGCTTGCCGGGGATCAGAGCGGAGCAGAACACCACGTCCATATCCTTGATCTTCTCGGCCAGGAGCTGACGCTCCTTCTCCAGCCACTCGTCGGGCAGGCGCTGGGCGTAGCCGCCGGGGGCCATGGCGAGTTCAGCGGGAACACCGGGGTCAATGGGCTTGGCGCCCAGGGAGGTCGCCTGCTCCAGAGCGGCGGGACGGATGTCCATGGCGTAGGTCACGGCGCCCAGACGCTTGGCGGTGGCCAGAGCCTGGAGGCCGGCCACGCCCACGCCGATGACCAGGGCGTTGACGGGCTTGATCATACCCACGGCGCAGAAGATCTGGGGCATGAACTTGGGCAGATCGGAGGCGGCCATCAGGATGCCCTTGTAGCCGGCGCAGGTGGACATGGAGGTCAGAGCGTCCATGTTCTGGGCCCGGGAGATACGGGGCACGCCGTCCAGCGTCAGACCGATGACGCCCTGCTTGGCCATCATCTTGACCATTTCATGGTTCACGGGGGAAGCGGGATGGATGAAGGTGATCAGGTACTGGCCCTTGTGCATCATCTCGATCTCATGGCACTTCTTGGCTTCGTTGTAGAGGGGCTCCTTGACCTTGAGGATGAGGTCGGAACGCTTGTAGAGCTCCGCCACGTCGTCGATGAGCTCCGCGCCGGCGGCGGCGTAGTCCGCGTCGGGGAAGAAGGAGCCCACGCCGGCGCCCTTCTCAACCAGGACGGTGTTGCCGTCGGCAACGAGCTTCTTGACGGTTTCGGGGATGGCGGAAACGCGGCCCTCGTCGTGCATAATTTCTCTGGGAATACCGATCACCATAAGATACAGATCCTTTCATTTTAAAATGTGAGTTATGTCAACCCGCTTGGCGGGATGAGTACGGATTATTCCTCCGGCGGCAGGGTGCAGATCTCCCGCTTGTTCTCGGAGAGCACCACGTTGGTCCGGGTCAGGGAGACGCCGGGGATGGTCTTGATGTCGTTGAGCACCCGCTCCAGCGTCACGTCCCCGTTGGTCACCACCTTGAGGATGAAGTCGAACTCCCCGGCGATGTAATAGCACTCGGGGATGGAGCCGTGGGCGTGGATGGCGGTGACGAAGCCCTCGTAGAACTTGGGGTGATCCAGCCGCACGAAGATGTAGGCCGCCTGGGTGCGCTCCAGGCCGGGGTCCAGCACCAGGGTATACTGGCGGATGGTTCCGGCGGACTCCATCTTGCGGATCCGCTCGATGACCGCGGAGGTGGAGAGATTGATCCGGGAGCCGATTTCCGTGGCGTTTGCCCGGGCGTTTTCCTTGAGACAGCCCAGAATTTTCAGATCCAGCGCGTCCATCTGCCAAGCCTCCCTTCTCTATGCTTCATTGTACCACGATGCAGAAAAAAGTAAAGAGAATTTCTTAAATTCAAAAATATTTCGTGACAATAGCTATATTCCCGATAATTTTTTCAGCAAAACTACCAAATCGAGAATTTCCCTTGCTTTTCTCCGCAAAATGGGCTATGATAGGCTTGGTTCCACAGAGAGTAGGATATGCGCGTCGGGGGCGGCAGCCTCCGGTAGTGCCGCCGGATGGGAGGTTGCCGGTGGACGAAAGGCCCTCGGGCCGCGATGCATGTCCGCAGCCGCTCTGTAATATCACGGACCCAACCTCCTTCCGTTCGGGAGGAATTTTTTATGTCCAAGTCCAGACGAATCGCCTTCGACGGCATGCTGGCAGCCGTGTACTTTGCCCTGTCCCTGCTGGTGGTTGACACCGGCTCTCTGAAGTTCACCTTTACCTCTCTGGCTATTGTCGCGGCGGCGCTGCTCTTTGGCACCTGGGACGCCTGCGCTGTGGCCTTTGTGGGAGAGCTGCTCTACCAGGTCATCAAGTTCGGCGTCACCGCCACCACCCCCATCTGGATGCTCCCGCCGGTGCTCCACGCCCTGCTGCTGGGTCTGTGCGCCCTGCTGCTGGGCCGGAAGCGGCCCCTGGCGGAGCGGACCGTTCCCTGCTTTGCCGCCTGTATGGGCTGCGCGCTGGTCAATTCCCTGATGAACACCCTGGCCCTCTACATCGACAGCCAATACTACGGCTATTACCAATACCACATGGTGTTCGGCCTGGCCCTTGTCCGCTTTGCCGTGGGATTGGGCACCGCGCTCCTCGTCACCGCCGTGGCGATTCCCTTGGTTCGGACCCTGCGGGCCAAGGGTCTTGTTCCCCTCCCGAAAAACAAATTTCAAAGAAGTAATACGCTATGACTTACGAAGAAGCCTTACAATACATCCATGCCGTCTCCTGGACGGGCTCCCGGCCGGGGCTGGCCCGGATCACGGAGCTGATGGAGCGGCTGGGCCACCCCGAGCGGGGGCTGAAATTCATCCACATCGTGGGCACCAACGGCAAGGGCAGCACCGCCGCCATGCTCGCCTCGGTGCTGACCAGGGCCGGGTACAAGACCGGCCTGTTCATCTCCCCCTGGGTCATCGACTTCCGGGAGCGGATGCAGCTGAACGGCGAGATGATCTCCCCCGAGGCCCTGGCCGCCGAGACGGAGGCCGTCCGGCCCCAGGCCGAGGCCATGGCGGATCCGCCCACGGAGTTTGAGCTCATCACCGCCGTCGCCCTGAAGTGGTTTGCCGACGAGGGCGCCGACCTTGTGGTGCTGGAGGCCGGGATGGGGGGCGAGCTGGACGCCACCAACGTGATCCCCGCTCCCGAGGCCGCCGTCTTCACCAACATCGGCCTGGATCACACCGAGTATCTGGGCGATACGGTGGAGGCCATTGCCCGCACCAAGGCCGGTATTCTCAAGCCCGGCTGCGCCGCGGCCCTCTATCCCAATCTGCCCTCGGTGGAGGCGGTCATCGAAACCCTCTGCCGGGAAAAGGGCATTCCCCTCTACCATGCCGATCCTCTGACCCTGGTGCCCCTGGGGCACGATCTGACGGGGCAGCGCTTCCGCTGGGGGGAGCTGATTCTGGAGCTGCCCCTGCTGGGAGAGCACCAGCGGAAGAACCTCTCCCTGGTGCTGACGGTGCTGGAGCTGCTGCGGGACCGGGGCTGGCGCATCCCCGACGCCGCCATTCAGGCCGGCGTCGCCGCCGTCCGCTGGCCGGGCCGTTTTGAGCTGCTGGGCCGGGACCCCCTCTTCATCCTGGACGGGGGCCACAACCCCCAGTGCATGGACGCCCTCTGGGAGGCGGCCAACAGCTATCTGGCGGGCAAGCCCCTCACGGTGATCACCGGGGTGCTGGCGGACAAGGACTACGACGCCATGTATGACCGCACGGCGAAGCTGGCCTCCCGCTTTTTCACCCTGACCCCCTCCAATCCCCGGGCCCTGTCCGGCGCGGAGCTGGCGAAGCTGCTGGAGAAATACGGCAAGCCCGTCACCGTCTGCGAAAGCCCCGCCCAGGCCATTCGCCTGGCCCAGGCCGCCACCCCGAAGGACGGCGCGATCCTGGCCTACGGCTCCCTGTATCTGGCCTCCGAGCTCCGGGCGGCCTATCTGGCCCGATAGACGCGCAGAACGCCCCACAGGCGAACGCTTTGTTCGCCCGTGGGGCGTTTGATTCATCGCAATCGAGGCTTCTGCCCGATCAGTCCCCGTCCTCCAGGGGATAGGAGAAGACGGTCTTCCCCTCCAGATCCAGGTACAGGCAAGCCCGGTCCGTGATCACGCAGACCAGATTCCCCAAAATCTGAATTTCCCCGCTGTCTACGGGAACGCGCAGGGCTTTCCCGCTCTCGCTGAGGCCCTCCCAGGCGGAGCCGGTCCAGCACAGATGCCAGCGCTCCCCGGTGCAGGGATCCGTCAGAGTCTGATCGGACATCCCCGCATTCCAGGGATGGGGCGGGTTCTTCGCGCTCTGCACGCCGGAGAGATCCTCCGGGATGAAGCAGCGCAGATTCTTGCTGTAGCTCCAGCCCACGTAGCCCAGGCTCAGCTCCCCGTTTCGCAGGGAAACGCCCCGCTGGATCCGATCCAGGGGCGGCAGCTTCAGCTCCCGGCCTGTGGAGCGCTGCAGAAGCAGGGCATAGGCGCTGTCCCAGCTGCGCTGATAGAAGAGATCCGCGTCCACACACTCCCAGGACCCGTCCCCGGAGATCAGCAGATTCCCGTCCGGATCGTAATACTGCCTGCCGACGCCTCCCCCTTCCCCGGAGTAGAGGCAGAAGCCGCAGGGGACCTGCGAGAGCCAGCCCTCCTTCGGGGCCGCAATGCGCTCCTTCCCCTGGCTGTCCAGCACCACTTCCCCCCGGTCCGTGCTGTTGATGGTCCTGCCATTTTGGAAGACGCTTTGGATCTGAAGGCGCGGCTCTATGACCCAGGCTCCGGAGCGGTCGATAAAGCCGTAGCGCGTCCCGTCGCTGCTGACGCAGGCCAGCCCATCCCGAAACGGCCCGCCCCTGGCATAGGGGCCCAGTACGCGCTTGCCTGCGTCGTCGTAGTAACAGCATTGGCTGTGGTATTGCCCAAGCTCCGTTTCTTTTTCCGTTGTATAGCAATACAGCCCCTCTCCGTAATCCAGCTGCCACCAGTCGGCGTCGGTATCCTGCCCCAGATCTGCGGTCTCAAACAGCGGCGTTCCCGCCGCGTCGTAAACCGTGAAGCCCGCCTTCTCCTCCACCGCGCAGGCGAAGCCCTGCTCCAGACCGATGATTCTGGTATAGACGCAATCCAGGGCAAAGCTCCCGTCCATGGCCACCAGACCATAGCGGGGGATCCCATACCGCCACTCCTCTCCCTCCTCGTTCCGGAAGGTCTCCACCTTTGTTACCTGGGTCACCAGCCAATACGGGTGGAAGCGCTCGGGCATGTCGATCTGCTCGCTGTAGCTGCTCAGGGGCCTCACCCGCGAATAAAGGCCGTCGGTCAGAATTCTCCCGCTTTTATCCATGAGCCCCCAAAAATAGCCCGCGGTCCAGCTTTCGCCCTGCTCCGTGTCCTGTACGATTTTCGCCGCGGCGTAGGGGTAGACGGCTCCGTAGTCCGGAGAGGGCGTAAAGCGGTCCAGAACCCCCTCCGCCAGCCGGGTATAGACCGCCCCGGGCCCGGCATAGGGGCTGTAGGCCGAGGGATCCGTATGGACCCGGACGCCCCCCGCGGTGACAGAGCCGGAAAAGAGCTCCGTTTCCGCCGGAGGCTCCGCAGGCGGCGGGCTCGTGGGCTCCGCCGGGGCCGCCGTGGACGCCGCCGTGGTCTCCGCCCCGGGGGCGGGCCCGCAGCCCGCCAGCAGCAGGGCAAGACAGAGGAGGAACGCGCAAATTCGCTTCATAACAATGCCTCCCTGTGGTTTTGTGGGCTTTATTGGTTCGTCACGTAGCCCTCGGATTCCAGCAGCCGCTGGCCGTCGTCGGTGACCAGCCAGTCGTATAGGATGCGGGTGGGGCTGTCGGCGGGGGCGTCGTGGGCGATGACGCAGTAGTAGGCGTTCAGGTGCGGATATTCCCCGGAGCGGATGGTCTCCTTGTTGGGCTCCACCCCGTCCACCTTCAGCAGCTTCAGGCCCTGGGCCATCTCCATATCGTGGGCGTAGTAGTAGACGGAGTAGCCGATGGCGTTGGCGCTGGCGTCATAGCTCTTCACGGCCTCCATCAGCGCCCCCATATCCCCGGGGGTGAATTCCGGCGGGGCCTCCATCATGGGGATGTCCCCCATGACCAGCTTTTTCATCAGGGCCTGGGAGCCCGCGCCTTCGTTGCGCTGCAAGGGGATGATCTCCGCGTCCTCGCCGCCCAGCTCCTTCCAGTTGGTGATCTGCCCGGTGTAGATGCCCCGAAGCTGCTCCGTGGTGATCGTTTCCACGGGGTTCGCCTCATTCACCAGGAAGACCAGGGCGTCGGTGCCCAGCTGCTCCATATCATATTCAAAGCCCGCCTGCTCCATCTCGTCGAACACCGCCGCGTTGGGCTGGCCCGCCAGCAGCAGGTCGCAGTCCCCTGCCATCAGATTGCGGAAGCTCTGGGTGGTGCGGTTGAAGTGGATCAGATCCTGCACCGCCTCCCGGCTCTCCCCCAGCAGCACGGAGCAGACGGCCTCCGCCATGGGCAGGCAGGCGGTGGAGCCGTCCAGCCTGGGGAAATTCTCCCGGGTGAAGCGGAACTCCGCCGGGGGCGCTTCGGTCGGCCGGGGCTGGGCGGCCTCAGCTGTTGTGCCGCCGACGGGTTCGGTCTGCTCCGGGCTATGAGCCGGAGCCGTCGTCTGCCCGGTGGGCTGCTCCGGGCTGCAGGCTGCCAGCGCCGCCAGAAGCAGCAGGGCCAGCAGCAGGGAAATCCATCGCTTTATCATGGAAGCTCTCCTCCTCATATTGGGATGATTCTATTATACCCCCATTTTCCGCTTCTTGCAAGGGCACGGGAGCGGTTTTTCCCAAAAGCCCCGTCTTTTTTCTCTTTTTGGGAAATCTCCCGTTGCCAAAAGCCGCTTTTTTTGCTATACTGGAACATGAGGTGATTCAAATGCAAACGCTCAAAGCATATCTTCCCTATTGGCCGATTTTTGCGGCCTCTCTTCTGTTCCTGATCCTGGGGCTCTGGTGGCGGTTGACGACTGCCCGGGCCATGGAGCGGGCGCCGAAGCCTCTGAACTGGGTGGAAAAATACCGGGCCGGGGACTACGCCCTGGGGCGGCATCTGCCCAGACCGGCCAAGCCCTGCTGGTGGCTCCTGCTCGTCGCCCTGCTGGCCGGAGGCCTCTTCGCCGCCGCCCACCTGGCCAACACCGGGATGATCTATCAGCAAAAGCCGGAGCTGTTCTTCCACTCCCGCTACGGCCTCTTCTACACGGTCCTGCGGGCCCTGGGGACCGCCGCCGTATACTGGCTGCTGACCCTGCTCTTTGCCCACAGCTGGGCGGCCCTGCCCGGCGCGCTGCTCTTCGCCGCCTCCGCGGCCCGGGGCCAGGGCGAGGGCAGCCTTCTGGCCCTGTGTCTGCTGCTTCTGGTGCTGTATCTGCGGGCGGAAAAGCCCGGCTTCCCAGCGGAGCTGCTGTATCTGGCGGCGGTTCTGATGCTGGCCCCCGCGGTTGCCCTGCGGCCCGGTCTGATCTGGCTGGCCCTGGGGCTTTTGGCCGCCCACTGGTACAAGCTGGGAGCCCTGCGGCGGAGCGGCAAGCTCTCCGGCGGCGTCACCTTCTGGGCCCTGGCGGCGGCCCTGCTGGTCTGGGCTCTGGCTCTGACGGCGGCGGCTGTGCTCCGGCGCTGGCTGATGTTCGGCTTCCAGTTCCGGATTATCCTCAAGCTGCTGGAGCCCAAGCGCGTCCTGCTGGCCCTGCGGCTGCTGCTCAGAAGCTATCCCGATCTGCTCTTCGCCCGGCCCACCCGGGGCATGCTGGTGGATCTGATGGTGGACGCGCCCCTCTTCGGCCTGGGGCTCTGGGGCTGCTGCTCCGCCTGGATCCTGGCCCGGAAGCGCCGGGACAGCCGGGGCTGGCTGGTGCTGCTGGTGCTGGCCGCGCTGCTGCTCTGCTGGCTCCTCACCGGCCGCTACGTTCTGAGCCTCGGCCTGGTTCTGAGCAGCGCCTGCGTGCTGCGGGACGCCCATCTGGGCAAAAAGCGCCTGGGCACGGTGCTGCTGCTTGCCGCCGCCGTCTGCTGGTCCGTCTGCATCCAGCTGGCCGCCTGGTACGTTCCCCTGACGGCGGGGCTGGTGGAACGGCTGGTATAAGAAGCATTTGCATGTTTTGAAGGAGGAATTCCATTTATGATTGCATTGGCATGTGACCACGGCGCGCTGGAGCTGAAGGAGGCCATCAAGGCCCATCTGGAGGCCCGCGGCCTGGCGTACAAGGACTTCGGCACCTACAGCTCCGACAGCTGCGACTACCCCGATTTTGTGGCCCCCGCCGCCAGGGCGGTGGCCTCCGGGGAATGTGAGCGGGGCATCGTCTGCTGCACCACCGGCATCGGCGTCTCCATCGCGGCCAACAAGGTGAAGGGCATCCGCTGCGCCCTGCTCCACGACCACATGAGCGCCCGGCTCACCCGGCAGCACAACAACGCCAATATGATGGCCCTGGGGGCCGCCATTACGCCCCCCATGCTGGCCATGGAGCTCATCGACGTCTTCCTGGACACCGAATTCCAGGGCGGCCGCCACCAGAGGCGGGTGGATAAGGTCATGGCCCTGGAAGGCTGCTCTGTGTAGGGACGTCTCAACCGTCCGTCCCCGTAGGGGCCGGGTTTCCCGGCCCGCCGCGTGCCCCGGGGAAAAGAAAGAAGTAAAAAGGAAAAAGGAAAAAGTGTGGTATTTTCAAATTCCGCGAATTTGAAAATGGAATTTAAAAAACAAAAAACGAAACGGGCAGCTTGATCGGGGTGGTCAAGCTGCTCGTTTTGTCCTCTCACCGGTCGCGGCGCCGTGGGTGCCGGCGGTTGTGTATTGTAATGTAGTGTAATAACGTTTTTTTCAAACTATTTTTATATACGCCACAATACTCTTCAAAACTTCATTACAACGTTACAATTACAACATGATCGTATCTTTTACGGGGTTCAATAATCTTTGCCCTTCCCCGCGCCGCGGTCTGAGGCCACGACGCTCTCGACATAGAGTTCCGTTTGTATCTTAATTATACTACATTTTCCGTAAAATGTCAAGTATAATATCTTACAATGTCCCAAATCGTATATCGTATCAAGACACAAAGCGGAACCCCCGTTCCCGCCAGCCGAGCGCAGCGCCGCCGAAGCCCCCGCCCCGCGCATGCGCAGACGGAGACTGGGTCAAGGAACAGGCAATAAGTAATAAGTAATAGGTAATAGGTAATAAGGAATTAGTTGTCGACAATGCTACTTGCTACTTGTTCCTTATTCCTTATTCCTTTGCTCCATGCTGGAACGGCGGGCCGGGAAACCCGGCCCCTACGGCGGAAAACGTCCCGTTCCTGTCATTTCGAGCGAAGCGAGAAATCCGCATCCCCCGTCCCCATTTTCAATGTTTTCAAATCGCAATTTGAAAACTCCGACATTTTCAATTTTCAACTTTCAATTCGCCCGGGGCGGGCTGCATGTGGCGAACAATGTTCGCCGCTACGGGCGGGCTGTTGCGAGTGGGGCGAGGCGCATGGCCGGCAGATTGCCGGCGCTACAGACGGGTGCGGGCGGGGGTACGGCGGACGGCTGAGAGCC
>JAFXYD010000095.1 GCA_017541995.1 Oscillospiraceae bacterium
ATCGGCCGCCCTTTCTCCCGCCGGCAGGAGCGGTCATCGGCCGCCCTTTCTCCCGCCGGTAGGGGCGGTCATCGGCCGCCCTTTCTCCCGCCGGCAGGGGCAGTCATCAGCCGCCCTTTCTCCCGCCGGTAGGGGCGGTCATCGGCCGCCCTTTCTCCCGCCGGCAGGAGCGGTCATCGGCCACCCTTTCTCCCGCCGGTAGGGGCGGTCATCGGCCGCCCGCCCGGGGAACAGACGTTCCAATCCGTCATTCTGCGCGCCGCGAGGATTCCGTATGGTTTGTTTTGCTCTTTTCGATGCGGATCGAGGAGACGACGGCATAGGCGACGGCTCCGGCGGCCAGGGCGGCCTCCAGCCACAATAGTCTGCTGTCCTGCAAAATTGCGTATAGGCCGATCACGGTGAACAGAAGCCCCAAGAGACAGAACACGATCCCGGATTGCCGATAATAGGGCTTTTTGTTCATGGCCTCTCGTTCCTTGGCAGAGGCGTAGATCCAGGCGTTGTTGAAAAGATAGCCGCGTTCCAGAAGTTGGCGGCCACCCAGAAAGAACAGGCCGCCCGCCAGAAGAAACACAGCAATTGCTGTGATCAGGATTCCGGTGCCCATAACAGCCTCCTTCTGCTATCTGTAAATGATTTTCATTTCGCAAATAGCAATTTGCGAAATACCACCATTTTCAATTTTCAACGTTCAATTATCAATTGATGCGAACAGCGTGTCGGCGGGCGCTCAATGAGCGCCCCTACAGTTCCTCGACGGGCAGCTCCACCACGGTTGCCTCGTGGCCCAGGGCGGGGAGGATGGAGCCGGTGAAGTCCCCCATGCTGACCGCCAGAGTGGAGGTATTCAGGCAGGGGTGGAAGCCGATCTCCGGCTGCTCCAGCACGGGCCTGTCAATGACCAGACGAACCTTTTTCTCCGGGTCGTTCATCAAACCCAGGACCGAGAGAGAGCCGGGAGTTATGTCAACTAATTCAAGCATCTGATCGTCTGTGGCGAAGCTCAGCCGGGCGCAGCCCAGGGCCTTGGAGAGGTACTTGGTCTTGAAGACCTTTTCCCCTTCCATCAAAAGCAGATAGAAGTCCGTCTGCTGGCGGTTGGTCAGCAGCAGGTTCTTGCAGATGGGGCAGCCCAGGGATTGTTCGATCTCCCGGCAAAGCTCCATGGTGGCGGCGGGCTCGTGGTCCGCCCGGCGGTAGGGGACCCCCAGCCGGTCCAGAAATTCGTAACAGCGGCGTTCGCGGGGGCTGCGGGCCGCGGCGTCCCGGGGGGCGCCGTTCTCAATAACCGTAGGGGTGCAGCGCATCGGCAGTGATCTCCTTTTCATAGGGGTTGTACTTTTCGTTCACCAGCTCCGCGGCTGCCTGGCGGTCCTCCACATAGTAGGCCCCGCCGTTGACGTACTGGGGCTCCCCGGGGAGGGTGTCGCTCTCAAAGCCCCCGGAGGCGCAGCGAACCAGGGTCAGAGCAATCCAGCAGAGATTGCGGTAGCTCAGATCCGTCTCCGTGTTCCGCATCAGCAGCACCGCGGCATAGGGAGCCCGGGGCAGATGGGTCAGAGATTTCCACTGGCGGATGGCGGCGTTGAGGAAGTCCCGCTGGACCCGCACCCGCTCCAGATCCGCCATGGCGTAGCCGCTGCGGAAGCGCACCAGCCACATGGCCTCCTGGCCGTTGAGCTTCTGGGTGCCCTGCTTCAGATTGATGTAAAGCTCCTGGGTGGGGTCGTTGTACTCCATGTCCATGGGCACGTCGTAGGTGACGCCGCCCATGGCGTCCACCAGCTCGGCAAAGCAGTCCAGGTCGATGAGCATGTAGCCGTCGGGCCGGAAGCCCACCAGATCCTTCACGTAGTCCATCAGAGTGTCCATGCCCTTGGCCCGGTCCCCGGTGGAGCCGCCGTTGGCCCAGAAGGCGCCGTTGAGCTTGGGCACGGAGCTGGTCCGGTTCACCATAGTGTCCCGGGGGAGGCTTAGCAGCCGGGCCTGCTTGCCGTTGCGGTCCAGATACAGCAGCAGCATGGTGTCGGTGCGGGCGCCCTCGGCGTCGGTGCCGCAGAGCAGCACCGTGCAGCAGCCGTCCTTCCGGGCTGCGATGGGCCGATCCGTCTCGGGCATCTTCGAGAAGAGCACCGAGGCAATGCCCGCCAGAATCACCAGCACCAGCAGCGCCGCCGCCAGCTTCAGCAGCAGGCGGAGGAAGCGGTGCTTTTTCCGCTTCTTCCGGCGGGGCTGTTCAAAGGCCCCGCCCCCGTCGTAGTAGGGCTCCTGGACGTAGACGGGCTGCCGGGGGCTGTGAACGGAGCTGCTTTCCACGTACTGGGGCTCCTCCTCGTAGACGGCCCGGCCCTCGTGGAGCTCCCGCATGCTGTCCACGCTGTAGTCCGCGTCCTGCCGGATCCGCCGGGGCGGCGTCAGAGGCTCCTGAGGCGCGGGCTCCTCCCGCATCCGCTCCGCCCGCCCGCGGTCGCGCTTGGCGAAGACGTTCTGAATGTCCTCGAAATCATTTTGTTTTTTCTTTTCAAATTTTCCCATAGCGTTCAAGTAATTGTCTTCCCCCTGAAGGGGAAGCTTAGGCTCAGGTGTTCACCGCGGCGATGAAGCGCAGGAAGGCTTCCTTGCCCTCGGGGCTGCGCTTGAAGACGCCGGCGTGCTCCAGCACCTTGGAGAAGACCACGCCCACCTCGTCCCGGAGGATGCCCTCCACGTTTTCAGCCGTGAAGGTATAGCGGGTTTTCAGCTCCTCGGCCCAGTCGGCGTGCTTTTCCGTCAGCTCGTCGGCCCGCAGGTCCCCGCCGGAGACCAGGAGCTCCGCCAGCCGGGCCAGCTCCCGCTTCAGCCGGGGGGGCAGCACCGCCAGGCCCATGACCTCGATCAGACCGATGTTTTCCTTCTTGATGTGGTGCAGCTCGGGGTGGGGGTGGTAGACCCCCAGTGGCAGCGCCTCGGTGGTGATGTTGTTGCGCAGCACCAGATCCAGCTCGTAGTCCGCGCCTCTGCGGCGGGCGATGGGGGTGATGGTGCTGTGGGGCGTTCCGTCGGTCTCGGCAAAGATGTAGGCCGCCTCGTCGGTATAGCCCCGCCAGCACTTGAGAATCTTCTCTCCCAGGGCGGCCACCCGCTCCCGGTCCGCGCCCCGGAGCCGGATGACGCTCATGGGCCACTTGACGATGCCCGCCTGCAGCTCCTCAAAGCCCTTGAACACCAGGGGCGTCTCAATGGGGGCCTTGGCCATGGCGAAGTCATAGCGCCCTCCCTGGAAGTGGGCGTGGGTGAAGATGGAGCCGCCCACAATGGGCAGATCTGCGTTGGAGCCCATGAAGTAGTGGGGGAAGACCGTCACAAAGTCCAGCAGCTGCCGGATGGAGTGGCCGTCCACGGTCATGGGGTAGTGCCGCCCGGAGAAGGCGATGCAGTGCTCGTTGTAGTAGACGTAGGGGGAATACTGGAGGAACCAGGGCTCCCCGTCCAGGGTGAAGGGCATGATCCGGTGATTCTGCCGGGCCGGGTGATTGTATCGGCCCGCGTAGCCCTCGTTCTCCACGCAGAGCAGGCACTTGGGGTAGGCGGCGGCGGCCTGCTTCGCGGCCTTGAAGGCGGCGCCGGTGGTGGTGGCCTTCTCGGGCTTGGTGAGATTCACGGTGATATCCAGCTCGCCGTATTCCGTGGGGGCCTTCCAGACCATGTTGCGGCGGATGCGGTTCCAGCGGATGTAGTTGGTGGCCCCGCTCATGGCGTAGTACCAGTCCGTGGCCTGTCTGGGAGACTGGGCCAGCAGCTGCCGGAAGGTCCGGCGCATCTCGGAGGGGCGGGGGGTCAGGCAGCCCATGAGGCCGGTGTCAAACAGATCCCGGCAGACAGGGTCGTCCTCGCAGAGACCCCGGGCTACGGCGTCGTCGGTGAGGACGTCCAGCAGCTGATCCACGGGACGGTCCAAAAGGGCCTCCGGGGCCTCGAAGCTGTCCAGCTTCATCCGCTCCAGCAGGGCGTTGACGGCGTAGATCCGGTCGTCCTCGGCGATGAGGTTCTTGTCGATGGCGTATTGTACGAGGGAAGCGATAGCTTTGTTGATCATGGTGGTCCTCCAATCGATAAAGGCTGTAGCGGCGCACAGTGTGCGCCATGCTTGAACGTACGATGCTGGTGGCGCACGCTGTGCGCCGCTACGGCGTATGTTGCTGCGGTTCCGCGAACAGGTCCCACGGCTCGCCGGTGGGAAGCAGCTCAAATTTCATGCGTTTCCCGGTAGCGGGGTGGTCAAAGGCCAGCAGGCAGGAGAAGAGAGCCGGACCGTGGGCGGCCTTGCTGCCGTAGCGGATGTCCCCCAGCAGGGGCAGACCCCGGTGGGAGAACTGGGCCCGGATCTGGTGGGTGCGGCCGGTATAGAGCTTCACCCGCACCAGGCTCAGGGGGCCGGTCTCGCCTTTGGCCCGGCCCAGGACCCGGTAGCTCAGCTTTGCCTCCCGGACCCCCTTCCGGGGCCGGGTCACCACGAAGGTCCTGTTGGTCCGGCTGTCATGGAAGAGCAGGTCCTCCAGGACGGCCTCCTCCTGCGGGGGAACGCCCCGCAGCACCGCCAGATATTCCTTCTCCACCCTGCGGGCGGCAATCTGGTCGATGAGGGAGGCCGCGGCCTTCTGGCTCCGGGCCAGCACCGTGAGGCCCCCCACGGCTTTGTCCAGCCGGTGAACGGTGCGGAGCGCGGGGTCCTCCCCCCGGGCGGCCAGCCATTGGCCCGCCAGATCGGGCAGGTTCCTTCCGGGCCCCGGCTCGGAAAGACAGTCCGCCGGCTTTTCGCAGACCAGGAGCTCCTTGTCGCAGTACAGAACGCGGAGCGCGTCCGAGGCAACAGGCAACGGGCAACAGGCAACAGGGGACGGGGGGACGGATTCCTCGCCGCGCTCGGAATGACAGGATGGGACGTTCCCACCCGCAGGAACAAGCCTTGCTTGTCCGCCGTCACGTGTTCCCATCACGCCTTCAAAGCCCGGCAGAAGGCAGCGGGGTCGGCGGATTTGAACCAGGCGCTGCCGGCCACCAGTACGTTGGCGCCGTTTTCCACGCAGATCCTGCCGGTTTTTTCGTTGACGCCCCCGTCCACCTCCAGCTCGCAGCCGGGGTTTCTCTCGTCGATCCAGCCCCGGATGGTCTTCAGCTTGGGCATCATGTCCGCCATAAAGCTCTGGCCGCCGAAGCCGGGCTCCACGGTCATCACCAGAATCAGATCGCAGAGCTCCAAAAAGGGCAGCACCGCCTCGGCCCGGGTGTTGGGCTTCACGGAAAGCCCCGCCCGGACCCCCAGGGCCCGGGTCTTCTCCAGGGCGGCCCGGATGTTGGCGGGAAGATCCGCCTCGGCGTGAACGGTGAGAATGTCCGCGCCGGAGCGGCAAAAGTCCTCTACATAGCGCAGAGGCCGCTCGATCATCAGATGCACGTCCAGGGGCAGGGGCGAGATCCGCTTGATGGCCGCCACCACCGGGATGCCGATGGTGATGTTGGGAACAAAGCAGCCGTCCATCACGTCCACGTGGACGTAGTCGGCCTCCTGGGGGGCCAGGGCCCGGATGTCGCGCTCCAGGTTCACAAAGTCAGCCGACAGGATCGACGGGGCAAGTTTGATCATGAGCAAGCACCTCCGCACAATAACTCACTATATTATATCCAATATTTCTCATGAAGTCAACGCTTCAATTCTTGACTTATGACGGCTTTTGCGATAAAATACAGGTGTTGTATTTTACACAAATTACCGCAAGGAGGGTATTGTTATGCCGAATGATATGCCGAACGTCCCCGAGATGCAGTTTGAAACCGTGGAAAAGCCAGCCGAGACTCTGGTGCAGGAGGCGGAGAAGACAGCCGCGGTGCCCAGCTTTGAGCCCGTGCCCACCCTGGAGCTGACGCCCAAGGAGCCGGAGCCCGTCCCCGAGGCCGGCCCCGACTACGAGATGCTCACGGAGGCGGAGCGGAAGATCGTCCATGATTTCGCGCAGAAGATCGACATTACCAATCCCAATCTCTCCCTGGAATACGGCGCCGGCGCCCAGAAGAACGTGGCGGACTTCTCCGACGCGGCCCTGGCCTCCGTCCGCACCAAGGACCTGGGCGAGGTGGGGGAGATGATCTCCTCTCTGGTGGTGGAGCTCAAGGGCTTCAACGCCGAGGAAGAGAAAAAGGGCTTTTTGGGCCTGTTCAAGAAGGCCAGCGCCGGCGTCGAGACCCTGAAGGCCCGCTACGCCAAGGCCGAGATCAACGTCAACAAGATCTCCCACGAGCTGGAGGAGCACCAGCGCACCATGATGAAGGACATCGTGATCCTGGATCAGATGTACGACAAGAACCTGGACTACTACAAGCAGCTGACCATGTACATCCTGGCCGGCAAGGAGAAGCTGGCCCAGGAGCGGGCCACCACCCTGGTGGAGCTGCGGGCCAAGGCCGAGCGCAGCGGTCTGGCGGAGGACGCCCAGCGGGCCAACGACTATGACGCCCAGTGCCTGCGCTTCGAGAAGAAGCTCCACGATCTGGAGCTGACCCGGATGATCTCCATCCAGATGGGCCCCCAGATCCGCCTGCTCCAGAACAACGACACCCTGATGTCTGAGAAGATCCAGACCTCCCTGGTCAATACCATCCCCCTCTGGAAGAGCCAGATGGTGCTGGCCCTGGGGCTGAGCCACAGCCAGCAGGCCCTGGAGGCCCAGCAGGCAGTGACGGAGGTGACGAACGAATTGCTGAAGAAGAACGCCGACAAGCTGAAGATGGCCACCGTGGAGACCGCCAAGGAGGCCGAGCGGGGCATCGTGGACATCGAGACCCTGCAGCACACCAACAATCAGCTGATCTCCACCCTGGACGAGGTCCTGCAGATTCAGACCGAGGGCCGCCAGAAGCGGGCCGCCGCCGAGCAGGAGCTCCGCAAGATCGAGGGCCAGCTGAAGCAGAAGCTGCTGGAGACCAGAAACGTCACCGGGGGCTGACGCGCTTTTCCGCGGCGGCGGCTGGGCTCAGCCGCCGCTGCGGCGTCTACAGTTATGCGATGGGGGAGACAGGCGATGAAGACATGGATCAAACGGACCGGCGCGGGGGTGATCGTGGCCCTGGGCGTGCTGCTGCTGCTGCGGCACGCGGCGCGGCTGCTGGACTGGAAGCATCTCTACCCGGATCTGGGCCAGGTGGGGCTGAAAAATCTGATCTTTTTGGGGCTGAGCCTGCTGACGCTGGCCTTGGCCTGGATCAGCGCGGCCTATCTGCTGCTGAACGCCGGGGAGCGGGTGCTGCACCTGCTGATTCCGGCGGCGGCCTTTGTCCTGCTGATGACCCTCTGCGGGCTTTGCGTGACCCGGGCGGTGGGGGAAATCCCCTGCTCCTATACCAGCTCCCTGGCGGCCTGCCGGGAGGAGTTTGACAGCAGCAGCTTCCGGGTCCGGGGCATTTCGCTCTACCCGGAGCGGCTCAGCGGCGAGCTCACGGAGTACGGCCGCTACGAAAAGGGCGAGGTGCTGGCCGAGCGGGTCACCCGGAGCTATGACCAGGACGGCTTCACCGCCGAGCGGGCCCGGCTGGCCATGCTGGGGTTGGAGGGGAGCCAGTATTCCCCGGACCCCCGGGAGCGGCCCAACACCCTCTATGAGCTGCGCCTGGGGGACACCCTCTGGCAGGTGCTGCTGGTGCCCAAGACGAAAACCGTCACCTACAGCCGCTTCAACTGCCCGGAGCAGCTCCCCGGCTTCGCGCCCCAGCCCACGGCGCAGCCCCAGGCGGCAGGGCTGAATCAATAAGATTTTTGGAATATGCATGATTCCTGCCCATAATGGTAATGATAAACGCACAGCGGAAAAGCGCTGTGCGTTTATCATTTATAAGGAGGCATTCGTATGAACACCAAGAACAGCTGTCAGAGCGGCGGCTCCAATCCCTGCATTGCCTGTACGGTGCAGCAGTGCGTTCACCACTGCGGCGCGGACAACCACTGCTCCCTGGATCGGATCACCGTAGGCACCCACGAGTACAACCCCACCGAGGATCAGTGCACCGACTGCAAGTCCTTCCGGAAGAAGTAAAACGAAGCGCGCGGCGATTTGCCGCGCGTTTCGTCTTTTACAGACTCTGCCGCCTGGCCAGGGTCTTGTTTTTGTACTCCGGCACCCCGGTGACCTCCCGGAGGATCTCGATCTCCTGGGGCGGGACGATCTCGCTGTCGTCGGCGGCGTAGACGAACATAATGGCCCGATCCCGGGAGAAGGGATACAGGTCCAGCTCGAAGCGCTGGCGGCCCAGGCTGAAGCGGTACTTGACCTTGTGCACCGGCTGGAGATCCTGCTCCACCTCCATCAGATACTTCTTGTATTCCTTGTAGGAGATAGGCCGCTCGGTGTCCCACATGGTCCCGTCCTCCATGCGGTGCTTCTCGGTGTAGAAGTAGAGATAGTCCGAGCCGTTCTTCTGCTTGCGGACCCGGCGCTCGATGTTGGGGTTGGTCATTACCAGATAGTCCTGGGTCATTTCGAAGGGCACAGCCCCGTACTTCACCACCAGCTGGTTCATGTCCGGCATGGCGATGAGGTACTTGTGCTTCTTGTCCATGGGCTCGGGGCGGCCCACGATGCGGAAGATCTCCCGCATGGCCCGCTGGATCTTCTGCTCGAAGTCCACGGCGTTGTCCACAATCTTCAGATTGGGATGGGTGCTCCAGGCCCGGAGGGTCCGGTCGTCCATCTCCACGGCGTGATCCAGACTCTCGGTGCGGGCGTTGTTGCCCAGGTTGTAGGCGAACTCCGCCCCCTTGGCGCAGGTCACCAGGTGGATTACCGCGTCGTATTTCGCCATGGCGGTCTGGGTGGTGAGCCCGAAGCGGCGGATCACCTGCTCAAACTCCTCGTCGGTGATGTAGGCCTTGTCGTCCAGCAGGGCCCGGTCGTAGACCACCAGCACGTTGGGCTCTGGTACGGCCTCCGCCGCCTGGAGGGCCAGCTTCTCCTTGTGGAGCTGGTCGGCCACCACGTAGTCCTGGAACTCCAGCATGGACAGGCAGTTGCCGAAGGGCTTGATGCCGAAGCCGGAGATCAGATCCGTGGCGGTCTCGGGGATGGTGATGACCCGCCAGCCGTCGTCCTGCTTGAATTCCTTGAGGATGCGGGAGATCAGAGTGGTCTTGCCCGCCGCCGGCCCGCCGGTCAGCACGATTTTGACGATTTTCTTTTCCATAACAACGCCGCCTTCCCTTAGTTTCTGGGTTTATTTTAGCACAGCTTCGCCCTCTTTGCAACAGCAAATCGGGGTTTGCAAGTCGGTAGTGCCGGCAATCTGCCGGCTGTAACGCTCAGCCGGAGCGGATCGGGCCGGCAGATTGCCGGCACTACAATCAGACAAACCCGAATTTGAACGGGAGGATGATTCGCCGGAACATACCAAAAGAAGCGTTATGTCAACGATTTTCGGTGCGTTCGCCCGGGAGACAGCTTCGGCGGCGGGTTTTCCACCGGAGGGGGAAAAAGAGGCAAAAGCCTTGGGAATATCAAGCCTCGCAGGCTGTGGAAAAGCATGTGGAAAATGTGGGAAACTATTATTCATCAGAAATATGCAGGATTTTTTTTGTAAACTTATTTCCGCTCGGGGAAATATTCCGCCACAAAATCCACGTTCTCCACTGTGAATTCCTTGCCGTTCAGGTACTCCAGCTCCCCGGCCTCGGTGCTGAAGCAGAACTTCAGCTTATAGGAGTACAGGGCCTGGTATTTGCGCTCGAAGCGCTTGTCCAGCCTGCCGTACTTGCCGTCCCCCAGAAGGGGGGTTCCGGCGGCGGCCATCATGGCCCGGATCTGGTGGGTCCGGCCGGTGATGAGCTCGCACTCCACCAGGGACAGGCCGTTCCGGCTCTCCAGGGTCCGGTAGAGGGTCACGGCGGTCTTGGCCCCGGGCTGGGACTTCTGGCTGACGTAGACCCGGTTCTGCTTCGCGTCCTTGAAGATATAGCCCTCCAGCCGCCCCTCCCGGGGCCTGGGGGTCCCGTGGACCACGCAGAGATATTTCTTCTCCAGCTCCCGGTCCTTGATCTTCTGGTTCAGCACCCGCAGGGCCTCGGCGGTCTTGGCGGCGATGACGATGCCCCCGGTGTTGCGGTCAATGCGGTTGCAGAGAGCGGGGACGAAGGCGTTCTCCTGCCGGGGCTTCCACTCCCCCTTGGCGTAGAGATAGGCCTGGATGTGGTCGATGAGGGTTTTGCCGTACTCCGCCCCGTCGTGGGGGTGGACCGCCAGACCGGGCTGCTTGTCCACCAGCAGCAGATTCTCGTCCTCGTAGACGATGCGGAGCCTGGGGGCCGTCACGGTGAGATAGGCGTTCTCCGCCTTGGGCTCGTCGAAGAATTCGTCGTTGATGTATAACTGTAAGACGCTGCCCTCGCTGAGCCGGGTGTCCCGCTCCGCCCGTTTGCCGTCCAGCTTGATCCGCTTGAGCCGGATGTACTTCTGGGCCAGAGAGGCGGGCAGCAGGGGCACGGCCTTGGCCAGAAAGCGGTCCAGCCGCTGGCCCGCGTCGTTTTTGGTGATGGTGATTTCCTTCACGGGGCGTCGCCTCCTTTTCCAAACTATCATACTCTATTTTACGCCGTTGCGCAAGGCAAAGTTTCCGGCAAACTTTTTTCAGAAAAAAGCAAAAAAGTGTTTGACAAACGGGGGCTTGGTCGTTATAATATTGCGTGCATGACTATGAGATTAGGAGAAACCCATGCTGCTGAACCTGTCTGTCCTCAAAGATAACCCCGGCGGCACGATCCCGTTTGAGGTCGTTCTTGATCTGCATGAGCTTGCATTCGGTGGATGCTGTCCCGCGACCGAGCCTGTCACGGCGGTGGGAGAGGTCCGCAACACCGCCGGCGTCTACGTGATGCGCGGCACGGTGCGCACCACCCTCCACGGGCCCTGTGACCGTTGCGCCCGGGACGTGGATAAGCCCGTGGAATTCCCCCTGCACGCCGTCCTGACCGCCGAGCTGGCCGGAGAGGACGGGGAGGAGGATCCCTGGACCTTCCTGCTGGAGGAGGGCTGCGCGGATCTGGACGACATTGTTACCACCACGTTCGTACTGAGCATGGACAGCAAGTTCCTCTGCAAGGAGGATTGCAAGGGCCTCTGCTGCCGATGCGGGAAGGATCTGAACGACGGCCCCTGCGGCTGCCGCCCCGAGACCGACCCGCGCCTGGCTGTGCTGCAACAGCTGTTGAAGAAGTAAAAACATTTGCCTTTGAGGCATGTAATCCGAGGAGGTGTCACCATGGCTGTTCCTAAGAGAAAGGTTTCCAAAGCAAGACGCGACAAGAGACGCAGCTCCCACTGGAAGCTGTCCGTTCCCGGCGTGGTCGCTTGCCCCCACTGCGGCGAGCCCCGTCTGCCCCACAGAGCCTGCAAGGCTTGCGGCTACTACAACGGTCGTCAGGTCATCGAAGTTGCTGCGGAGTAATTTCATGTGGAATGAAAGTTGAGAGGAAGGCGTCTGAAGACCTTCCTCTTTACTTTTATTTACAATTTATTTCCAAATACCGATTGAAAAGCCCCGCCAAATATGGCATAATAGAATATACCTCTGGAAAGGAGGCTTACTATGTCCAAACATTGCGTTGCCATCGTGGGCCGGCCCAACGTGGGCAAGTCCATGCTGTTCAATAAACTCACCGGCCGCCGCACGGCCATTGTGGAGGATACCCCCGGCGTCACCCGGGACCGGATCTACGGCAAGTGCGAATGGAACGGCCGCAGCTTCGACCTGGTGGATACCGGCGGCATCGAGCCCTCCACCAACTCCGAAATGCTGAAATTCATGCGCCGCCAGGCGGAAATCGCCATCGAGACCGCCGACGTCATCATCATGGTCACCGACGTGAAGGTGGGCGTCACCGCCGCCGACCTGGAGGTGGCCGCCCTGCTCAAGCGCAGCAAGAAGCCCGTGGTGGTGGCCGTCAACAAGTGCGACGCCGTGGGCCCCGTGAACCCCGAGGTCTACGAGTTCTACGACCTGGGCCTGGGGGATCCCATCGAGACCTCCGCCATCCACGGCCACGGCACCGGCGATTTGCTGGACTTTGTCACCGAGCACCTGCCCGAGGACGCGGAGGAGGACGAGGACGAGGACGTGGTGAAGGTGGCCATCGTGGGCAAGCCCAATGTGGGCAAGTCCAGCCTGCTGAACCGGATCCTGGGCATCGAGCGGGTCATCGTATCCGACGTGGCCGGCACCACCCGGGATGCCATCGACAGCTACTTCGAAAACGAGCACGGCAAGTACCTCTTCATCGACACCGCCGGGATGCGCCGCAAGTCCAAGGTGGACGACGCCATCGAGAAGTATTCCAACATGCGCTCCATCTCCGCCATCGACCGGGCGGACGTGGTGCTGATCCTCATCGACGCCAACGAGGGCGTCACCGAGCAGGACACCAAGATCGCGGGTCTGGCCCACGAGGCGGGCAAGGCCTCCATCATCGTGGTCAACAAGTGGGACACCGTGGACAAGGACACCCACACCATGGACAAGATGACCCAGGAGATCCGCAGCGGCCTGAGCTATATGCCCTACGCCCCCCTGCTCTTCATCTCCGCCAAGACGGGCCAGCGGGTGGACAAGCTCTATGAGCTCATCAACTACGTCAACGAGCAGTCCGCCCTGCGGATCACCACGGGCATGCTGAACAACGTCCTGGCGGACGCCACCGCCCGGGTCCAGCCCCCCACCGACAAGGGCCGCCGGCTCAAGATCTTCTACGCGACCCAGGCGGGGGTCAAGCCTCCCCATTTCGTATTCTTCTGCAACGACGCGAGACTCTTCCATTTCTCCTACCAGCGTTATCTGGAAAATCAGATCCGGGCCGTTTTCGGCCTGGAGGGCACGCCGGTCAAAATCACCATCCGGCAGAGAGGAGACGACGAGGAATGATCGTTTTTTGGTTTGCGGTCTGCGCGCTGGCGGGGTATTTGTTGGGCAGCTTCAACGGCGCCATTCTGATCTCCCGCTGGTTCCGGGGGGAGGACATCCGGACCAAGGGCAGCGGCAACGCGGGCCTGACGAATTTTTACCGCAACTACGGCGGCCTGGACACCCTGCTGGTGCTGCTCATCGACGTGGGCAAGACGGTGCTGGCCTGCTTTGTGGGGGGCTGGATCATCAAGGCCGCGGGCTACGCCTCCCCGGACTTCCGCCTGGACTGGACCGACGAGGCCCAGATGCTCTGCGGCGGCTTCTCCGTCATCGGCCACATCTTCCCCCTCTGGTTCGGCTTCAAGGGCGGCAAGGGCATTCTGACCTGCGGCACCCTGGCGGCCTTTGTGGACTGGCGGATCATCATGACCCTGCTGGTGGTCTTCATCGCCGTGGTGCTGATCACCCGTTACGTCTCCCTGGGCTCCATCATTGCCGCCGTGGTCTATCCCTTCCTCTTCTGGATCCGCTATCCCATCCACCAGAACGTCAGCGAGGGCACCGTCATGATGACCATCCTGGCCTTCTGCCTGGCGGGCATCGCCATCTACATGCACCACGGCAACATCCAGCGCCTTCGGGCCGGCACGGAACGGAAGTTCTCGTTCCATAAGAAATCGTAGGATGAGGCAACAGGCAACAGGCAACAGGCAACAGGCA
>JAFXYD010000096.1 GCA_017541995.1 Oscillospiraceae bacterium
GGCGGCGCCGGATTCCCGACCGGACGCAAGTGGCTCTTCGCCTCCAAGTCCCAGGGCCCGAAGAAGTACGTCTGCTGCAACGCCGACGAGGGCGACCCCGGCGCGTTCATGGACCGCTCCGTGCTCGAGGGCGACCCCCACGCCGTGCTCGAGGCCATGACGATCGCCGGCTACACGATCGGCGCATCCCAGGGCTACATCTACGTCCGCGCCGAGTACCCCATCGCCGTCAAGCGTCTGCAGATCGCCATCGAGCAGGCCCGGGAATACGGCCTGCTGGGTGACAACATCCTGGGCACCGGCTTCAAGTTTGACATCGGCCTGCGCCTGGGCGCCGGCGCCTTCGTCTGCGGCGAGGAGACCGCTCTGATGACCTCCATCGAGGGCAACCGCGGCGAGCCCCGTCCCCGTCCTCCCTTCCCCGCTGAGAAGGGCCTGTTCCAGAAGCCTTCCATCCTGAACAACGTCGAGACCTGGGCCAACATCCCCCAGATCATCCTCAAGGGGCCCGAATGGTTCGCATCCATGGGCACCGAGAAGTCCAAGGGCACCAAGGTCTTCGCCCTGGGCGGCAAGATCACCCACACCGGCCTGGTGGAGATCCCCATGGGCACTCCGCTGCGCAAGGTCATCGAGGAGATCGGCGGCGGCATCCCCAACGGCAAGAAGTTCAAGGCTGCCCAGACCGGCGGCCCCTCCGGCGGCTGCATCCCCGCTGAGCACTTTGACGTTCCCATCGACTACGACAATCTGATCGCCATCGGCTCCATGATGGGCTCCGGCGGCCTGATCGTCATGGACGAGGACAACTGCATGGTGGACATCGCCAAGTTCTTCCTGCAGTTCACCGTGGATGAGTCCTGCGGCAAGTGCACCCCCTGCCGGATCGGCACCAAGCGTCTGCTGGAGATGCTGCAGAAGATTACCGACGGCAAGGGCACCCTGGAGGACCTGGACAAGATGGAGGAGCTGTGCTACTACATCAAGGCCAACGCC
The DNA here is from genome assembly GCA_017541995.1 of Oscillospiraceae bacterium. Lineage (GTDB taxonomy): Bacteria > Bacillota > Clostridia > Oscillospirales > Oscillospiraceae > JAFRPC01. Next base: position 997 of record JAFXYD010000096.1, read on the forward strand.
CTCTGCGGTCTGGGCCAGACGGCCCCCAACCCCGTCCTCTCCACCCTGCGTTACTTCCGCGACGAGTACGTCGCCCACGTGGTAGACAAGCGCTGCCCCGCCGGCGTCTGCAAGAATCTGCTGAAGTTCGTGGTGGACAAGGAGAAGTGCATCGGCTGCGGCCTGTGTATGCGCAACTGCCCGGCCTCTGCCATCACCCGCACGGACTACATTGCCCCGGGCCACAAGCTGGCCTCTGTGGAGATCGACCCCGCCAAGTGCGTCAAGTGCGGCGTCTGCATGGGCAACTGCAAGTTCAAGGCTATCAGCAAGCAGTAAGGAGGACAGAACATGGAACAGTATACTGTCAAGATCAATGGCATTGAGGTAACTGCCCCGAAGGGTACTACCATTCTCGAGGCGGCCCGGATGGCCGGCGTGACCATCCCCACCCTCTGCTATCTGAAGGACATCAACGCGATCGGCGCCTGCCGCATCTGCGTGGTGGAGGTCAAGGGCGCCCGCGGCCTGTGCGCGGCCTGCGTGTATCCCATTGCCCCCAATATGGAAGTATTCACCCACACTCCCCGCGTCGTCGCCTACCGCAGAAAGACCCTGGAGCTGATCCTCTCCGATCACAACTGCTCCTGCCTGTCCTGCGTCCGCTCCGGCAACTGCGAGCTGCAGGAGCTCTGCAAGGAGTACGGCGTTGAGAACCAGGACGCCTACGCCGGCGAAAAGAACCCCTCCGAGCTGGACGAGTCCGCCGCCCACATGGTCCGGGACAACTCCAAGTGCATCCTCTGCCGCCGCTGCGTGGCTGCCTGCGAGAAGTTCCAGGGCATCGGCGTCATCGGCGCCAACGAGCGCGGCTTCAAGACCAAGATCAGCTGCGCCTTCGATATGGACCTGGCCGACACCGCCTGCGTCTGCTGCGGTCAGTGTATCGCGGTCTGCCCCGTGGGCGCGCTGTATGAGAAGTCCTGCATCAACGACGTGGCCAAGGCCATTGCCGACCCCGATAAGTACGTGGTGGTGCAGACCGCTCCCGCCGTCCGCGCCGCTCTGGCCGAGGAGTTCGGCAAGCCCATCGGCACCAACGCCCAGGGCAAGATGGTTGCGGCCCTCCGCCGCCTGGGCTTCGACAAGGTCTTCGACACCAACTTCGGCGCCGACCTCACCATCATGGAGGAGGCCAACGAGTTCCTGGAGCGGGTCAAGAACGGCGGCAAGCTGCCCATGATCACCTCCTGCTCCCCCGGCTGGGTCAAGTTCTGCGAGCACTACTACCCCGAGTTCAACGACAACATGTCCTCCTGCAAGTCTCCCCAGCAGATGCAGGGCGCCATCACCAAGAGCTACTTCGCGGAGAAGATGGGCATCGACCCCAAGAAGATCGTCTCCGTCTCCGTCATGCCCTGCACCGCCAAGAAGTTCGAGATCGGCCGTGACGATCAGTCCGGCGCCGGTCTGCCCGATATGGACTACACCATGACCACCCGGGAGCTGGCCCGCATGATCAAGCGCGCCGGTATCCGCTGGGACGACCTGCCTGAGGAAGACTTTGATCATCCTCTGGGCGAAGGCACCGGCGCTGCCGTCATCTTCGGCGCCACCGGCGGCGTCATGGAGGCCGCCCTGCGTACCGCCGTGGAATGGCTCACCGGCGAGACCCTGCCCCGTCCCGACTTCGTGGAGGTCCGCGGCGTGGAGGGCATCAAGGAAGCCACCTACCACGTGGCCGGTATGGACGTGAACATCTGCGTGGCCTCCGGCCTGGCCAACGTCCGCAAGGTGCTGGATATGGTGAAGTCCGGCGAGAAGAACTACCACTTCATCGAGTTCATGGCCTGCCCCGGCGGCTGCGTCAACGGCGGCGGTCAGCCTCAGGTTCATGCCTCCGTCCGCAACTTCGTAGACATCCGCGCCCTGCGCGCCAAGGTGCTCTACAACCTGGACGAGGCCAACACCATCCGCAAGTCCCATGAGAACCCCGAGATCATCGAGCTCTACGACAAGTATCTGGGCAAGCCCGGTTCTCACAAGGCCCACGAGCTGCTGCACACCAGCTACGTCAAGCGCGTGGTGCATCAGAAGTTCTAAGCAATGCATAAAAACTGCTTCCGATTTTTCGGAAGCAGTTTTTATTTTCCTCTTGACATACCTCGAAGATCGTGGTATATTGACCGTAGAGATACATCGAAGATCGATGTACAAGCGTTTGGCGGCAGCGAAGGATCAGCTGGCAGCAGGCCTGCTGCGGAGGACGGGAATATTCGATCCCGACAATCCCGGCACCCATTACGGGCCGTAAACCCCGGCCGCGGAGGCATTTTCCCGGCATGAATATGCGCTATGAAATAATCTGAAACGGAGGTACCAATATGAAAATCGACAAAAGTCTGCTCTCGGGCAGCACCTCGCTGCTGGTGCTGAGCCTGCTGCGGAGCGGGGACAAGTACGGCTACGAGATGATCTCCCTGCTGGAGGCCACCTCCAACGAGGTCTTCCAGATGAAGGAGGGAACCCTGTATCCCATTCTCCACAATCTGGAAAAGAAGGGCTTCGTCCGAGCCTACAACCAGGACAACGGCAGCGGCCGCACCCGCCGCTACTACCAGCTGACGGACCTGGGGGCCCGTCAGCTGGCGGAGGAAAAAAACCAGTGGGAGGTTTTTTCCGGCGCCGTCAACGCCGTCCTCCGGGTGAGTATGGGGTAAACGGAAGCAGGGAATGCTTGACGATGCGAGGGAATGAAAATGAAGAGAACGAAAAACACCCCAACGGATATTTACGGCTGGCTGGACCGGGTGTTCAGGCATCTGCGCTTCGGGGGAGACGAGGCCGCGCTGCGACAGGAGCTGACGGATCACTTTGAGGACCGGCTCAACTTTCTGCTGGAGCAGGGCTGCCCGGCGGAGGAGGCTCAGCAGAAGGCTCTGGCCGCCATGGGAAACCCGGACGAGACCGGCAGGCTGCTGCGGAAGGTCTGTCAGCCCTGGCTGGGCCTGCTGCTATGGACGGTGCGGGGCGTTCTGATCGCGCTTGCTGTGGCACTGATCTGCCAGCTGCCCTTTTTGCTGCCCAGGCTGGAGAGCAAACGGGAGCAGAGCCGAATCCGGGAGGCCTGGATCCAGGGGGAGGCCCTGGAGGAGGGGCTGACCGAAGACACGATTGCGGCGGTCCGGGCGGGCCGCTGCAGCGGAGAGGGCCGGCTGGGCAGCTATCGGGTGGAGCCCGTGGCGGCCTGGACCTGCTGGGGCCGCTTCGAGGAGCCCTTGGACCGATACCGGGAGAGCAGCTGGGTGGTACTGAAGATTGCCTCGCCTCCCTGGGAGGAACCGGACCCGAGGCTGCTGCAGAACCATCTCACCCTGTGGGACGACAAGGGCAGACGCTATCGGGACTACGAGCTGTACTGCAGGGAAGCGGACGATCTGACGGAGGACCTGGATAATTACTACACCCTGCCCCAGGGCCGGGATCTGACGGCCTGTTATTACACCCTCTGGCTCAACGGCGCCTCCGACCCGGAACGCCTGGAGCTGGACTATGACGACGGCGCCAACCGCTTCCAATGTCAGGTCGTCTTTGGCGCAAGAGAGCTGTGGAAGCGGCCCGCGCCGCCCAGTCTGGGGACGGATCCCCAGGCTGAGGAGCAGGCGGCGGCCCGCTTCCCCAGGCTGGAGCCGGAGCAGGAGCGTTTGATCTCCTCCGTACCCGGGCGGGCGGAGCCCTCCCGGAGCGAACGGATGCAGGCGGAGCTGCTGCGGGCCGCGGAGCTGGAGCTGGTTCGGACATCCGACGGCGCCGTTTTCAGACGGCTGCAGCTGCTGCTGAAGCTGAGCGGCGCCTGGCAGGACCTGCCGCTGAATTTCCGCGATCTGCGGGGTGGCCTGCAGATCATCGACAGCACCGGACGGGACTACGCCCTGCCGGAGGCGGCCGGGGACCGGCTGCGGCTTATCCCCCTGGAGGAGCCCGCAATCTATGAGGACGCGGGGCTCTATTGGCTGGAGCTGAGCGTGGAGGAGCCCGGGGACTGGTACGAGCTGTACTATGAAAGGGCCGGCAGGAGCTTCTGCCTGCGAATCGTGATGGGAGAGGAGGAGCAGCCGTGAGAGGAAGATGGGAACGAATGCCCAAGGCCCTGCGGCTGGGCCTGGATCTGCTGGTCGCGGCGCTGCTGCTGGCCCTGGTCTGGGCCAGCATGGGCTATCCCTGCCTCAGCGCCGGGAGCGCCTTCCGCAAGGGGCTGCGGCAGGGGGGCGTCCGGGCCGTGGACCCGGAAACCTTTGTGGAGCTGCCCTATGGCAGGCTGGGCCTGGCCGTGGATCAAAACGCCGTCTTCTTCTGTCTTGTGCGCCGGGCGGACCTGGGCTGGCAGCCCGATGGCAGCGGCCAGCGCTGCCCCGCCCTGGAAAACGGATACCTGGCGCCGCTGTTGACGGGCCTGCGTCCCTATCCGGGCTCCACGACCTGGCCCCTGTTTGTGAACGGTCCCGTGGCCGCAGTAAAGGCGGACAGCCCCCGGACGGAGCTGACGCTGGTGCTGGAGGACTGGCACAGCTGGGAAGAGGACCAACGCTATCCTGGCGGGAGCTACCCGCTGGTCCAGACCTTGGAGCAGGATGGCTGGCGCTTCTACGGCATCAACGACAGCACAGGCAGGACAGACGTGAAGCCGGACCAGGACCCGACCCTGCGGCGCTTCGTGGAGTGGTACCTGGGGGTGGAGGACGTCCGGCCTCCCGCGTTCCTGGAGCTTCGCAGCTACGACGAGGCGGGCAATCTGCTCCAATGCTGCCGCCTGCCCCTGTTTCCCGAATAAAAAAAGTGAACAGGGGACGGTTCTCTGTGTCTCCCCGACGCACAACCGTCCCCTGTGTCTTTTCCGCTGTTTCCGCCTAAAGCGGGGACTTTTTCAGTGATTTTGAGCCATCCCCTACTGTGTCCGTGTGTTCGGCATTTGAACTCCTGTCCATACGAATGCATCTTCGGAATTGCTATAGATTGCTATTTCTTTATCTTCTGACAGATATTCGTCAAATCGTAAATGGTATTGCAAACCCTCTATCATTGAAAAACAGCATGTAATGAAGTGAATGTTCACATCTCCATCAAGATAAATGCACCGCGGAGAGTCCCCACTATCCAAATGGATCTCCAGCAGTTTTTCACACAATGACCTTTCAACTTCGTTTACCTCATGATCATCAAGGAGAATCGAATATGGCGCTTTATCCAGTTCGGTTTTATCTCGAACAAGCATTTTGACGGTGTTTGGCTTTTCGGAGTCCAACAAAAACAAGACTGCTGTATCTGTATCACAACGAAGTTTGCACAGTATTTCTTGTTTTTCAGTTATGCCTAATATTATGAGTTGCCCAAGATCAACTGAGAAATAAGGCTCCCCATTATGTTTTATCTCCAACTCTCGGAATACCAAATCTTGATCTATGCCGATTTTATTCAGTTCCTCCGCAAGTTGAATCAATGGGATATCTTTTGTGACAGGACTAAGGTCTCCTCTAAAAGCATGTTCCACAGTTTCAGATGTATCATCTGTTTGACCGATATCCAAAGTCTCGACGTAAGAGGTTTGAGGTAGCTCGGCCTGAGAAGCACTGACATAATCGTTCTTTGGGCTTGCGGTCACTTCTGCTATTGGCTGAGATTCACACCCCATAAATAGAAGAGATAACCCCAAAAGAATGCAGCAAACTAATCGAAACTGATGCTGGTTGCTACGAATCATAGACTCACCTCATTCCTGCGCAATTAATGCGTGTCCTATTGATGGGCAAATATTCTGAAATGGTTTCTATCAAAAAAACAAATCCTTTTCCTTTTGGAATTATATCTACCATTTTTAATCGCTTTCGGACGGTTCTCTGTGTTCCCTCTTGCTTCTCTATAATCTCTTCTACTATAAAAACACAGGAAAGCATAAAAACGTTGCAAAAAATATTCAAATAATTTTGGTCAATCAGGGGACGGTTCTTCGATTGAGTAATGTGCTACATGGTTCAATCAAAGAACCGTCCCCTTGATTGTAATAAGTTGCCGACAATAACAGTTGTTGCTTCTTCCGTAACGGTTCAGCATTGGCGTAGTGGCCGCTGACCCCAGCGGCCATACCAAGCGATTTCTGCCCCTTACCGATGGCCGCCGGGATCGGCGGCCACTACGGGCCGGAGGCGCGGGCGGGGTGCGGGGGTCCGGGGGAACGCGGACGGCTGAGAGCCGTTCCTACGGGCAGGCGGAGCGGGGCATCGAGGACGCCGCCCCCTACGGCGGAAAGGAAGGGGCTGTAAAAAAAGTCCCATAACGAAAAATGAGAAGTCGTGAAAAGCGGCTTCTCATTTTTTGTTATGAAAAGAGATGGCTGCCCCCTTTCGGAAGCAGCCAAATGGTGGTATAATGTAACTGCTATGAAACTTCA
>JAFXYD010000097.1 GCA_017541995.1 Oscillospiraceae bacterium
AATCTGTCTCTGAAGCAGATCGAGGCCCGGCATCTACAGCAGTTCTACGCCGAGAAGCTGAAAACCGTCTCTGCAAACTCCGTGATCCATTACCACGCCGTCATTCACCAGGCGCTGAAATACGCCATGAAGACCGATCTTGTGCCGCAGAACGTGGCCATGAAGGTGGACCGGCCGAAGAAGAATGATTTCCAGCCGGTATTTCTGGACGCCGCCCAGCTTGCGAAGCTGTTTGAGGCGGTCAAGGGAACGAAGCTGGAGCTGGTTGTCCTGGTGACCGCCTTCTACGGCCTGCGGCGGGGAGAGGTGCTGGGGCTGAAATGGGACGCCATCGACTTTGAGGTCGGCACCATCACCATCAATCACACGGTGACGAGCACCACGATTGACGGCAAGAAGACAGTCATCGAGCAGGATTCGGCAAAGACCAAATCCAGCCTTCGGACCCTGCCCCTGGTGGGGAGCTTTCGGAAGTACTTCGAGGACGTCAAGGCAGCCCAGGAGTTCAACAAGAAGGTCTGCGGGAACTGCTACAACCACGAATACGACGGCTACATCTTTGTGGACGAGCTGGGTGAAAGATTAAATCCCGACTGGCTCACAGCGGCATTCCCGAGATTTGTTGAAAAGCATGGTCTGCCCAGGATGCGCTTCCATGATCTCCGTCACTCCTGCGCGTCGCTGCTTCTTGCCAACGGGGTTCCGCTGAAGCAGATTCAGGAATGGCTGGGGCACAGTGATTTCTCTACCACGGCCAATATCTACGCCCACCTGGACTACAGATCCAAGCTGTCCTCGGCAAAGGCGATGGTGGAAGGAATCAGCTTGCCGGAAGCAGACCACTTCGGCAGCCGCTGGGATGCTGTCGTCGAGCCCGACGAGGCGCTGTTTAAAGCGGATACAGCGTCGTAAAATGAAGAATCCAGCCGCCCAAAGGCGACTGGATTCCCATTGGCGGAGCGGGTGGGATTCGAACCCACGGGCGGTTTTATCCGCCAAACGATTTCGAGTCGTTCTCGTTATGACCCCTTCGATACCGCTCCATATATTTTTTCGTCAGATGGCTCTTCAAAATTCAAAAAAGTTTTGGAGAGAACTGGCGGAGAGAACTACTAAAATTTTCAAATTCGAACCCACGAAAAACCCAGGAAAAACAAGGAAAACGCTGATACAAAACGCACAGTATGCGGAGGGATTTCGAGTCAGCCCCGTTATGACCGCTTCGATACCGCTCCTTATGACAGCGCTATTATAGCAGGGGGAGGCCGGAAAATCAAGGGGGAGTTTTGAAGGCGTTTGTATTGTTTTGAAGGCGTGCGTTTTGTTTTGAGGTCGTCGCTTTGTTTTGCTTTGGAGGCGTTCGCTTTGGTTTTGTTTTGAAGTCGTTCATTTTGCGGAATCACGGCGATATGTCCCGAAACGGCGTGGTTTGCCGCGGGGCGGGCTGGGGAGCGTATTCCCGCGGGCTTGGGGAAGGGCGGGTTCAGGGCTTGCAGCGCTTGCAGGGTTCGTAGCCCTGGGCGATCAGCTCCTCCCGGGAGCCGGTGAAATAGAGCTTGTTGCTCTCCTTCATATCCGTGACGGAGCTGCAGCTGGGCGTATGAAATTTCTTGGTGTTGGTATTGGCAACGTAGCGGACCTGGGCTTCGGGCTCTGCCTCGGATTCCGGCTCCGGGGGCTCCGTCTGGGCGGGATTGGCGCGGTCCGGCAGGGGAGCGGCGGTCTCCGGCTCCGAGGCGGCTTCGCCGACGGCCTCCTGGGCGGCTTCGGTCTGGGGCGCCAGGGTGGGGGAGGGGGCCTCGCTGACGGGCTCGGAGCAGGGGAGGGAGGAGGCCGGTTCCGAGGCGGGAGAGGGTTCGGAGGAAGGCGCGGGCGCCCCGGCTGTGGCCTCCGCGGAGGCGGGGATGGACGCCGCTTCGTCTGACGCGGCGGAGACGGGGGCTTCGTCCCGGTTTTCCCGGGAAATGTCCCGGCTTTGCTCCCCGCCCCGGACAGGGATCCACTCCGCGGGCTCCGATCCGCCGCAGCCGCAGAGGAAAAGAAGCAGCAGAAGCACAACAATAAGGGACAGAATACGGGTTTTCATACGCAGATACCTTTCATGCAAGCGGGAGGCGGCGGGCTGCGGGAACGATGGATTGCTCAGTGGGGCCGCCGCCAGAGGAAGCGGTTGGCCACCTCCACCACCATGAAGCCCAGGACGATGCCGAAGCAGGTCATGCCCAGCTCCACGCCCTTTTCATAGGACAGGGCGCTGTTCCGGGTCACCAGGCCGTACATGGTGTAGTACAGGGAGGAGCCGGGGACCAGCGGGAGAATGCAGATGGTGGTGAAGATGGTGGCGGGGCTCTTGTTGATCCGGGCCATGATCTGCCCGTAGAGGCCGCAGAGGAAGGAGGCCAGCAGCGTGGCGCCAAAGGCGGAGGGATAGAGACGGTAAGCCAGCAGATAGGCGCCCCAGCTCAGAAACGCGCCGAAGGCGCACCAGGCAATCTTCCAGCCCCGGACCCGGAACCAGATGGAGAAGCCCACGCAGGCCGCGGCCCCGGAGAGCAGCTGGATCCAGGGGTCCGGCGACTGGGCGGAGACCGCCACCGCGCCCCAGTCCCGGAAAATCAGCAGGGGAAGGGCGATCCCCAGGGCGATGCCGATGGCCCCGGTGAAGGAGGCCGCCAGGTTGATCAGTCCGGAGAGGGTGTCCAGATGCACCAGATCCCGCAGGCCGTTGAAGGCACCCAGGCCGCTGACCAGCAGCATTACCACGCCGATGGTGATGGTCTCCATGTGGTCGCCAAAGCCGAAGCGGCAGACCAGAAGGATAAACAGCTCCGTCACGAAGGAGACCACAAAGTTCAAAATCAGAGGATTGCCCTCCCGGGGAGAGAGGCGGCGCACCATGAAGAAAATCAGAAGCGAGGCCAGTGCGGCCACCAGGGAATCAAGCAGGTCGCAGCCGAAGAACAGGGCGAAGCCCCAGCCGCCCAGCACGCCCCCCAGGTAGAGCAGCCAGGGCCGCAGGGGCGCCACGGCGCGGATCTCCGCCAGCCGGGCGGCAAAGTCCTCCCGGCCCGGCAGCTGGGCGCAGGCCCAGCGGGAGAGGCTGTTGAGCCGGTCGAGCACGTAGAAATTCACGCTGCTGCTCCGGACGTGGCGAATCTGCGTGCGGGTCACGCCGGCGGGATCTGTCATGGTGGCCTGGATCTCCGAGGGCACCACCCAGATGTTGCAGTCGGTGAAGCGGTAGGCCGCCGCCAGCCGGTAGAGGGTGTCCTCCACCCGGTGGGTTTCGCCGCCGCAGCGGATCAGCTCCCGGCCCAGGTCCAGGAACAGCCCGAAGATGCTTTCATAATCCATAGAAAACTCCTGCTTCAGAAGACGAAGAGACTGCTTACAGAAGGGATTATATCACACGGCCCGGCGGATTTCCAGTCCCGGCGCGCTTTTTTTGTCCCGAGAGGCCGGGGAAATCCGAAAAACAGGAAAAATGCGAATTCTTTTCGGAAAAAACGGAAAAATCCTTGAAATAAACAAAAAAATATGTTAGAGTATAGTGCATTGTAAATTATGCCAAATCAATCTCAGGTTAGTCAAGCTATGCGGCGCGGAGCGGCCGCATCAATCGAAAGGAGAAACGTATATGTCTCAGAAGTATGTCTACCTGTTCACCGAGGGCAACGCGCAGATGCGTGAGCTCCTGGGCGGCAAGGGCGCCAATCTGGCCGAAATGACCAACATTGGTATGCCGGTTCCCCAGGGCTTCACCATCACCACCGAGGCCTGCACCCAGTACTACGAAGACGGCCGCAAGATCAACGACGAGATCATGGGCCAGATCATGGAGGGTGTGGCCAAGATGGAGGAGATCAACGGCAAGAAGTTCGGCGACCTCAAGAACCCCCTGCTGGTCTCCGTCCGTTCCGGCGCCCGCGCCTCCATGCCCGGCATGATGGACA
>JAFXYD010000098.1 GCA_017541995.1 Oscillospiraceae bacterium
GTTCTGGGGATGGGTGCCGAAGTTGGAGCCGTTGCCGTCGTAGCAGGCCAGCAGATCCCGGCTCAGATGGGGAATGGCCACGATGCCGCTGTCCTCTTTTTCGTTGGCGGCGGGGGCGTGGGTGTTCACCTTGGAGGGGATCCAGGGCGCCCAGGGGCCGCCGTCCATGAAGGTGTACCAGGAGTTGTTGCAGGTGTGGTAGGCCTTGGGGCCCTCCTCCCAGCAGGTAGCCACGGCGCACTTGACGGAGGGGTACTCGGCCTTGATGAAGTTGATGAGCTCGGCGTCCATGTAGTAGGAGCCGGTGGACTCGGGATAGAAGCCGAAGGCCTCGTGGAACTTCTCGAACACGTCGTGGACGATGGCCTTCTTGTCCTCCATGGAGAACATCCAGATGCAGAAGTCCTTGGTCTTGTACTTCTCCCGGAACTGCTCGCAGGGCAGGCCCAGCAGGGACAGGGCGATCTCGTCGCCGTACTGGGCGTGGTGCTGCTTAGCCAGCTCCACCGCCTCCCGGTTGAACAGGGCGGCGTAGGTCATCTGGATGGTGGTTTTCAGCCCGTACTTGTGGGCCAGGAATTGCTGGGTCTTGAAGATGTCCAGGCTCTCGGTGAGCAGGGCCTTGCGGCCCAGGTTCTCCTCCTTGCCGTGGCCGGTCACCTTCTCGGCATACTCCGGCACCATCTCGGGCCGGTGAATCAGGTTCAGAATCAGTTTGTCCATAGTTTTCTCCATTTTTGTTTCGTTTATCTTATGCTGAGGGACGCGTCGTCGATCTTGCCCCAGGCGCCGGCGGCGGGGGCCTTGACGTAGATGCCCAGAGTCAGGGTCTGGCCCTCTTGATATGGAATGCCGGTGATCTCGCCCTTGTGCCACTCGTTCCAGACGGTGATCTCCATGTCGGCGGTGGCGACGATTTCCCCGTCCAGCTTGGCGTAGGCATAGACCCGGCAGTCATCGCCGCAGTCGCCGCCCATGATCCAGATGCTGAAATCATAGCTGCCGCTGCCCAGGCCCTCGGGGCTCTGCTCCAGGGTGAACTCCGCCTTGTCGGCGTCGGGGGACCAGAAGTGATAGTGCCAGTCGCCGGTTTTGGAATCGCCGGCCTTTTGCTCCATGCGCAGCTCCTTGCAGCCGCCCAGGTTTTCCGCTGTCCAGGGGGCGTCTTTCCCATCCTCAAAGGAGGGATTTTTCAGCAGGTTCACGCCTTGAACCACCAGCTTCAGCCTTGCGGGCAGGCCAGAGGCCTCTCCATTGATTTCATGGCTGCCGGAGCTTTTCAGCCATTCTGAAAGGACACCCGAATCCACAGACCAGGTTACCGGGATGGACTGACGGCTGTTGTCGCTCATGATGGCCTCCACAGTTTCAGGCAGGCTGAAGCTCTCCCCTGCTGTAACAACCGTTTCGATGTCCTCCACAGCCTGGGCCACCAGCTCCGTCTCGTTTCCGTAGCGGATCAGATTGAAGGCCAAGAGGCTCTCCATGGCGCGGCCCTGGGGATCAAAGAAGGCCTGGTTGTCCACGGCGCAGCCGCCGTACCACTTGCCCGCGTCCTCGGGGTCGTACTCCGCCGCAAAGGAGGAGGCCCAGCCGGAGCCGAACTGCTCCCAGAGCTTCTGGTTTTCCGGCTTGGAGTCGGTGCCCACGCCGATCCAGGTGCCCTCCCAGTAGCAGACGCCGATGCCGCCGGCGTCCACAACGGCCTGGGTCACGTCCCGCAGGTTGTTGACCTGGCCCTGGAGGGAGTAGGGATAGGGCTTGTCCACGGCGCTGTCGGCGGAGATGGTGTTGCCGGAGAAGTCGGAATCCTCCGTGGTCCAGGCGTAGGAGGTCTCCAGCACCATCACGTCCTTGCCGTAGGTCTCCCGGACGTTTTTCAGGACATTGGTCAGATTTTCCAGGCTGCCGTGCCAGTAGGGGTAGTAGGAGGAGCCGAAGACGTCATAGTCCAGGCCGTTGTCCGCCAGAGCCCTGGCGTAGCCGGGATAGGCCCCGCTCTCGGGGTTGGCGAAGTGGACGGCCACCTTGGCCTCGGGATAGACGGCCCGGACTGCCCGGGCGCCCGCGGCCATGAGCTTCACCACGGAGGGCCAGTCCTTCTCCCCGCACATGGCCCCGTTGGTCTCGTTGCCCACCTGGACCATGCCCACGTCCACGCCGGCGGTGTAGAGGGCCGCGAGGCTTTCCCAGGTATAGCGGAACAGGGCCGCTTCCTTATCCTCCAGGCTCATGCCCGCCCAGGCCTTGGGAACCATCTGCTTGCCGGGGTCGGCCCAGAAGTCGGAGTAGTGGAAGTCCACCAGCAGCTTCATGCCGTATTTCGTGGCCCGTTTTCCGATCTCCAGGGCGGTGTTGATATCACAGTTGCCGCCGCCGTAGCCGCGGCCTTCCGCGTCAAAGGGGTCGTTCCAGACCCGGACCCGGATCATATTGACGCCGTTCTCCGCGAGGATTTGGAAGACGTCCTTCTCGGTTCCGTCCAGGTCGTAATACTTCACGCCGCTGGCCTCCAGAGCCGGGACCTGGGAGGCGTCCATGCCGAAGATGAAGTCCACCGGCAGCTTCTCCACCGGCTTGACGTAGAGGGAGCAGCCCTCCAGCTTTCCGGTGGGGGCCACATCCTGCCGTTCGATGACCCCAGGCTCCGGCGGGTCGATGGGAGACAGGGTTTCCGGGGCAGCGCTGTCCGTGGCCGGGGCGGCGCTGTCCGTGGCCGGGGCGGCGGTCCCGGCCGCCGTCTCAGAGCCGGGAGCGCCGGGCTTTCCGGCGCAGCCGCTCAGCAGGGACAGGAGCAGAATCGCCGCAAGGAAAAGGCTGAGATGTTTGCGCATGACGTTTTTCCTCTCTTGTTGAATTGATATTGCTATTGTAGCCCGCTTCCCGTCGGATTGCAATAACATATTTCGACTTGCGCGCAAAGAATTTCTGACAGATTCATGATTTTTTCGGAATTGTCTTTTCATTTACAAAGAAATATGCTATATTGGAAGCCGAAAGGAGGCTGTGTCGGATGAGTCACCGCTTTTTGACGGATCCGGAGCGCTTTCCGGCCCTGCGGGGGATCCTTCGCACCCGGGATCTGCCCGGAACCGGCAGCTATTCCCACGAAATCCTCACGCCCTTCCAGCTGACGCTGATGTCGATCCGGGCCAACGCGCCGGAGCGGAACACCCTCTCCATCTACGCGCCGGGCGCCTGGGTTCGCCTGCCCCCGCTGCCGCCGGAGGAATCCGACGGCCTGCCGGACATGCATTTCCACAACTGCTATGAGTTCACCTATATCCTGGAGGGCAGCCTGTATCAGCTCGTCAACGGAAAGCGCTTTTACTATCCCGCCGGAAGCTGCTGTCTGATGAACCGGAACACCCTCCACGCGGAGGAGGACGCCACGGATTACACCTGCGTCTTCCTCTCCCTGACCCAGGAGCTGGTGGACCGGCTGAAGAGCTGGGACCGGGGGTTTCTCTTCCCCCGGGAGCAGGACGCCGTCTCCAACGGGATCCTCCGCTTCCTGGAATCCGGGCGGGACAACTCCGCCCACCGGGATTTCCTGGACATTGTCCCGCAGATCTCCCAGCCGGAGCAGGAGCGCCGGGTTCACAGTCTGTTGGACGCGCTTCTGCGCACCCTGATCGACCCCCAGGCCGGGGCAACCTATCGCCTGCTGGAGCTGCTGGCCCGGCTGGTTGCCGTGCTGGGAGATGAGACCCTCTACCACGTGTCCCGGGTCACCGCGGAAACCGGCGTGGAGGAGCTGCTGATGCGCCGCATCGACCGGATTCTCAGCGAGCGGCGGGGCCGGATCTCCAACCGGGAGCTGGCGGAGCTGCTGCACTACAACGGCTCCTACCTGGGGCGGATCGTGAAAAAGCACACCGGCAAAAGCCTGTTCGAGTACAGCATGGAATTCACCATGGCGGAGGCCGCGGAGCTGCTGCGAAAGACCGGAATGCCCGCGGCGGCCATCGCCGCGGAGCTGCGCTTCACCAACCACTCCCACTTCTACCGTCTGTTCAAGGGGCGCTACGGCATGACCCCCAGCGAATACCGCCGCGGCGCCGGATAAAACAATACGAGGTCCCAAGCAGGCTTGGGACCTCGTATTGTTTCGCGTCAGTCGCAGAGCAGGTTCTTCTCGGTCTTGGGATCGAAGAAGTGCATGACCTTGCCCTCGAAGGTGATGTTCAGCGGGGCGCCGTAGACCATGCCCTTGCGCTGCTCGGCGCTCAGGCCGATGGTGGGCACCCGGACGATGAGGCGGGTCTCATCCTCGGTGAAGACGTGCAGATGCAGCTCGGAGCCCATCATCTCGTTGACCTCCAGGCGGGTGGAGATGCCCTGGCCCTTGGGCGCCAGGGTGATGTGCTCGGGCCGGACGCCCAGCAGGATCTCACCGGCGGGCACGTTGCGGCGGGCCAGCTCCCTGCCCTTCTCGCCGTCCACCTCGATCTTCACGCCGAAGGGATTGACGTAGTACTTGCCGTTCTCCTTCAGCAGATTGGTCTTGACGATGTTCATCTTGGGCGCGCCGATGAACTCCGCCACGAAGAGGTTGGCGGGCATATCGAAGCACTCGGCGGGGCTGCCCACCTGCATGATGAAGCCGTCCTTCATGATGACGATGCGGTCGGCCAGGGTCATGGCCTCGGTCTGGTCATGGGTGACGTAGATAAAGGTGGTGTCCAGCTTCTGCCGCAGGAGGATGATCTCGGCGCGCATCTGGTTGCGGAGCTTGGCGTCCAGGTTGGACAGGGGCTCGTCCATCAGGAAGACCTTGGAGTCCCGGACCATGGCGCGGCCGATGGCGACACGCTGGCGCTGGCCGCCGGACAGGGCCCGGGGCTTGCGCATCAGATACTCGGTGATGCCCAGCACCTCGGCGGCGTTGGTGACCTTCTCGTAGATCAGATCCTCGGGCATCTTCTGCAGACGCAGGGAGAAGGCGATGTTGTCATACACCGTCATGTGGGGGTAGAGGGCGTAGTTCTGGAAGACCATGGCGATGTTGCGGTCCTTGGGCTGGAGGTCGTTGACCACAACGCCGTCGATCTCCACGGTGCCCTCGCTGATTTCCTCCAGGCCGGCGATCATGCGCAGGGTGGTGGACTTGCCGCAGCCGGAGGGGCCGACAAAGACCACGAATTCCTTGTCCTTGATATCCAGATCAAAGTCATGGACTGCTACGACGTTGTTGTCGTAGATCTTCTTGACTTTCGTCAGTTTTACACTTGCCATATTCTGATTCTCCTTTTTACTGCTTGATCGCCGGATCAGCCCTTGACGGCGCCGCCGGTGACACCCTCGACGTAATACTTCTGCAGGCACATGAACAGAATGGACACGGGCACGGCGACCATGACGCCGCCGGCGCAGAAGCGGGTGTAGTACTTGACGATGTGATCCTTATCCAGCCAGGAGTTGAGGCCGACGGCCACGTTCATACCGGCTTCCTTGGCGTGGGCGATGTAGGCCGCGAAGACGAAGTCGCCCCAGGGGGCCATGAAGGCGGTGAGGATGGTGTAGATCACGATGGGCTTCGCCAGAGGCAGGATGATCTTGTACAGAACCTGGAAGCGGGTGGCGCCGTCCACCCGGGCGGCCTCGTCCAGGGCCTTCGGGATGGTATCGAAGAAGCCCTTGGAGACGTAGTAGCCCATACCGGAGGAGGCCACGTACACCAGAATCAGGCCGGGCACCGCGTGCTCGCCGGTCATGTTCAGATCGGACAGAACCCGGTACAGGATCAGCATGGTCAGCATGCCGGGGAAGAGGCCCAGGATCATCATAAAGCGCATCAGCTTGCCGCGGGATTTGAAGCGGAAGCGGGACAGGGTGTAGGCCATGCACAGGACGATGATGGTCTGGACCACGCACTGCACCAGCGCAATGATGAAGGTGTTGAGATACCACCTGGGGAAGGAGGTATCCACAAAGAGGCTTCTGTAGTTCTCGATGCCCCATTTCTTGGGCAGCCAGTAGGAGACGCGCCAGGTCACCAGCTCACCGGCGGCATTGGTCTCGTTGCGGAAGGACTGCAGCACGATGGCAACGAAGGGAACCAGCCAGATGATGGACATGATGATCAGAATGATGTAGACGATGGTATTGCTCAGACGCTGGGAGGCTTTCAGACCCATGTGCTGCTTCATAACAGCCTGGGCTTCTTTCTGTTCTTTACTCATTGGAAATCCTCCTCATTCTTGACGGACGGCAGCACATTGTAGACCACCAGCGTAATGATGGCCACCACGATGAAGACCAGAATACCGACGACGGAGGCCAGATAGTACTTCTGGTTGGAGCCGGTGGTCAGCTTGAAGAGCCAGGTGATCAGAAGGTCGGTGTGGCCCACGTCGGAGGTGCCGGACAGGGCCGTGTTGGTGGGGCCGCCGCCGGTGAGCAGGTAGATGACGTTGAAGTTGTTCATGTTGCCGGTGAAGCTGGTGAGCAGATAGGGGCCGGTGATGAACAGCATATAGGGCAGGGTGATCTTGGAGAACTGCTTCCAGCCGGAGGCGCCGTCGATGCGGCAGGACTCATAGAGGTCAGCGGGAATGTTCATCAGAATGCCGGTGGCAATCAGCATCAGATAGGGAATGCCGATCCAGATGTTGATGATGATGACCATGATCCGCGCCAGGGTGGGAGAGCCCCACCAGTCTATGGCCTCGCTGATGATGCCGAGATCCATCAGCGCGCCGTTGACGATGCCGTTCTTGGCGAACATCTGGGAGACGAACAGCAGGGAGATGAACTGGGGAATGGCGATGGTGAGCACCAGGACGGTACGCCACAGCTTCTTGAACTTGATGCCCTTCTTGTTGATCATCATGGCCACGAAGATGCCCAGGAAATAGTTGGTGAAGGTGGCAAAGAAGGCCCAGATCAGGGTCCAGGTGAGAATCTCGCCGAAGGCGGCGGAATATTTGACGCCGCCGGAGTTCCAGCTCAGCATCTCCTTGAAGCCCGCCAGCCCGTTCCAGTGGAACAGATGGTTCAGGCCGTCGTGCTCGAAGTCATAGTTGGTGAAGGCCACCAGGATCATAAAGAAGATGGGCATCACCGTAAAGACCAGAATGCCGGTGAGCGGCAGCGCCAGCAGGGTGCGGTGGAAGTTGTCGTCCACCAGAGAGCGCAGGTCGTCCCGGCCGCTCTTGAGGGGTTTTCCGGTCTTGAGGATTTGCTCGGCGATCTTGTTCTGCTTGATGTTGGCCCGCCAGGTATAGATGAAGGCCACCACGAAGAACAGGGTCAGCACGCCGTAGAGCAGGATCTTGAAGGAGTCGTCGCCGGGGACGGTCTTGGCTACCTCGACCATGCCGAAGCGGCCCTGCTCCTTCACCATTTCGGTGTGGGTCTCCACGGTGCCCAGGCTCGGCAGCTTGCTCAGCCAGTAGCCGCCGGTGGTAATCATGTAGAAGATGAATACGATCTCAAATAGCAGGAAGAGGATGCCCCGGAGAACCTGTCCCCGGGCGATATTGCCGAAGCCCATAAAGAGATAAGACAGCTTCGTCTTCCAGTCGCCGTGCACAAAGGTCGTGACGATATCCTGGAGGCTTCTGCCGATGCCGGTGAAAAACTTCACAACAGCCTTCCCGATCCCCTTGCAGAGGTTCAGGAGCTTGCCGGGGATGGCAGCAAAGAAGCTCAGGAAACGGTAGACGAATTTGTTCCATTTGGAAAGCTTCAGGTACTCTAATCCGTCAATTTTTTTCATTACTTCGCCCCTTTTACAAAAAGTTGGTTGGAGCCAAGCGAGCTTGACTCCAACCAATCGGTTCCATCATTTCGGTTGTGCCAAAGTTCTCTGTATTACTTTGGAAACATGATGCAAGCGGGTCAGATTACTGGGCAATGAGCTCGATGGTCTCGGCGTTCACGTCCAGGCGGACGATGTAGGTGCCGTCGGCCTCCACCACGCAGTTTCCGTCAGGGTCGCCGCTGTTGGGGTCGCCGATGTTCACGTCCCAGGAGCCGCCCTGGCGGCACTTGAAGGTCTCGCCGGCGTGCAGCTCCAGAGCCTCAGACTCGAAGATGCCGTTGCCCTTGTCGGTCATGGGGAAGTCCTTGTCCCAGGAGGAGCCGCAGATGCCGCCGATGACGGACCAGGCGTTCTTCTCGGCGTCGGTCTTCTCGAAGATGGCGTAGATCTTGGAGCTGTAGTTGCTCAGAGCGGCCTTCAGGTCGTCCTCAGACTTGGCTTCCTTGACCTCGGCGGAGATGACCTTGGCGATATCCCACCAGGCGCCGTCGATCTGGCCCTGGGGAACAGCGTACTGGTTCTGGGCGTTCAGAGCCACCAGAGCGGGGTTCTCCAGAACCTTCTCGTTCTGGGCGGCCGCGTTGTTGGCGGGGCCCCAGCCCAGCTCGTTGAAGCGCTCCAGCTGAGCGGTCTCGGAGGTGAGGTACTGGGCCAGCAGGTTCATGGCGTAGACTCTGTCGGTGTCGGAGTCGGGCTTGACGCCCAGCAGCTTGCAGCCGGAGAAGGAGCCCAGGTGGTACTCGGTGCCGTCAACCTCGAAGGAGGGCAGATCAGTAGCGCCCAGGTTGTCGCCCAGGATGGACTTGACGTCGTTGTAGGCCCAGGTGCCGGAGACGACGATGGCAGCGCCATTGGCGAACTCAGCCACGTCGGAGGAGGACAGGAACATCTTGGACTTGACCAGCTTCTCCATGCCCTTGACGGCAATGAGGCCCTTGTCGGAGTCGAAGTCGTCGTCCACGCCCACGATGGAGCCGTCGTCATTCAGAACCCAGTCGGAATGGCAGCCGGCGCCGAAGAAGAAGGAGGCGTTGTACCAGGCGGAGGTGTCCTGCTCGAAGGCAAAGTGCTTGCCGGCAGCCTCGCAGTCGGCGATCAGCTTCTCCAGGGAGTCCAGATCCTCTTCGGGGATGACGGACTTGTCGTAGTACATGAAGTAGCCGTTGTCGTTGGTCAGGGGGTAGGCATACTGGGTGTCGCCGGACTTACCGGCAGCCACCACGGAGGCGTTGTTGTCCGCGGCAATGGTAGCCACCATGTCGGGGGGAACCTGAGCCAGAGCGCCGCCGCGCACCAGGCGAGCGAACTGGTCCTGGGCGAAGAAGTACATGTCGGCAGCCGTGGAGATGTCGTTCAGCACCTGGGTGGCGGAATCCGCCTCGGACAGGGCGTCGATGGTGGCGGTGACCTTGATGCCGTAGCTGTTGCTGGCGTTGAAGGCCTCGATCTGGCGCTTGGTCAGATCCACGGCAGCGTCGGGCACCCACATCTTAATGTTCAGCTCGTAGGTGTCAGCGGGGGTCTCGCCGCCCTGAGTGGCGGGGGTCTCGCCGCCCTTGGTCTCGCCATTGGCCTCGGTGGCCTTGGTTTCGGGGGTCTTGCCGCTCTCGGCGGGCTTGTCCTCGGCGGGCTTGCAGGCCGCCAGAGCCAGCAGCATCACAACCGCGAGCAGCAGGGCAAGAATTCTCTTGATCTTCATGATGTTTCCTCCTATTTTCTTATTTTTCGCTTCGCTTTGTCGAAGCTGATTGTTTAATCATGGATTTCTCCATAATTATTGGCTATATTATACTACTCCGAAATTGAAATGTCTATATATTTTTTTAAAACTTTCTTCATATTTGCGGCATTTGACCGGTAAATCTCGATTTTTTCCCGCTTTTTGGCGCAAAAAACCGCTCCGACGCGGCTGTCGGAATGGCTTTTTCGGGCGCCGGGGCTCAGCCCTCCATGCCCAGCAGGGCCAGCGCCGTCACCCAGGCGGCGTTGTCCCGGGCCCCGGGCAGCAGGGCCAGGTGGGGGCTGTGGGCGTCGAAGCAGAGCCAGAAGGCCTCCGGCTCCGGCCGGTTGAAGGGGGTGTAGCGGATCTGCCCCATGGCCGGACCCCGCTGGGTCTCGGGATCGAAGGCCAGCAGGCCGTAGACCTTCCCCTGCCACGTATAGCCCCGCGCTCCCTCGGGCAGGGGGACGGCGGCCAGCTTTTCAGGGCTCTGCTCCAGGGTGGCCTTCAGGGTGGACTCCCGCATCAGATACAGGTCTCCGAAGAGCTCAGAGCCGAAGAGCTCGTAGCTGAAGCCCAGGGCCTGGATCATTTTGATGCCCTCCATAGGCAGGCACGCGTCCTCCAGCCGCAGGCTCAGGGCCCGGCGGTCCAGGCCGGGGGTCTCCAGATAGAGCAGCACCTTTTTGTCCCGGGTGGTGTCCCCCACCAGGGTATAGATCCAGGCCCAGAACAGGGAGAGGATCAGCGCCCAGAAGACAAAGCGGTGGAGCTGGGCCCAGATCCGCTTCAAAACCTTAAGGAGCTTCATGGTCCGTCCCCTCCTCTGCCTTCCGGAAGGCCACGACGTAGCCGTGGACCGTGTAGAGCGTCAGCCATTCCCCGGCCCGGCGGAGCTGATCCGCCTTGTCGATGTGGACGCTGAGGCTCACCGGCCCCTTGTCCGTGTCCACCCGCAGCTTCCGCAGGGTGACGCTGCCCCGGATCCGGACCTTGAGCTTTTGCAGGCTGACCCGGCCCGTGACGGACTCCCGCTCTCCCTCGGTCAGATGTTTGGCGTGCTCCAGCTCCCGGCCCCCGTCCCGGACCACGTAGACGCCGAAATAGATGATGATCCAGGCGGCTCCCACGCTGACGCAGATGCAGGCCAGCAGCATTTGATAGATGTTGCGGGTGTTGACCCGGGCGGTGAGGGTCACGCAGACCGCCAGGGCCCCCAGGGCCAGGGCGATGAGCAGCTTTTTCGTCAGAGCGCGGCGTTTTTCCAGCCGCGCCAGCCGCTCCGGCTCGTAGAGCTCCACGATCTCCGAAGCCATAGTCCCGCCTCCTTTCGTTTCTTCCCGGATTATACCATCCGGCCCGGTTTTTTTCAATTGAAAAACGGCTTGACATCCGATTTTTTATTGGTTAATATGGAAATAACACGAAAACAGGAGGTTCGGAACCATGAAAAAGCGCCTGCTTGCCCTGACCCTGTCCCTGCTGATGCTGCTGGCCCTGCTGGCCGGCTGCACAGACACCCCCGCCGCCCCCTCCGGCGCCGCCGACAGCACCGCGGCCCCCGACAGCAGCGGGGAGTCCGCCGCCCCGGAGACCACGGAGCCAGCCGCCCCGTCGGAGCTGGCGGTTCCCGTGCCCGCCGGCGTGAGCCCCTCCGAGGACAACGCCCGGGTCTTCTATGAGATCTTCGTGGGCTCCTTCTCCGACTCCGACGGCGACGGCGTGGGGGATCTGCGGGGCATCATCAACCGCATGGACTATCTCAACGACGGCGACGAAAGCTCCGGCCGGAGTCTGGGGGTGGAGGGCATCTGGCTGACCCCCATCTTCCCCTCCTCCAGCTATCACAAATACGACGCCAACGACTATTGCGCCGTGGACCCGGCCTTCGGCACCCTGGAGGATCTGAAGGAGCTGGCGGAGCTCTGCCATCAGCGAAACGTGAAGCTGATCCTGGATCTGCCTCTGAACCACACCAGCCGCCTGCACCCCTGGTACAGCGCCTTCGTCCAGGCCCACCGGAACGGCGCGAAGGACGACCCCTATTACAATTATTATTCCTTCTACACCAAGGGCGAAAGCGCCCCCGCGGGCCGGAACTTCGCCCCCCTCAGCGGCACCGACGACTACTACGAGTGCAACTTCGACAGCGGAATGCCGGAGCTGAACTACGACTGCGAGGCGGTCCGTCAGGCCGCGGTGGACACGGCGAAATTCTGGCTGGAGCTGGGCGTGGACGGCTTCCGCTTTGACGCCGCCAAATACATCTATTACGGCGACCACAGCGGCAGCGTCAGCTTCTGGCTCTGGTATCTCGAGCAGCTGAAGGCCGTCAAGCCCGACATCTACACCGTGGCCGAGGTCTGGGACGGGGACGGCGTCACCCAGCTCTACTACCCTGCCGTGAACTGCTTTGACTTCTCCGTCTCCCAGGCGGAGGGGCTGATCTCCGCCGTGGCCCAGAAGGGAGACGCCAACCGCTACACCAAATACGTAGGGGAGTATCTCAACACCGTCCGGGCCCTGCGGGAGGACGCCATGTATGTGCCCTTCATCGCCAACCACGACACCGACCGCTGCGCGGGCTATCTGCCCTCCCTCAACGGCAGCGCCCAGATGGCCGCCAACCTGCTGCTGCTGAGCCCGGGCTCCCCCTTCCTCTACTACGGCGAGGAGCTGGGGATGCGGGGCTCCCGGGGCGGGGCCAATACCGACGCCAACCGCCGCCTGGCCATGGTCTGGGGCGACGGCGACCCGGTGAAGGATCCCCAGGGGGCCAGCTACCCGGCGGACAACCGGGCCGACGCCTCCGCCCTGGAGCAGCGCTCCGACGAAAACAGCCTGTACAACTATTATAAGCGGGTGATCCTGCTGCGGAAGGCCAACCCCGAAATCGCCCGGGGCAGCTACAGCCCCCTGCAGCTGACGGACACCCGGGCCGGGGGCTTCATCTCCGAGTGGAAGGGCTCCAGGGCTCTGGTGCTCCACAATCCCACCGGCAGCGCGGTGAGCCTGGATCTCAAGGCCCTGGGGCTGGCGGAGTTCGCCACCCTCAGCGGCAGCGTGGGCATGGGCGAGGCCTCCCTGGAGGGCGGCGTCCTGACCCTGGCTCCCCAGAGCTCCGCCGTACTGCGGTGAGGCCCGTCAAAAAAGGAGGCTCTCTATGATCCGATCTGAGCTGCAAAACGGGGTCTGGACCCTGCGGCTGGGAGAGCTGCTGCTGCTGGAGCACAGCCCCCAGCGGCCCTTTGCCACCGCCCTGCGCCGGGAAAAGCGCTATGCCGCCAACCGGGGCACCGTCAAGGAGACCGTGACGGAAAGCCAGCAGACCCCCCTCACCGAAATCACCCCGGAGGGCGAGACCGTCATTCTCTCCGGCGGAGAACGCAGCCTCAGGCTGCGTCTGACGGAGCGCCCCGACGGCGTGGCCATTGCCATGACGGGGGAGCCCGGCTGGGCCTATGAATTCTGCCTGCCCGCGGAGCCCGACGAGGCCGTCTTCGGCGGCGGCGAGCAGTACCGCCAGGTGAATCTCCGGGGCGAAACGGTGGTGAACCTGGTTTCCGAGCACATCAAGGCCGCCACCGTGATCCAGAAGGCCGTGCTGCCCCGGCAGCTCTACCGGGAGAAGCCCCACGCCCAGATCGGCAGCTACGCCCCCATGCCGGTCTTCGTCACAGACCGGGGGCGGATGATCCGCTTCGACACCGACAGCGACGGCATCTCTGTGCTGGGGGACTGCTTCCGCTTCACCTTCGACGCCTGCCCCAGGGCCCTGTATCTCAGCGGGGCCGACAGCTACGAGGCTCTGTGCCGCAGCCTGGCCCGGGATATCCCCAACCGGCAGTATCTGCCCGACTGGTGCCTGGAGGGCATGATCCTGGGGGTCCAGGGCGGCACCCAGACCGTGCTGGACAAGGCCTTCGCCATGCTGGAGTCCGGAGCGAAGATCAGCGCCGTCTGGTGCCAGGACTGGTGCGGAGAGAACCGCACCCCCATGGGCAAGCAGGTCTGGTGGAACTGGGAGGTCAGCGAAAGCCTCTATCCCGGGCTGAAGGAGGCCATTGCCCGGCTCCGGGTCCGGGGGGTGCGCTTCCTGGCCTACATCAACCCCTATCTGGTGAAGGACAGCCGCCTCTACAACGAGTGTAAGGACAAGGGCTGGCTCATCACTCGGCAGGACGGCAGCGTCTACCACATCAAATCCACCACCTTCGACGCCGGAATGCTGGATCTGACCAATCCCGAAACCGTGCGCTACGTCAAGGACGTGCTGATCCGGAGGAACATGCTGGAGCTGGGGATCTCCGGCTGGATGGCGGACTTCGGGGAGTATCTGCCCGTGGACTGCGTGCTCCACGAGGGCGACCCCGCTCAGCTCCACAACCTCTGGCCCGTGCTCTGGGCCAGGCTGAACCGGGAGGCCATTCAGGAGGCGGGGGCCGAGGACCTGATGTTCTTCATGCGCTCCGGCTATCCCGGGGTCCAGAGCTACGCCCCCATCCTCTGGAACGGCGACCAGCACACCGACTGGACCCGGGACTACGGGATGCCCTGCGTCATGCCCGCCAGCTTCAACCTGGGCTTCTCCGGGGTGAGCCTGGTGCATTCGGACATCGGCGGCTTTTTCTCCTTCACCAAGATTCACCGGGATCCGGAGCTCTTCATCCGCTGGATGGAAATGGCCTGCTTCTCCCCCTTGATGCGGAGCCACGAATCCCTGCGGCCCTGGGCCAACGCCCAGTTCGACAGCCCGGAGGTGCTGCCCTGCACCGTGAAGCTCACCGCGGTCCACGCCGCCCTGAAGCCCTATCTGCGCCGCTGCCTGGAGCAGGCCCGGGAGGGCCTGCCCGCCCTGCGGCCCGACTTCTGGTACGCCATGGACTACGCCGCCAGCCGGGATCCCTACAGCTACTTCTTCGGGGACGAGCTCTACGTCTGCCCCGTCATTCAGCCCGGGCAGAAATATCGCCGGGTCTTCCTCCCCGAGGGCTCCTGGGTCCACCTCTGGACCGGCCGCAGGCTGGAGGGCGGCAGGGAGTACCGGGTGGGCTGCAGCCTGGGGAAGATCCCCGTATTCTACCGGCAGGGCTCCGCGTTCGCGGACGTATTCAAGGCGGCGGGACGCATTTGCGTAATTGAGAATTGAAAGTTGAAAATTGAAAATTGCGGTGTTTTCAAATTGCCATTTGAAAACATTGGAAAATGGGACGGGGGAACGCGGACGGCTGAGAGCCGTCCCTACAGCCGACATGCCGTAGGGGCTGGGTTTCCGGCCCGCCGCTTCTCGTTTCGATACCGCCGTAGGAGCGTGCGGCAGACGGCGGGCCCCTGCCTCGGGCGGGCGGCCGATGGCCGCCCCTACGGCAGATCTGGTGTGGGAACCGGTGTGGAAACCGCGGGACGGGGAACCCGTCCCCTACGGACTGATCTGATTCTTGATCCTTGATCCCTGATCCTTGATCCCTGATCCCTGATCCTTGATCCCTGATCCTTGATCCCTGATCCCTGATCCTTGATCCCTGATCCTTGATCCTTGATCCGCAGCCTTCCATTCGTAACCCGGCGGACAAGCGAGGCTTGTCCCTACAAAATAAAAATAGGAGTGAGCTGAAATGAAAACCTCTCCCCTGGCCGCCACCCGCGGCATCGGCATGAAGGACAAGCTGGGCTACGCCTTCGGTGATCTGGCCTCCTGTCTGGTCTTTGGGCTGACCCAGAGCGTGCTGAACAAGTACTACACCGACGTGCTGGAGATCTCCGTGCTCCACGTCATGATCATGACCGTCATCGCCCGGATCTGGGACGCCGTCAACGATCCCATCTGGGGCCGCATCATCGACCGGGCTCCCCGGAGGGCCGACGGCCGCTATCGCCGCTGGATTCGCATCTTCTCCCTGCCTGTGGCCCTGGCCGCGGTGCTGATGTTCCTGAACGTGAAGGGCCTGGCCCCCGGCGGACGGCTGGCCTACATCTACGTGAGCTACATCCTCTTCGGGATGCTCTACACCTGCATCAACATCCCCTACGGCTCCCTGGCCCAGGTCATCACCTCCGACGACAGGGAGCGCTCCTCCCTCTCGGTCTTCCGCTCCATCGGCTCCACCTTCGGGGCCATGCCCGCCATGGCCCTGGCCTCCCTGTGCTACGTCAGCGTGAACGGGGTGAAGCAGATGAGCCACACCCGGGTCTTCCTCGGTGCCTGCCTCATCGCGGCCCTCTCCGTGGTCTTCTATCTGCTCTGCTACGCCTGGACCAAGGAGCGGGTGCCCTCGGAGCCCGCTCCCAGGCAGAAGGGCCAGACCGCCAAGGTGGTGAAGGCCCTGTTCCGCAGCCGTCCCTTTATGGCGGTGTCCCTGGCCTCCATGCTCTTCCTGGCAGCCCAGATGTTCGGCCAGGGCTACAATACCTACCTCTTCCACCACTTCTTCCAGAAGCCCGGCCTCACCATGCTGCCCACGGTGTTCCAGTATCTGCCGGTGGCGGTGATCATGTTCTTCGCCACGAAGCTGGGCAACAAATTCGGCCGCCGGGAGGTCTGCGGCTGCGGCGTGCTGCTGGCGGCGGTGTTCTATATCGCCCTCTTCCTGCTGGCCCTGGCGGGGATCACCAACGTGTGGCTCTACCTGGCCGCCAATCTCATGGCCGGCATCGGCACCGCCTTCCTCTTCCTGCTGGTGTGGGTCCTGGCCACCGACGCCATCGACTACAACAAGGTCCGCTACGGGGTCAACGACGAGGCCACCTCCTACGCCTTCTACACCTTCATGCGGAAGCTGGGCCAGACCGTGGCTACGGTGCTGATCAACCTCCCCCTGCTGCGGATCGGCTACAACGGCTCCGAGCTGAAAACCGAGGGGCTCAGCCAGAGCGCCCTGAAAACCATGTACAACTACTCCGTCATGATCCCCGCCGTGCTGTTTTTGCTGGTCTTCCTGCTGCTGTGGTTCGTCTACCCCCTCAGCAGGCAGAAGGTGGCGGAGCTCCAGGCGGAAAAAGCGAAGCTCTTATAATCCTCCGAACAAGCGGCGCCCCGGCTGCCATTGCGGCAGCCGGGGCGCGTCCTTATTGGGCCTGCTCCCGCAGCAGCAGGGGCTGAAGCTGCCGCCCCGCCAGGGCTGCCGCCACGGTCTGGGGCAGGCGGCTCATGTCCGCCACCAGGGAGGCGGGCTTCTTCTCCGGGTCGTCCTGGCCGAAGGGGACGAAATAGAAGTGCTTCCGGTCCAGCAGCGTGCCGATGCTCCGGGCGTTGGCGGCCAGGCCGTCGTTGGTGGAAACCGCCAGCACCACAGGCCGCCCGTTCCGCAGATGGGCCTTGCAGGCCAGGGTCACGGGGGTATCCGCCACCCCGGCGGCCAGCTTCGCCAGGCTGTTGCCGGTGCAGGGAGCGATCACCAGCAGCTCCAGCAGCTTCTTCGGTCCGATGGGCTCCACCTGGGCCAGGCTGTCCCAGACCGGGCGGCGGCAGATGGCCTCGATCCGGGCCCGGAATTCCGCCGCGGCCCCGAAGCGGCTGTCGATGCCGGCCGCCGCCCCGGAGAGGATGGGCTGGACGCTTTCGTACTCCCGGCACAGCCGGGCCAGGGCCGCCAGCACCGGCTCAAAGGTGCAGAAGGAGCCGGTGAGGCAGAAGCCGATGCGTTCTTGTCTCAATGAAAAGCCTCCTTTCGGACAATGCCCTCCAGCAGGGCCGCGGCGGCGGAGCGGGGCAGGCGGCGGCCCGGCAGGGAGTTGGCCCGGAGCACCGGGAAGCCGGGACGCAGCCCCTCGGGCAGACCGCCCGGCTCCGAGGCCAGCTCCACCCAGAGGCAGTCCGGCCCCAGGGCCTCCAGGGCCGCCGGGGACAGGCTGGGGGCCGGTACGGTGTTGAAGATCACGGCACTCTCCCCCGCCCCGCCGGGGAAGTCCCGGACCGCGAAGCCCCGCTGGGCCGCCTCCGCCCGGACCCCGGGCCGCCGGGCCGCCACCGTCACCCGGGCGTGGAGGGCCCCCAGCAGCTCCGCCAGGGGCTTGCCGATCCTGCCGTAGCCCAGCACCAGGCAGGGCAGGCCGAAGAGGGAGCCCTCCAGCCGCTCCCGGGCCAGCTCCACGGCGGCCTCCGCTGTGAGCCGCCCGTTGACAGCGGCCACCTGGGGGTCCGCCAGCAGATCCGCCGCCGGGCCGCAGCCCGGGAAGCGGGCCGCCAGATCCGCAGGGAGAGCCCCGCCGCAGATCCGGGTACGTCCGTCCCAGAACCCCGCCAGGGCCTCCGGCCTCAGCCCCGGCCCCGCTGTCCGCAGCAGCCCCGCCCCGTCCAGACAGGGGGTGGGCAGAACCAGAACGTCCACCGGGCCCGGGGGCAGGCTGTCCTCCAGACCCGGCACGGCCCGGGTATAGACCCGTCCCCGGCTCACCAGCAGTCGGGAGAGCCAGAACTGCCGCCGGTCTCCCCCCACCAGCAAATACGTCGTTTCCATGGTCTCATCTCCTCAGGCCAGTATATGCCGGGGCGGCAAAAGGGTGAAGCCTCCGCGTCCGCCTCCCCTGCCCGCCGGGCCCTTCCGATCCCAGGAAACCAGATTATGTTGACTTATGTTTTTCATTTCCGCTTTCCGCGAATAAACTTGCGGCTGTGGAAAACCCTGTGGAAAATGTGAAAAACTCCCGGAAAATCCTTGCTTTCCTCCAGGGCGCCCGGGGGTATTTTTGGGGCCTTTCCCCCGGGGGACCGGATAAGTAACCGTTTTGTAACAAAATTATGTCGGCTGTCGGAATATAGATTATGTAAACAAAAACCGGCCCGGAGCGCTTGGCTCCGGGCCGGTTTTGGGATACCGATTATCCCTCGATGAGAATGGTGCGCTTCTCAGGCAGCTTGGGGGCGGTCTTCTTGGGGACGTTCAGCTTCAGCACGCCGTCCTCGAAGCGGGCCTTGATCTCCTCCTCGGTGAGGGCGGAGCCCACGTAGAAGCTGCGCTGCATGGCGCCGGCGTAGCGCTCCTGGCGGATCACCTTGCCCTGCTTGTCGGTCTCGTCCTTGTCCACGCCCTTGGAGGCGCTGACGGTGAGGTAGCCCTTATCCAGGCTCAGCTCGATCTCGTCCTTCTTGAAGCCGGGCAGATCGATGTCCACGTCGTAGTGGTCCTCGTGCTCCCGGATATCGGTCTTCATCACGCGGGGGGCGTGCTTGCCGTAGAGCTGCTTTTCGGTGTCGGCCAGGCTGCGGCTCACAGGCCAGCGCATCCAATCATCAAAGAAATCATCGTCAAAAAGTCTGGGCATCAACATAAGTCATTTCTCCTTTCACTCATTTACATTGTTGATTGTATCTATGTAACTGAGCAAGGGATCCGGGAGCTTTTTGCTCCCTTCCTTTGTTCTGACCCTATTATAGCACAACTTTTAGCACTGTCAAGAGGAGAGTGCTAAACATTTGTTGAACTCTTTGTGAGCAATTTGTGAACGGCAGATTGGGATTTGTCGTGTTCTTCCACCCGTAGGGGCCGATGCCCACATCGGCCCTCCCGATTGACCGGGGCAAGGGCCGATGTGGGCATCGGCCCCTACGAATGATCCCGACAAATCCCTATTTGTCTATCCGAAGATCTCCGCCAGCCAGTCCAGGAGGCGGAATTTGATGGTCACCGTGTCGGAGCTTCCGGTCATCAAAGCGATCTGCTCCCGGCTCATGCCCGCCTGGACCGCCTCCTCCTCAAATTCCTCCCCGGCGGGCAGGCAGAGGGCGGGAAAGGCCACGCACCACCAGTTGTGGCCCCGGCCCGCCCCCAGGGTGATCCGCAGGGCCCGGTATTCCCCGGCAGGCAGGGAGAAGCTCCCGTAATCGCGGCGGGGAAAGGACTCCCGGGCCAGGACGGCGCGCACGGGCTCTCCGGTGCCCAGGGTCCGGGCGGCGGTCTCCTCCAGGGCGGGCAGCCCCGCCTTCAGGGCCGCGGCGGCCCTGTCCGCGTCGGGGCAGCCCGCCGTCAGAGCGGCGATCCGGGGCAGCAGGGCGTCCCGGACCGCCAGCTTCCGGGCCTGGTCCCGGGGATCGTCGGAGGCCGCCACCACGTGCAGGCGGATCAGCTTTTCCGCCAGCGCCCGCTGCTCCAGGGCTACCCGAAGGCTCAAGCCGGAAAAAGCCAGCAGAAAGGCGAGAGACAAGACGCATAAGTACCGTTTCCACATAAAAAATCACCTGTCCATACTCGGTTTGTGCTGAGAGTATGGACAGGTGGTTTTGATTTTATACCGATGGCGAAGCATGCAAAGCGGGATTTGTTTGGCTGACGCAATGAAAGAATGAAAAAATGAAATTATGAAAGAATTGTGGTATTTTCCATATCTCCGATATGGAAAATGATTTCAAATTTGTCCCGAAGGGACACCTCAATTTTTTCATTTTTTCATAGTTTCATTTTTTTATTAATCTGTCCCTACCCCTGCGCCAGCAGCATCAGCGACAGGGCGATGGCGAGGCCGGGCTTGAGGCTCTCCAGCTCCACCCACTCAGCCCGGGTATGGGCCAGGCCGCCCCGGACGGTGCCCAGGGTGTTGGCGGGGATCCCCAGGGACAGGGGCACGTTGCTGTCGGTGGAGGCGGCCAGCAGGACCGCGGGCTTTCCCCAGAAGCTTTCGATCACCTCGGCGCTGCGCTCCGTCATGGCCGCCAGGGCGGCCTCGTCCACGGGGCCGCTGCCGGGGCGGACCCCCAGCAGCTCCACCGTCAATTCGCCCCCCAGGTTCTGACATTCCGCCAGAACGGCCCGGAATTTGCCCTCCATCTGCTCCAGGCAGGCCTGGGAGGCGGAGCGGAACTCATAGAGCATCGAGGCCTCCTGGGCGATGGCGTTGACGGTGGTGCCGCCCTCGAAGCGGCCCACGTTGTAGGTGGTTTTCTCCCCGGCGGGCAGCTCGATGGCGTAGAGCTTTTCCACCAGGCGGCACAGGATCTCGATGGCGTTGGGGGCCCCGAAGGCGCTGTAGGAGTGGCCCCCCACGGTTTTGCAGGTGATTTTGTAGCGCTGGGAGCCCACGGCCCGGCAGATGCACTGGGGCAGGTCGCAGTCGAAGGAATAGAAGGCCTTGATCCGCTCCCCGTACCGGGCAAACAGGGCCTTGGAGCCCTCCAGATTCCCCAGGCCCTCCTCGCAGGCGTTGGCCACGATCAGAAAGCCCCCGGCGCCCCGGACGCCGTTTCGCAGCAGATAGCGGGCCGCCAGCAGGAGGTTCACCAGGTTGGCGCTGTCATCCCCGATGCCCGGGGCGTAAAGGATCCCGTTTTCCTCCCGCATGGGCAGGGGCTCCAGATCCGGGAAGACCACGTCGGTGTGGGCTGCAAAGACCGTCAGCTCCCCGTCCTGGGGACCGATGGGGCAGATCACGTTCTTGGCCCCGTCGATGAAGACCTCCCCGGCCCCGTTGGCCAGGAGCCAGTCCCGGACGAAGGCCGCCCGCCGCTCCTCCTGCCGGGTGGGAGCGGGAATGCGGCCGAGGGTGCGAAGCAGCGCGCAGGCCTCGTCGAAGCTCTCCTCGGCGTAGCGTTCCGCGACGGATTTGATTTGTTGATCCATAACAACCTCCGAAAGGTAAAATGATAGGCAAGTCCATGCTGCAGGAAGCGATCCTGGGTGAGAGGTACTGAAGAATGAATAATGAAGAATGAAGAATGGCGGGGTACGATAGGGCTCTGTTGTCGGGACCACCCCTCCACCGGCCTTGAGGCCGGTCCCCCTACCCTGCGAGCAGGGGAGGTTTGAGGAGCGTCTCGACGCTCCCGCGCTCCTTGACCCCCCTCTCCTGCGAGCAGGAGAGGTTTTCGGGCGCTCCATGCGCGCCCCTACGGCGGGGGACGGCGGGACGGGTGATCCCTCCCCTGCGGGCAGTCTGTTCCCCGTTCCCTGTTCCCTTGCCCCACCCTGATCCTTGATCCCTGATCCCTAAATCGCGTACTGGGACTGGAACAGCTCGTAATAGAAGCCCTTTTGCTCCAGCAGGGACTTGTGGGTGCCCTGCTCCACGATCCGGCCGTCCCGGAGCACCAGGATCAGATCCGCGTCCACGATGGTGGAGAGGCGGTGGGCGATGACGAAGCAGGTGCGGCCCCCCATGAGCCGGTCCATGGCCTTCTGGATCAGCAGCTCCGTGCGGGTGTCCACGTTGGAGGTGGCCTCGTCCAGGATCAGCAGGCTCCGGTCCGCCAGCAGGGCCCGGGCGATGGTCAGCAGCTGCTTCTGGCCGGAGGAGACGGCGGTGCTGTCCTCGGAGATTACGGTGTCGTAGCCCTGGGGCAGGCGGCGGATGAAGTGGTCGCAGTAGGCCAGGTCGCAGGCCCTCTCGATCTCCTCCCGGCTGACCTCGGGGCTGCCGTAGCCCACGTTCTCCGCCACCGTGCCCTTGAAGAGCCAGGTGTCCTGGAGGACCATGGCGAAGAGGCGGCGGGTCTGCGCCCGGGAGAGTTGGGAGATGTCCTGGCCGTCGATCAGAATTTGGCCCTTTTGGATGTCGTAGAAGCGCATGAGCAGGTTCACGATGGTGGTCTTGCCCGCTCCGGTGGGGCCCACGATGGCTACCTTCTGCCCCGGCTCCACGGTGAAGCTCAGATCCCGGATCAAGGGCTTTTCGGGGTCATAGGAGAAGTCTGCGTGGCGGAACTCCACCCGGCCCCGGGTGGGGCCCTCCACGCATCCGGCGGGGTCCTCCTCCTCGGGCAGATCCAGCAGGGTGAAGACCCGCTTGGCGGCGGATTTCACATGCTGGACAAAGCTCAGGCCGAAGGCGATGCGCTCCAGCGGGGCGGAGAGCTGCCGGGCGAAGAAGATCACCGTCACCACGGTGCCGATGGACAGGCCCCGGTGGACGATGAGCCAGCCCCCCAGCACCGCCACGGCGATATAGGCCAGAGCGTCCACGAAGATGATCACCGGCTGGACGATGGAGGACAGGAAGTTGCCGAAGATGCCGTTGCGCTGGTGGCGCAGGGAGAGCTCGTCGTACTTCTTCTGCAGCTCCGCCTCCCGGTTGAAGGCCTTGGTGGTGGGGTAGTTGGTATAGGCCTCCTCCGCCAGGGCCGTCAGCTCGCCCCCTAAGTTGAAGTGCTTGTCCCAGTGCTTCTCCCCCAGGGTCGCCATTTTGGCAGAGAGGAAGACGGACAGGGGCGAGAGCAGCACCACGGGGATGGCCATGCGCCAGTCGGTGAAAAAGAGGATGCCCGCGATGACGAACATCTGCAAAAAGCCCGTCAGCAGGATCTCCACAATGCCGTAGATGGAGTCGGCCATATTGCCCACGTCCTCCATCATCCGGTCGATCACGTCCCCGGCGGGAGTCTTGTCCACATAGGACACGGGCAGGCGGCGCAGCTTCTCCGACAGCCGGATCCGCAGCTCCGCGCAGAAGTAGCGGCTGACCACGTTGTTGAGCAGATAGGAGTTGCCGTAGGTCACCGCCGCCTGGAGGGCGTAGATGCCCAGAAGCAGCCCCAGCCCCGGCAGCAGGCTCCGGGCCAGACCCGCGGCGGGGGCCTGGACCCAGGCGTAGAGCCGGTCCACCAGGGCGCCCAGCAGCTCCGGGGCCGCCACGGCGCAGCCGATGAGAATCAGACAGAGGAGGGCGGAGAGAAGAATCCAGCCTCGCAGGGGCCTGATCTCCCGGAGCAGGCGCTTGCCGGTCTCGTCGAAGAGCCGGCGCTTTTCTTTCTGTTCGCTGTTCTGTTTCATTTCCTTGGTACTCACAGGGCCCCGCCTCCTGTCTGGGAGAGGTAGATCTCCCGGTAGATGGGGCAGCTCTCCAGCAGCTGGGCGTGGGTTCCGGCCCCCACCAGCGCCCCGTCGGAGAGGACGAAGATTCGGTCGCAGTGCATGGCGGAGACCACCCGCTGGGTGATGACGATGCGGGTCCGGCCCGCCAGCCGGGTGTTCAGCGCCTTCCGCACCCGGGCCTCGGTGATGAAGTCCAGGGCGGAGAAGGAGTCGTCGAAGATGTAGATGGGGGCGTCCTTCAGCAGAGCCCGGGCAATGGTCAGGCGCTGCTTCTGGCCGCCGGAGATATTGGCGGCGGCGGGCTCCAGCCTGAAGTCCAGGCCCTCGGGCTTATCCCGGAGGAAGTCCGCGATCTGGGCCAGCTCCAGGGCCTGCCAGAGCTCCTCGTCCGTGGCCTCGGGCTTGCCCATCCGGAGATTCTCCGCCACGGTGCCCGCGTAGAGCATGGATTTCTGCATGGCGCAGGAGATGTTGGCCCGGACGTCCTTGGGAGAGAGCTCCGCCGCGTTGCGCAGCCGGGAGGAAGGGCCGATGTGGGCATCGGCCCCTGCGGCCTCTGTTGCCTGCTGCCTGTTGCCTGTTGCCTCCGCACTGTCATTCTGAGCGGAGCGCAGCGGAGTCGAAGAATCCGTTCTCCCGTCCCCTTCCACGCCAAAGTGCAGCGTCCCCTCGGTGGGCGAGCGGAAATCCAGCAGCAGCTCCGCCAGGGTGGACTTGCCGGAGCCGGTGCCGCCGATGACGGAGACCCACTCCCCGGGCCGGATGTGGAGCTTCACCCGGTTCAGCGCGGGCAGGGCGCTGCCGGGGTAGGTATAGCTGACCCCCTCCAGGTCAATGGCCCCGTCAAAGCGCAGGCCCTGGGCGGGGCTGTCCTCCTCCAGGCCCGTGGACTCCGTCACCTGGCTCAGCCGCCTGGCCGCCACCCGGACGTGGGGCAGCATGACGATGGCGAAGGACACGGAGACGATGGCCCCCAATATAATATTGATGTATTGGATCATGGCGAAGACGTCCCCGGGGGTGAGGCCGCTGCCCCGCTCCATCCGCAGGCCCCCCAGGTAGACGATGAGCAGGGCCGCCGCGTTGAGCACAAAGGCCGCCATGGGGTCGATGACGGCCATTCGGACGTTGGCCCGGATGATGTTGTCCGCCATGACCCGGGTGGCCTCGGTGACGCGGCCGTGGGCGTATTTCTCCCGGTCGAAGGCCCGGATCACCCGGATGCCCCGGAGCCGCTCCCGCACCAGGTCGTTCTGCCTGTCGCAGTACTCGTCGGAGATCTCCCAGAGCTTGTCGATGCGCTTGCTCATGAGCAGCACCGCGGCAATCAGCAGGGGCACGGCGCAGAGGATCACCAGAGACAGGCGGAAATCCTTGCGCATGCACAGGAAGACGCCCCCCAGGAACATCAGGGGGATGGTGATGATGCTGCCGCAGAGCATGGAGATCACCCAGTTCAGGGTGCCCACGTCGTGGGTGGAGCGGGTCACCAGATTGGAGGCCCCGATGCGGCCCACCTCCGCCAGGGTCATGCTGTGGACCTGGCGGAACAGGGCGGAGCGCAGGCTCCAGGTGTAGCCGGAGATCACGTGGTAGACCACCCAGTAGCCTCCGGCCACGGAGCCCAGGCTCAGCAGGGAGATCCCCAGCATCCAGGCGCCGGTTTTCAGAATATAGCCGAAGCTGTCGGCCTCCGCCGCCCCGTAGACCCCCTTGTCCAGCACGTTGGACATCAGGGTGGGCAGCAGCAGATTGCAAATGGCGGAGACCGCCATCAGCAGGGTTGCCAGGGCGATGCGGCCCCGGTAGGGCTTAAGGTAAGATAAAAGCTTTCGCACCGTGTTCCCCCTCCTTTTGGGGAATATGACGCTTTGCGTCGAGCCGTGATTTCGTAAAAAGGATATAAAAATACCGCAGCGAAGCAGCTCCCGTTCATGGCTGCGTCCTGCGGTTTGCCAGAGATCGAAAGTTCCTTTTGGCGGCACACCAAAGCCGGGGATTGCCCCCCGCCCAGGTCTGCCCGTATTCAGTTAGGCGGAAACGTCCTCAAATAACAGGCTCATCTTCGTATACTCCT
Source organism: Oscillospiraceae bacterium (assembly GCA_017541995.1). Taxonomy (GTDB): domain Bacteria; phylum Bacillota; class Clostridia; order Oscillospirales; family Oscillospiraceae; genus JAFRPC01. The sequence continues at coordinate 25,302 of JAFXYD010000098.1, forward strand.
TTCCGGTCTGCCTTGGCAAACACTCTATTTTGTAATATAGCATCCGGCCTGGCCTTTGTCAAGCCTTCTTTTCCCGTTTTTTTCGGCTTTTCCGGGCATTCGCCGCCCATTGCCCCGGAACGTCAAAGAACCCCCGGGGCGAACCCCGGGGGCCTTTGAGAAAAGAAGAGAAGAAATGAAAAGTACAGCGGCCTTGTCGCTATCGCTTACATTGGTATCATAAGGTATAAATATGAACTGGGTATGAATGGCTTGCAAACAAAAAATAAAGCTTTTGTAAACAAGTCCGCCCCTGGCCTACAGCCCCTCCAGGGCCTCCACCACCCCGGCGATGCTGCCCTGGGCGCAGGGACGCACCAGACGGCAGCAGCCCAGAGCCTTGACCTCCGGGGCGCAGTCGGCGGGGGCGAAGGCCAGATCCGCCTCCAGCAGCATGGAGGCGTCGTTCATGGCGTCCCCGGCGCAGACCAGCAGCGGACGGCCCAGACGCTTTGCCAAGGCCCGGGCGGCGCTGCCCTTCCCGGCCTCCTTCGCCTGGAGATCCACGATCCGGGACGCGGCCCGGTCCGCCCGCAGCATGGGCCAGTCCGCCATGATCCTTTCGCAGCACTCCGCGAAGCGGGCCTCCTCCTGGGCGGTGCCGGAGTAGAACTGCCCCACGTCCAGGCTGCGGAATTCCCCGAAAATCGCCAGCTTGTGGTAGCGGGTGGGAGCCTCCTCCAGGCGCACGGTCTTGCAGGCCACCCCCTGGGCCCGGTAGAAGGCCTCCCGCATGGGAGACTCCCCCACCAGATAGTGGGCGTCCACCCCCTGGATCTCCAGCAGCAGATCCGGGAAGGTCTCGGTGAGGTATTCCAGCAGCTCCCGGCCCGTGGGCATCCACACCGCCCCGGAGAGCTCCTCGCTCTCATAGTCATAGGCGGCGGCCCCGTTGTAGAGGATCAGGGGGGCGTTGGTGGGGATCCTGCTGTGGTAGGGGCGGTACATGGGGGCGCTGCGGCCCGTGCCCACGGTGAAAAGTCCGCCCCGGGCCTGGAAGGAACGAATGGCCTCCAGATTGGCCGCAGGGATAGAGGAATCCGGCGCCGTCAGCGTGCGGTCAAAATCGGAGACCAGGAGAATTTGGGAAAAGTCGGTCATTTTGCGTTTTCCTGCCTGTTTTGAATTTCGGAGCTAATCTTACCCGGTTTTGCAAGCAAAGTCAACGCTTTTCCCTTGAAAAAAACTTGAAAAAATCTCAAAAAAAGATTGCAATTTCGTAACAGAACGGTTATACTAAAGCAAAGTGGAGTGAAATGGCACAAAATTCCGCAAATTCCCATAAAAACCATGATTCGGGAGGAGGTGAGCAGCACGGTCGGCAAGTACACCCACAATTTTGACCCCAAGGGTCGTCTCTTCGTCCCCGCCAAGCTCCGGGATGAGCTGGGCAGCGTCTTCTACGTGGTCATCGGCATGGAGAACAGTCTGCTGGTCTTCCCCGAGGCCAAATGGGCGGAGGTCATGGAGCGGATCAATGCCGCTCCCCTCTCCAACGCCAAGGCCAAGCGCTTTATTCTGGCCAACGTAGCCAAGTGCGAGCCCGACAAGCAGGGGCGCTTCGTGCTGCCCCCCACCCTGCGGAAGTACGCCCAGCTCAACGGCGACGTGACCTTTCTCGGGCAGGGCGACCACGCGGAGATCTGGGACGCCGCCGCCTATGAGGCCAGCGAGAACGACTGGATCTTCGGCGGCAACGGCGACATGGCCAAGGCCTACGAGGAGCTGGGTCTATGACGGAGTTTCACCATATATCTGTTTTATTAAAGGAATCCATCGAGGCTCTGAATATCCGGCCCGACGGGATCTACCTGGACGGCACCTTGGGCGGGGCGGGCCATTCCGCCGAGATCGCCCGGCGGCTGAGCGGCGGGACCCTCATCGGCGTGGACCGGGATCCCAAGGCCCTGACCGCGGCGGAGCAGCGCCTGGCCCCCTGGATGGACCGAGTGGAGCTGGTACACAGCAATTTCCGGGAGCTGGACGCCATTCTGGACGGTCTGGGCATCCCGGCGGTGGACGGCATCCTGCTGGATCTGGGCGTCTCCTCCCCCCAGCTGGACGAGGCCGACCGGGGCTTCAGCTACATGGCCGACGCCCCCTTAGACATGCGCATGGACCCCTCCGACCCCCTGACGGCCTACGAGATCGTCAACACCTGGCCCCAGGAGGAGCTGCGCCGTATCCTCTTCAGCTACGGCGAGGAGCGCTACGCCCCCCTGATTGCCGCGGCCATTGTCCGGCGGCGGGAGCAGGCTCCCATTGAAAGCACTCTGGCGCTGGTGGACGTGATCCGGGGCGCCATGCCCCAGAAGGCCCTGCGGGAAAAGCAGCACCCCGCCAAGCGCAGCTTCCAGGCCCTGCGCATCGCCGTCAACGACGAGCTGGGAGCCGTGGACGCAGTGATGCAGCGGGCCATTGACCGGCTCAAGCCCGGCGGGCGGCTGGCGGTCATCACCTTCCACTCTCTGGAGGACCGCATCGTCAAAAACGCCATGGCCGAGGCCGTCCGGGGCTGCACCTGCCCCCCGGAATTCCCCGTCTGCGTCTGCGGCAAGAAGCCCCGGCTGAAGCTCATCGCCCGGAAGCCCATCGTCGCCGGGGAGGAGGAGCTGGAGCGGAACCCCAGAGCCCGCAGCGCCAAGCTGCGGGTCGCGGAACGCCTGTAGGGGCGGCCACTGGCCGCCCGCGACACGCGTAACCCGCCGTCGAAGGCCTGAGCCCCGGGCGGGCGGCCAATGGCCGCCCCTACGATATTTGAAAAGAGGTAATCAACATGCCTGATACCCGATACAATTTCAACGGCAGCGCGGCCTATGATTACCGCTCCAACGCGGTACCCAAGCCGCGGCCCGCGAGGCTGCCGGAGGAAAAGCCCCTTCTCCAGGGGAAGAAGGCCCCCAAGGCCAAGCTGACCATCGCCCCCCTGGCGGTGCTGGGTCTGGTGCTGACGGCGGTGCTGCTTCTGATGGTGGTCTACAGCTATGTGCAGCTCTACGAGGCCACGGACCGGGCCGGGGAGCTCAGCAAGGACCTGGCCGCCACCCAGGCGGACACCGCAAAGCTCCGCTCCAGCTATGAGAGCCGCATCGACCTGGCCGAGATTGAGGCCAAGGCCCGGGAGCTCGGCATGATGCAGCCCTCCACCCGGCAGACGGTGTACCTGAACATTCCCGGCGCCGACCACGCGGAGATTTTGCAGGTGGACCAGCGCAGCTTCCTGGAGAAGGCCTGGGACGCCCTGGCTGAAAACTTCCGGGGCGTGGTGGAATGTTTCCGCTGACGGAGCCATATACCAAAAAGGGGCGCGCACCCGGTGCCGCCCCTTTTTACGACGATTCCATATTTCGTGAGGTGATCCCATGTCCAAAAAGCCGAACATCAAGCTGGTGAAGGCTCCGGCGGAGCCGCCTTATGACCGGGCCAGAGCCGGGCATGGGGTGCTGCGGCGCACCACCTTTATCATGGTCTTCATCGGGGTGATTCTCTTTATCCCGCTGATCTGGCAGCTCTTCCGGCTGATGATCCTCCAGCACGACCAGTATGAGTCCAGGGCCATCAGCAACCAGACCCGCTCCACCGCCGTCACCGCGGACCGGGGCGTGATCTACGACTGCAACATGAACATTCTGGCGGCCTCCAAGACCGTGGAGAACGTCTTCATCGACCCCTGGGAGATCCACAACGCCGAGGAGGACGTGGACTTCATCGCCAATGGCCTGGGGCAGATTCTGGAGGTGGACCCCGCCTTCATCAAGGAAAAGGCGGAGCTGCTGAACCGCCGCTACGAGGTCATTGCCCGGAAGCGGGACGCGGCGCAGACCGACCTGGTCCGCAGCTTCATCTCCGACAACAAGCTCACGGGCATCCACCTGGAGTCCGACTCCCAGCGCTACTACCCCGCCGGCGAGACGGCGGCCCAGGTCATCGGCTTCACCAACGCCGAGAACGTGGGGGCCGAGGGTCTGGAGGCCTACTACGACGATCTGCTCCAGGGCACCGCGGGGGCCGTCATCACCACCCGGGGCAACTATGAGACCCGGATGCTCTATTCCTATGAAAAATACTACGAGGCCACCGACGGCAGCTCCCTGGTGCTGACTCTGGACTCCACGGTGCAGATGTACCTGGAGAAGAACCTGAAGGCCGCCATTGAGAAATACGACGTGCAGAACGGCGCCTTCGGCATCATGATGGACGTGAACACCGGCGCCATTCTGGGCATGGCCATCGAGGGCAGCTACGACCCCAACCACTACCTGGAGATCACCGACCTCTCGGTGCTGGCGGAGCTGGAAAAGCTGGACGCGGAGATCGACAGCGTGCCCGAGGGCTCCGAGGCCTACGACAAGCTCATCGACGAATACAACAGCACCGTGGCGGCGGCCCGGCTGAAGCAGTGGCGCAACCGCTGCGTCTCCGATGGCTACGAGCCCGGCTCCACCTTTAAGACCATCACCCTGGCGGCGGCCCTGGAGGAGGGCGTGGTGAACGAGGACTCCACCTTCTACTGCGGCGGCGCCAAGGACTACAAGGACCGGGAATCCACCCTCCACTGCTGGAAGAGCCAGGGCCACGGGCCCCAGTATCTGGCCAAGGCCCTGCAAAACTCCTGCAACATCGCCTTTGCCGACATCGGCGTGGCCCTGGGAGGCGGCGCCCTGTACGACTACATCGACGCCTTCGGCCTGCTGGAGCGCACCGGCGTGGACATGTCCGGCGAGGCCACCGGCGTCTTCCACACCCGGGCCAAGCTCATGGAGAACGCCCAGCTCACCACCGTGGCCTTCGGCCAGTCCGTGAAGCCCACCCCCATCCAGATGGTGCGGGCCATTGCCGCCGTGGTGAACGGGGGCTACGTGCTGCAGCCCTACGTGGTCTCCGAGGTGCTGGACGAAAACGGCAACGTCATTGAAAAGCACGGCAAGACCGTGATCCGCCAGGCCATCAGCGAGGACACCTCCAAGGAAATGTGCAGGCTGATCCGCTCCGTGGTCACCGACGGCACCGCGGGCAACGCGGAGCTCCCGGGCTTCCGGGTGGGCGGCAAGACCGGCACCTCCGAGAAGCTGGACGTCTACGACGACAACGGCCAGCAGACCAAGGACCGCATCGTCTCCTTTGTGGGCGTGGCCCCCATGGACGATCCCCAGTACATCTGCCTGGTGGCGCTGGACACCCCCAGCCGCAAGACCGGCATCTACATCTCCGGCGGCGTCATGGCCGCCCCGGTGGTGCGGGACATCTTCGCTGACACCCTGCTCTACCTGGGGGTCCAGCCCGACTACACCAAGGTGGACATGAGCACCGTCAACGTCCAGATGCCCGACGTGCGGGATCTGACCCGGGAGGAGGCCGACGCCATCCTGGCCGAGCAGAGTCTGAGCAGCGTCACCGTGGGCAGCGGCGGCAGCGTCACGGGCCAGATTCCCGCCCCCGGGGAGCTGCTGCCCGGCAATTCCCAGGTCATCCTCTATCTGGGCGAGGAGGTCCCCACGGATCTGGTCACCGTACCCAATCTCCGGGGCATGACCCAGAAGCAGGCCGGGGCCGCCATGGACGGCAGCGCCCTGTATCTGCAAACCAAGGGCTCCACCCAGTATTACTCCGTGGTCACCGACCAGGAGCCCGCCGCCGGAACCCAGGTGCCCCGGGGCACCACCGTCACCGTGGAGCTGACAGACCAGACGGCGATGGACTAAGCGGCTTCGCAAAGCATGCGCAAGCTCCATTTCCAACACAGGAGGCAATTATGAAACTCTCAGAGCTTTTGAAAGATATTCCCATTCTGGAAAGCAACTGCCCTTCCGATCTGGAGATCACCGGGGTCAGCTATGACTCCCGGCGGGTGGAGCCGGGTCACATGTTCGTGGCCGTGACGGGCTACGCCGCCGACGGGCACCAGTTCATCCCCAGCGCCCTGAGCAAAGGCGCGGTCTGCGTGCTCTGCGAGCGCAAGCCCCAGGGGGAGATCCCCTACGTCCTGGTGCCCGCCGCCCGGCCCGCGCTGGCGATGCTGGGGGCCAACTGGTACGGCCACCCGGCGGACCGGATGACCATTCTGGGCGTCACCGGCACCAACGGCAAAACCAGCGTCACCTATCTCATGAAGGCCGTGCTGGAGCAGACCCTGGGGGCCAAGGTGGGCCTCATCGGCACCATTCAGAACATGATCGGCAGCGAGATTCTGCACACCGAGCGCACCACCCCCGAGAGCTTTGAGCTCCAAGGGCTCTTCGCCCGGATGGCGGAGGAGGGCTGCACCCACGTGGTGATGGAGGTCTCCTCCATCGGCCTGTATCTGCACCGGGTGGACTGCGTGCCCTTCGCCGTGGGGGCCTTCACCAACCTCACCGAGGATCACCTGGACTTCCACAAGACCATGGAGGCCTATCGCCAGGCCAAGGCCCTGCTCTTCCGGCGCTGCGGCTTCAGCGTCTTCAACATCGACGATCCCGAGGTGGCCCGCACCGTGGAGGAATCCGCCTGCTGGTCCCTCACCAGCTCCGCCCGGGGGGCGAAGGCGGATCTCACTGCCTCCGAGATTCAGCTGGCGGTGGATCACGTCAGCTTCACCGCCCGCTACAAGGACGAGAGCTTCCCGGTCCGGGTGAACATCCCCGGCGGCTTCACCGTCTACAACGCTCTGACGGTGCTGGGCATGGCCATCGGCCTGGGCATCCGCCCGGAGGCCGCCGCCGAGGCCCTGGGCAGGGTCAGCGGCGTCACGGGCCGCCTGGAGGTGGTGCCCACCCCCGGCAAGGACTATACCGTCCTCATCGACTACGCCCACACCCCCGACGCCCTGGAGAACGTGCTGAACTCCCTCCGCAGCGGCTGCAAGGGGCGGCTCATCGCCGTTTTCGGCTGCGGCGGAGACCGGGATCCCATCAAGCGGCCCATCATGGGCCGGATCGGCGTCCGGCTGGCGGATCTGCCCATCATCACCTCCGACAATCCCCGCACCGAGGACCCGGAGAAGATCATCGCGGACATTCTCAAGGGCGTCAAGGAGCTTGACAAGCCCTACATCGTGGAGCCGGACCGCCGGGCCGCCATCGCCCGGGCCATGGCCGAGGCCCGAAAGGACGATATCATCGTCCTGTGCGGCAAGGGCCACGAGACCTATCAGGAAATTAACAAGGTGAAGTATCATCTGGACGAACGGGAAGAGGTTGCGAAAAATCTATGATTACGCTGAAACAAGCCGCCGCCTGGTGCGGCGGGACGGTATTGCCGGAATATGAGAACGTGGAATTCTTCGGGGCCTGCAACGACTCCCGGAAGATTCAGCCGGGGCAGCTCTTCGCGGCCCTGGTGGCGGAGCGGGACGGCCACGACTACATTCCCGACGCCCTGAAAAACGGCGCCGCCGCGGTGCTGGGCCAGCGCCAGCTCCCCGGCGTGCCCATGATCGTGGTGCCAAACAGCGGCCGGGGGCTCATGGTGCTCGCCGCCGGGTGGCGGCGGGAGCTGGAGGGCACCCGCGTCATCGGTCTGACGGGCAGCGTGGGCAAGACCACCGCCAAGGAGATGTGCGCCGCGGCCTGCGGCAGCCTTCGCAGCACCGTGAAGACCCTGGGCAATCTCAATAACGAAATCGGCGTCCCCCTGACGGTGCTGAGCATTCCCCGGGGGACTGAATGCGCCGTGGTGGAGATGGGCATGAGCAACGCCGGAGAGCTCTCCCGCCTCACCCGGATCGCCCGGCCCCACGTAGCCATCATCACCATGATCGGCAAGATGCACATTCAGAATTTCAAGGACGGCCAGGCTGGCATCTGCCGGGCCAAGCTGGAGATTCTGGAGGGCCTGGAGCCCGGCGGCACCGCCGTGCTCAACGGGGACGATCCCCTGCTGCGGGCCGCTGCCCCCGCCGTGAAGGCCCTGTGGTTCGGCCTGGGGCCGGACAACGACCTGCGGGCCGAGGAGATCCGCACCGACACCCGGGGCATCTCCTTTTTTGCCGTGGGTCTGGGGCAGCGGATCCCCGTGCGGCTGCCGGTGCCCGGGGAGCACAACGTCATGAACGCCCTGGCGGCCCTGCTGGCGGCCCAATGCGTGGGAATTCCCATGCAGACCGCTGCCGCGGCCCTGGCGGATTTCAAGAACACCGGCAACCGGATGCGGATCTTTGAGGCCAGGGGCTTCACCCTGCTGGCGGACTGCTACAACGCCGGGCCCGAGTCCACCCCCGCCGCCCTGAAGGTCCTGCGGGACCGGCCCGCCCGGGGCCGCCGCATCGCCGTGCTGGGGGATATGCTGGAGCTGGGCGACCACGCCTCGGAAAGTCACCGGGCGGTGGGCGAGCTGGCGGCCCAATGCGCCGACCTGATCCTGGCCTACGGCCCCCTCAGCGCCGACATCGCCGCGGCGGCCGGAGACAAGGCCCGGCACTTCCTGGACAAGGCGGCCCTTCTGGCCGCCCTGCAGGAGCTGGCCCGCCCCGGCGACGCCATTCTCTTCAAGGCCAGCCACGGAATGTGCCTGGAGCAGGTGCTGAACGAATTCACAATGTAGAGGCGGCCATACCCATTCATTTACAGATATACACGGAGGACATTCCTATGAAAGACGGACAAATCATTGCTGCTCTCATCAGCATCGCGGCCTGCTTCGGCATTGCCCTGATCGCCGGGCGCTTTATCATTCCCTGGCTGCGGGCTCTGAAGGCCGGGCAGACCATCCGGGAGGTGGGCCCCAAGTGGCACAACTCCAAGGCCGGAACCCCCGCCATGGGCGGCCTGATCTTCATTCTCGCGGCGCTGATCGGGGTGCTGGTGCTGAGCATCGTCACCGGAACCTGGTCCTCCGCCCTGGTATTCGCCTTTGCCCTGATCTTCGGCGCCATCGGCTTTTTGGACGACTTCCGCAAGGTGAAGAAAAAGCAGAACGAGGGCCTCACCGCCCCCCAGAAATTCATGCTTCAGCTGGCGGCCTCCGCCCTCTACCTCTACATCCTCTATAAAATGGGCCACATGACCACGGATCTGTGGATTCCCTTCACCAGCGTCACCTGGCACATTCCCCTGTGGATCTACCTCTTCTTCGCGGTCTTTGTCATCGTGGGCACCGTCAACGCGGTGAATCTCACCGACGGCATCGACGGCCTGGCCACCGGCGTCACCATGCCTGTGATGATCTTCTTCCTGGTGACGGCCCTGGCTCTGAAAAAGGTGGAGCTGGCCCTCTTCCCCGCGGCCCTGCTGGGAGGTCTGGCAGGCTTCCTCTGCTACAACTTCCACCCCGCCAAGACCTTCATGGGCGACACCGGCTCTCTCTTTCTGGGCGGCGCGGTCTGCGGCCTGGCCTTTGCCCTGGATATGCCTCTGATCCTCATTCTGGTGGGTCTGGTGTACATCATTGAAACCGTCTCCGTCATTCTCCAGGTGGGCTTTTTCAAGCTCACCAAGCGCTTCTCCGCCGACCATCAGGGCCGCCGGATCTTCAAGATGACCCCCATTCACCACCACTTTGAGATGTGCGGCTGGTCCGAGATCAAGATCTGGCTCGTCTTCACCTGCGTCAGCGCCGTGATGTGCGTGCTGGCGTATCTGGCAACCGCGCCGCTGCGATAAAAGCCTGAGAAGGAGGCTGCTATGGCCTTATTCAAACACAACAAGCCCGAGGCCCAGCCTCTGCGGGAGGACAGCACCGGCCTGCCGGATCTGCCCTTTCTGCTGCTGGTGGTGCTGCTGCTGATCATCGGTCTGGTGATGATGTTCTCCGCCAGCTACGCCCGGGCCAACTGGGATACCGGCAACTCCGCCTACTACTTCGTGCGGCAGGCGGGCTTTGCCGCGGGAGGCCTGGCCGTGATGCTGATTGTGGGCCGCCTGAACTACTTTATCTGGTATCGCACCGCCATGCTGATCCTGGGGGGCTCCCTCTTTCTGCTGGCTCTGGTGCCCGTCATCGGCGTCACCGTCAACGGCGCCAAGCGCTGGATCTCTCTGGCGGGCATCCGCTTTCAGCCCTCTGAGGCTGCCAAGCTGGGCATGATCCTGGCCTTCGCCGCCATGATGGCCGTGTGGCAGGACAAAATGGAGAGCTTCCGCTACGGCGTGCTGCCCTACGCCGGGGTCATGGCCCTGATCGCGGGTCTGCTGATCCTGGAAAAGCACCTCTCCGCAACCTTAATCATCTTCATCATCGGCGCCATTATGATGCTGCTGGGCGGCACCAAGAAGCGCTGGTTCGTCATCGGCGGTCTGCTGGCCCTGGCCTTTCTCGCCATTTACCTCTCCACCAGAGGCTACGCCGGCAGCCGCATCGACGCCTGGCTCAACCCCGAGGCCGACGCCCAGGGCAGCGGCTATCAGGGCCTGCAGTCCCGCTACGCCATCGGCTCCGGCGGCTTCCTGGGCCTGGGTCTGGGCCGCAGCCGTCAGAAGTATCTCTATCTGCCCGAGGAACACAACGACTATATCTTCGCCATTGTCTGCGAGGAGCTGGGCTTCGTGGGAGCGGTGGGGATCCTGCTGCTCTTCGCCCTGCTGATTCTGCGGGGCTTCTGGATCGCCATTCACGCCCGGGACCGCTTCGGCACCCTGGTGGCGGCGGGGCTCACCACCAAGCTGGGCATCCAGGTCTTTTTCAACATCGGCGTGGTGACGGGCTTGCTGCCGCCCACGGGCATTTCCCTGCCCTTCTTCTCCTACGGCGGCACCGCCCTGCTGCTGCAGCTTTTCGAGATGGGCGTCATTCTCAGCGTGTCCCGCTGGTGCGTCAACAGGGACAATCCGGGAAGGAGTAAAGCATGAACGTCATATTTACCTGCGGCGGCACCGCGGGGCATATCAACCCCGCCATTGCGGTGGCCGACCTGCTCCGGGCCCGGAAGCCCGAGACCAACATTCTGTTCGTTGGCGTCCAGGACGAGATGGAGACCAAGCTGGTGCCCCGGGCGGGCTACCGGCTGGAGACCCTCAACGTCTACAGCTACCGCCGCAAGCTAACCCCAAAGGCAATCTGGCACAACATCGTGGCGGTGAACGCCCTGCGGATTGCCCGGAAGAAGGCGGACCGCATCATCCGGGACTTCAAGCCCGACGTGATCGTGGGCACCGGGGGCTACGGCTCCTTCCCCATGCTGCGGCAGGGGGCGAAGCGGGGCGTGCCCACCGCCGTCCACGAGGCCAACGCCATGCCGGGTCTCACCACCCGCATGGTGGCGGACTTTGCCGACCGCATCATGGTCTGCTTCGAGGAGAGCAGGGCCCATTACAAGCACCCGGAGCGAGTCCAGGTGGTGGGTATGCCCGTGCGGCAGGAATTCATCTACACCACCCGGGCCGAGGCCCGGGCCCGGCTGGGCTACGGCGACGAGCCCCTGCTGATCTCCGCCTGGGGCAGCCAGGGCGCCCGGGAGATGAACAAGCTCATGGCGGACTTCCTGCTTCTGGAGCAGAAAAACGGCTGTCCCTGGCGGCACATCCACGCCACGGGCTCCTTCGGCTGGAAGTGGATGCCCCAGCTCGCGGCGGAAAAGGGCGTGGATTTCCAGGCCAATCCCCGGCTGGAGCTGCGGGAGTACATCCACAATATGCCGGAGCTCATGGCCGCGGCGGATCTGATTCTGACCCGGGCCGGAGCCTCCTCCCTCAACGAGATCGAGGCGGCGGGCACCCCCTGCATCATCATTCCCTCCCCCAACGTCACCGACAACCACCAGGAGAAAAACGCCCGGGTGCTGGAGCGCCAGGGGGCAGCCCAGGTGCTGCTGGAGCGGGATCTGACGGCGGAAAAGCTCTACGAGGCCGCCCGGGATCTGCTCAGTGACGCCCCCCGCCGGGCGGAGATGCGAAAGCATCTGCAAAGCATGTCCGTAGTGGACAGCGCGGAGCGGATCTACGAAACGATACTGGAATTGGCAGCAAAAAAACAAATTGAAAATTGAAAATGGAAAGTTGAAAATGAATGTGTTTTTCAAATCCCGATTTGAAAAACTCCGAAACTTTCAATTTTCAATTTTCAATTCTCAATTCACCCACAGCGCCTTCTCCGCATAGACTGGAAAAAGTCTGCAAGGGGGTCCGCGCTTTGGAACGCTTACATATCACCGGCGGGCGTCCGCTGCGGGGGACGCTGGCGGTGCAGGGCAGCAAAAACGCCGTGCTGCCCATCCTGGCAGCCGCGGCGGCGGTTCCCGGCCGCGTCGTCCTCGCCAACTGTCCGCCCATCCGGGACGTGGCCGTGACCCGAGCCATTTTAGAGGGCCTGGGGCTCTCCCTCCGGGAGGAGAAGGGACTGCTGACCATCGACAGCGCGGAGCTCCGGGGCTGCGCCCCGGACCCGGTTCTGGCGGGGCAGCTCCGCTCCTCGGTGCTGCTGCTGGGGGCTCTGCTGGCCCGGCTGGGCCGGGCGGAGATTCCCCTGCCCGGGGGCTGCGTTCTGGGGGCAAGGCCCCTGGACCTGCATCTGCGGAGCCTGGAGGCCCTGGGGGTGGAGATCTGCTGCCGGGAGGGCCGCCTGCTCTGTCGGGGCAGGCCCCGGGGCGGCGTTGCGGCCCTGCCCTACCCCAGCGTGGGGGCCACGGAAAATCTCATGCTGGCCGCTCTGGGGGCCCGGGGACCCGTTCGGGTTCTGGGGGCCGCCCGAGAGCCCGAGATCCGGGATCTGGCGGCCTTTCTCCGCGCCTGCGGAGCCCGGATCACCGGGGACGGAAGCCCTTGTCTGCGCATCGAGCCCGCGATTCTGCACGGAGCGGTCCACCGCGTCCAGCCGGATCGGATGGAGGCCGCCACCTGGCTCTGCGCGGCCGCCGCCACCGGCGGCAGCCTGCGGCTCACGCGGCTGGAGCCCCAACAGCTGCGGCCTGTGCTGGAGCTGCTGAGGCAGGCCGGCTGCCGGATCCGGGAGGGCCGCGGCAGCGTCTGCCTGGAGGCCGGTCCCCTGCGGGCCGTGGGCCCCGTCGTCACGGGCCCCTACCCCGCCTTTCCCACCGACGCCCAGGCCCCCATGATGGCGGCTCTGCTGCGGGCCCAGGGCTGTACCCTCTTTGAGGAGACGGTCTTTTCCGAGCGCTTCCGCCATGTGCCGGGGCTCCGGGCCTTCGGGGCCCGGATCGAGACCCGGGGCCGCCTGGCCCGGGTCTGCGGCGTGGAGGCCCTCCACGGGGCCGAGGCCGCCGCCACCGACCTGCGGGGCGGGGCCGCCCTGGTCATCGCCGCCCTGGCGGCCCGGGGCGAGAGCCGGATCACCCAGGCCCGCCACCTGGATCGGGGCTACGGCGAACTTGTGCGCCGCCTGCAAAGTCTGGGGGCCACAGTGGAAGTTGAAAAGTAATAAGTAATATGTAATAGATATTCCAGACCATACCGTTGAACAGATACAGGAGATTGCTATGGATCAGAACGAGAAAACCAGGCTGCGGGAGCGGGGCAGCACCACCGTCAGCCGGGAACGGCCCAGGACCCCCAACGCCGGGCCCAGGCCTGCCCGGCCCAGGAGCGGAAACGCCGCGTCCCGGGAGGCCGCCCGGCGGGAACGGAGCCGCGCCTTGCAGCAGAGCCCGGAGGAGGCCGCCGACCCCCGGCAGCGCGGCGGCGCCGCGGCGCCCCGCGAGCCCGCTCCTCCGACCAGGAGGGCCCCGCAAAAGCGGGAGAAGCAGCAAAGGGCCCCAGCCTCTGAGGCCCGCAAAAAACCCCGGAAGGGCAAAAAGCCCCACCGGGTCTACAACACCAACTTCGGCTTCAAATTCGCCGTGATGCTGGCTGTGGTGGCGGTCATTGTGCTGAGCATGGTGATCTTCTTCAAGGTCAAGCACATCGAGGTGATCCTGCCCACCGACGAGGCGGGCCAGACCAAGTCCTACTATACCGCCGACGAGATCCGGGACGCCTCCGGCATCCACGTGGACGACAATCTGCTCAGCACCGGCAAGGCCACCGCGGCCTCCCGCATTCACGCGGCCCTGCCCTACGTCAACGAGATCCAGATCAAGAAGCAGCTCCCCGGCACGGTGATCATCAGCTTCACGGAGTTTGAGGTCACCTACGGCATTCAGGATGAGAAGGGCGGCTGGTGGCTCATGAGCCGGGAGGGCCGGATCCTGGAGCCCGCCGACGAGCAGACTGCCAAGGAGCACCTCTGCGTCACCGGAATGCCCATCGAGGAGCCCCAGGTGGGCGACTGGTTCAAGCCCGCCGCCACGGAGGGCGCGGACCTGTCGGAGATCGCCTCCAAGCAGAAGGTGGTGCTGGACGTGATTCCCGCCCTGGAGGGACGCAGCTACGTGAAGGAGCTGGCCCGGGTGGACGTGAGCACCTCCTACGATCTGACCCTCTGGTACGGCACCCGCTATGAGATCCGCCTGGGCACCACGGAAAACCTGGACTACAAGCTCCGGACCCTGGCCGCCATCCTGGAAAATACCGACGTGCAGCACAAGTCCGGCACCATAGATCTGACCTTCTCCGAGGACGACAAGGCGCATTTCCTGGAATTCCGGTAAAAAGTCAAGAAAAATTTACAAAAAAACAGATTTTTCTATTGACCAAATGAGAAACGCAGGTTAAAATAGAACAGTATAAAAGCGCTTACTCTGCATACAATACAATTCGGACAAGTTCCAATGATTACAGATACATAGGAGGACGAACCCATGGCAGATTATCCTGAAAAAGTTGTAAATATCAAGGTGATCGGCGTCGGCGGCGCCGGCAACAACGTCGTCAACCGGATGCTCAGCTCCGGTGTGGAGGGTGTGGATTTCCTGGTGGTCAACACCGACCGGCAGGATCTGAACAAGTCCAAGTGCCCCAACAAGCTCCCCATCGGTGAGAAGCTCACCGGCGGCATGGGCGCCGGCTCCAAGCCTGAGATCGGCAAGAAGTCCGCGGAGGAATCCCGGGCCGCCATCGCCAAGGTGCTGGAGGGGGCCGACATGGTCTTCATCACCGCCGGTATGGGCGGCGGCACCGGCACCGGCGCTGCTCCCATCATTGCGGATCTGGCCCACGAGGCCGGCATCCTCACCGTGGGCGTGGTCACCAAGCCCTTCCGCTTTGAGGGCGCCAACCGGATGCGCCAGGCCGAGGCCGGCATCGCCGCCCTGTCCGACAAGGTGGACTCCCTCATCGTCATTCCCAACGACCGTCTGAAGTACGTCACCGACCAGAAGATCACCTTTGCCAACGCCTTCGGAATTGCCGACGACGTGCTCAAGCAGGCCGTGACCTCCATCTCCGAGCTGGTGAGCTACTCTGAGCGGGTCATCATCAACCTGGACTTCGCGGACGTCTCCGCCGTCATGAAAAACGCAGGCCGCGCCCACATGGGCGTAGGCACCGCCACCGGCCGCGACAAGGCCGAGCAGGCCGCCATGGCTGCCGTGGCCTCTCCCCTGCTGGAAACCTCCATCAACGGCGCCACCGGCGTTCTGATCAACGTCACCGGCTCCCAGGATCTGAGCCTGGACGACGTGGAGACCGCCTCCAACATCGTCATGGAGGCCGCCAACCCCGACGCCAACATCATCTTCGGCGCCACCTTCTCCGAGGACTTCGAGGATGAGATGCGGGTCACCGTCATTGCCACCGGCTTTGACGCGGTCAAGAAGGAAGAGGACAAGAAGCCCGAGCGCCGGGCCTTCTCCAACCTGAACAACGACTTCGGCAGCCGTCCGGCCCCCGCCCAGAACCGTCCCGCTCCCGCCCCGGCTCCCAGCCCCGCCAACAACGGCGACATCAACGACATCGACGCCATTTTCTCCATCTTCAAGAGATAAGGGCGGATCAAGCCAAAATCCCCACGGGCACAAGCCCGTGGGGATTTTGCTTTTCTCTATTTGCCGTGGCATTGGCCCTGCATGGGGCAGCTGCCGCAGCCGCCCCCGCAGGAGCCACAGGAGCCGCCGCAGATGTGCTTCCCGGCCCGCTTATCCAGAACCAGGCGGCGGACGATCAGCGCAACAACCAACAGGAGGATCAGCCCTACCACGATCGTCAAAAGATTGGCTTGCAGCCAGGACAGCATTTGAAGCAGCTCCTTTCTTTGATTTCTTCACAGGGGAAAACGGATTTCTCGCTGCGCTCGAAATGACAATTACTTGACCCGGACCTTCTTGGTGAGGGTGGTGGATTCCTTATAGGGCCGGAACAGCAGCCACAGGCCGCAGGCCACCACGGCGATGGAGACGATGAGGCCGATGACGTTGACGTTGACGTCGGAGGCGAAGATGGCGCCGATCTGATAGATGGCCAGGGCCACCAGGTAGGCGAAGCCGCACTCGTAGCCAATGGCGAACCAGGTCCACTTGCGGTTGTTCATCTCGCGCTTGATGGCGCCGATGGCGGCGAAGCAGGGGGCGCAGAGCAGGTTGAAGGTCAGGAAGCTGAAGCCCGCCAGGTGGGTAAAGGCCTGGGCCAGGTGGGCGTAGACGGAGCCCTCACCGGCACGGTAGAGGATGCCCATGGTGCCCACGATGTTCTCCTTTGCCACCAGGCCGGTGATGGAGGCCACGGCGGCCTGCCAGTTGCCCCAGCCCAGAGGCGCGAAGATCCAGGCGATGGCGTTGCCCACACGGGCCAGGATGGAGAACTCGATCTCCTCTTCCTCCAGCATCCGGAAGGCGCCGTCCACCCAGCCGAAGTAGGTGAGGAACCAGACCAGAATGGTGGAGAGCAGGATGATGGTACCGGCCTTCTTGATGAAGGACCAGCCGCGCTCCCACATGGACCGCAGCACGTTGCTGAGGGTGGGCCAGTGATAGGCGGGCAGCTCCATGACGAAGGGGGCGGGGTCGCCGGCGAACATCTTGGTCTTCTTCAGGATGATGCCGGAGATGATGATGGCGGCCATGCCCAGGAAATAGGCGGACACGGCGATCCAGGGGGAGCCCCCGAAGATGGCGCCGGCGATCATGGCGATGAAGGGGGTCTTGGCGCCGCAGGGGATGAAGGTGGTGGTCATGATGGTCATGCGGCGGTCCCGCTCGTTTTCAATGGTACGGGAGGCCATAACGCCGGGGATGCCGCAGCCGGTGCCGATGAGGATGGGAATGAAGGACTTGCCGGACAGGCCGAAGCGGCGGAAGATCCGGTCCAGCACGAAGGCGATCCGGGTCATGTAGCCGCAGGCCTCCACGAAGGCCAGCAGGAAGAACAGCACCAGCATCTGGGGCACGAAGCCCAGCACGGCGCCCACGCCGGCCACGATGCCGTCCTGAATCAGGCCGTAGAGCCAATCGGCCACCTTGGGGTTGCCCTCCTCATCGCAGAGGAGCTTGTCGATCAGGGTGGGCACGCCGGGGACCCAGGTGCCGAAGCTGGCGGGGTCGGGCTCCTCGAAGCCCTTCTCCTCGAAGTAGGCGATGGCGTCCTGAAAGGACATGGCGTTGGTCTCTTCCTCGTCGGCGTCCTCGGGGACGGCGTCGAAGTAGACGGTGAGCTCGGATTCCTCCAGGGTCTCCTCGTCCTCCACGGTGACCTGGGCGGTCTTTTCCTCGGTGGTGAAGGACTTCATCTCAGCGAGCAGGGCGTCGGTGTCCAGCTCCTCGTCCTCCCAGTCCACGTCCATGAAGGCGTCCACGGCGTTGACGGCGGCGGCGTAATTCTCGCTGGCCTCCTCCGCGGCGGAGGAGCCGATGCCGAACAGGTGGTAGCCGTCTCCGAAGAGGCCGTCGTTGGCCCAGTCGGTGGCAGCGGCACCCACGGTGACCATGGAGATGTAGTAGATCAGGAACATGACCACCGCGAAGATGGGCAGGCCCAGCCAGCGGTTGGTGACGATCTTGTCGATCTTGTCGGAGACGGAGAGCTTGCCCGCGCTCTTTTTCTTGTAGGAGCTCTTGATGATCTTGCCGATCCAGACGTAGCGCTCGTTGGTGATGATGGACTCGGCGTCGTCGTCCAGCTCCTTCTCCACGTCGGCGATGTGCTGCTCCACGTCGGCCTTGACGCTCTCGGAGAGATTGAGCTGCTCCAGGGCCTTGCTGTCCCGCTCGAAGAGCTTGACGGCGTACCAGCGCTGCTGCTCCTCGGGTCGGTCGGCCACGGCGTGCTCCTCGATGTGGGCCAGGGCGTGCTCCACGGGGCCGGAGAAGCTGTGCTGGGGCACGGTCTTGCCGTTCCTGGCGGCCTCGATGGCGGCCTCGGCGGCCTCCTGGACGCCGGCGCCCTTCAGGGCGGAGATTTCCACAATTTTGCAGCCCAGCTGTTTGCTCAGCTGCTGGCTGTCGATCTTGTCGCCGTTCTTCTTCACCACGTCCATCATGTTGATGGCTACCACCACGGGGATGCCCAGCTCCGTGAGCTGGGTGGTGAGGTAGAGGTTGCGCTCCAGGTTGGAGCCGTCCACGATGTTCAGAATGGCGTCCGGCCGCTCTCCGATCAGATAGTTCCGGGCCACGACCTCCTCCAGGGTGTAGGGGGACAGGGAGTAGATGCCGGGCAGGTCGGTGATGACCACGTCGTCATGCTTCTTCAGCTTGCCTTCCTTCTTCTCCACCGTGACGCCGGGCCAGTTGCCCACGAACTGGTTGGAGCCGGTGAGGGCGTTGAACAGGGTCGTCTTGCCGCTGTTGGGGTTGCCCGCCAGGGCGATGCGAATACTCATACGATTTCTTCCTTTCCATCGGAGGTTAGAAGTGCCTAACCTCCGGTTAAATTTTTTACAGAACCTCGATCATCTCGGCGTCAGCCTTCCGCAGGCTCAGCTCGTAGCCCCGGACGGTGAGTTCCACCGGATCCCCCAGGGGGGCCACCTTGCGGACGTAGATCTCCACGTTCTTGGTGATGCCCATGTCCATGATGCGGCGCTTGACGGCGCCCTCGCCGTGGATTTTGACAACCTTCACGGTTTCCCCGATTTTGGCGTCTCTGAGTGTTTTCATTACACGACCTCCTTTTCGTAAATGCCGCCCGCGGGCGGCGCTGGGCGCTTTCGCGCCTAAATCATGATTTTACCGGCCAGCTCCTTGCTGACCGCCACCCGGCATTCCTTGACGTTGACGATCAGGTTCCCACCCAGGGTGTTCACCACGCTGATCTCGCCGCCCACATGGAAGCCGAGATCCTCCAGGTGTTTTTTGACCTCCGGGCTGCCGCCGATCCGCTTGATGATCTGGGGCTCGCCCACTTCCGCGTAACTGAGAGGCATCATAGTTTCCCTCCATGCACTTTGATTAGCCGGTGCTAATTGCAGGGGCAAAAATTTGGTTAGCCGTTTCTAACCTTGCTCTATTATAGTTAGCCGGAACTAATTTGTCAAGAGGAAATTCCCCTTTTTTGCAAAGGAATAAGGAAAAAGGAATAAGGAATAAGTGTTTTTGTCGGCAGCTTATTCCCGGCGGACGGAACCTTCCACAACAGCCTCACTGACCCGGAGGCGGAGTGCTATTATCAGAACGTCCCGGAAGACTGCGACTACATCACCCTCTGCCTGGGCATCAACGACTCCCACCACGAGCACGGCAAGGGGGGCGACGGGGAGGACCCCACCGGCGTCATCCCACTGGGGACCCCGGAGGACCATACCACCGCCACCTACTGCGGGGCCTGGAACGTGGTGCTGGACTGGCTGCAGGAGCACCGGCCCTACGCCCACCTGGGCATCCTGGTCACCAACGGCTGCGACCGCCCCGCCTACCGGGAGGCCCAGCTGGAGACGGCCCGCCGCCACGGGATCCCCTGGATCGACCTGAACGGGGATCAGTTCACCCCCGCCATGATCCGCTCTCAGAATCCCGAGGTAGCCCCGGAGGTGAAGGAGCGCCTGCGCCGCATCCAGGCGGTGGACTACCCCCGCAACACCCACCCCAACGACGAAGCCCATATCTTCGAGTCCCGCTTCATCGAAGCCTTCCTGCGGCGACTGTAGCGCAACACGAATATCACACGAAACGGAATCAGGAATAAGCCGCGAATTTCAAGGCTTATTCCTGATTTCGTTTTTTATTCGTTTAGAATGGAAATTTCCTTCATGATTCCCTTGCATTTTCCGGAAAAATATGCTACAGTTAACTTGCCAAACAAGTCAATTCTTTTATTCCAAGCATGGGTTTTTATCGATTTCGGTAAAAGCGCAGGCTCTGTTTCACATGCTTGGAATAAGAACGTGTGACTTGTTTGGCGACAGGGAGCTGGCGTTTTTCGGCGTACAGCCTTCGCTGTGCGCCTTTTTTATTTTTCCCAAACGGCGCACAGTAAGAAAACAACACAGAAAAGGAGTTTTGGGAAATGAAAAAAAAGATAAGTAAGCGCACGTTCTCTTTCCTGCTGGCCTTGGTTGTGCTCTGCATCGTGCTGCCGCAATTCCCTCTCATCGCACATGCAGAAACCTACTCCGGCACCTGCGGTGACAACCTTACCTGGTCACTGAACACCACGACCGGTGTGCTGCAGATCAAGGGCAGTGGAGCTATGACTTATGGAAGCGGTATTCCATGGAAAGAGTACAGAGAGTCGATCAAGGAGCTTCGTTTGCCGGACGGATTAACAAGCATTTGCGATAGTGCGTTTTATGGCTGCTCCCTGGAGTCTGTAACGATTCCAAGCAGTGTAACAAGCATTGGTGAAGAGGCATTCGGCTACACCGATCTAAAAACCGTGACGATCCCCAAAAACCTTACAAGCATCGGGAAGAATGCGTTTGTCGGCTGCTACTCCCTGACTGCATTCTCTGTCGCTGCAGGAAACCCGGCATACAGCAGCGATGCCAACGGCGTGTTATTCAACTCTAATCAGCAGTTACTTCTCTATCCTCACGGGAAAACCAGTGCATCGTACACAGTTCCCGCAGGCGTTACCGCCATCTGTTCCGATGCGTTTTGCGGCCACTCTGCCTTGAAGAATGTCAATCTTCCAGACAGCCTGACATGGATAGGGCAGAATGCATTTAGCTATTGCGATGGTTTGACCTCCGTACACATTCCGACCGGCGTCACAGAGATCGGCTATCGTGCGTTTGCCGAATGTACAGCTTTGACGTCTGTGGTCCTTCCGCCGTGCGCTTACACAACGCACTATGGAACGGACGGTTACGTGTTCCAGGGCTGCAGCGCACTGATTTCCCTGACAATCCCGGAGGGCTGCACACAAATCGGTTGTTGTGATTTCACTGGCTGCACTGCATTGGAGGCCGTAACCTTCCCGAGCACCATGGCAAGGCTTGAAAATGGTGCGTTCTGGGGCTGCACAGCGCTGAAATCTGTCACCCTTTCCAAGGGCATTTGGCTTGGTCCCAATGTCTTCCGCTACTGCTTGGGTCTGACAGCAATCAATGTTGATCCGGACAATCCCTACTATAGCAGCGACGATAGCGGCGTACTGTTCAACAAGGACAAGACTGCGTTAATCTGCTGTCCCGGCGGAAAAGCAGGCAGCTATACGATCCCGGAGGGCGTGACTACCATTGAAGATTATGCATTTGGTCACTGTCATAAGCTTACGGCCGTCAAACTGCCAGGCAGTCTCACCACAATCAACAACTATGCACTCTTTGATTGTACTGAAATGAAATCAATCAAGATTCCCGCGAGCGTTACGACAATCGGATTTGGTCTCGGAAGAGAAGTCAGGTATCCCGGACAACCCATCATCGAAGGCTTCACGATCTACGGCTATACTGACACAGAAGCACAGACATACGCCCAAGAGTGTGGAATCACCTTTGTCCCCCTTGATCCGGAAACCGGGTTCTCCGATGTGAAGGCCAGTGCTTACTATCATGACGCAGTCCTCTGGGCAGTGCAAAACAGCGTCACAGGCGGCACCAGCGAGTTCACTTTCTCTCCGAAGAACCCCTGCAAGCGGGAGCAGGTGGCAACCTTCCTCTACGCGGCTGCCCGCAAGCCGGGCCATGAAACCGCAGAGACTCCCTTCTCAGACGTAACACCTAAAAAGTACTTCTACGATGCGGTAATGTGGGCTGTGGAGAACGGAATCACCGGCGGCGTAGGAGACGGCACCAGATTTGGCGTAGGCAAACCTTGCACCCGGGAGCAAGTCGTGACCTTCCTGTGGAAGGCTGCGGGAGCACCTGAGCCGACTAATACTGACTGCTCCTTCACTGACGTAAAGCCCAGCAAATATTACTACAAGGCAGTTCTCTGGGCCGTGGAGAACGGCGTCACCAGCGGTGCCAGCGCCGACAAGTTCGGCGTGGGCAAATCCTGCACCCGGGCTCAGATCGTCACCTTCCTGTACAACGTGTACGGGAAATAAACAAAATAAAACCCGGCGGCGGCAGGCGACCTCGGACGCCTGCCGCCGCTTCCCGCCTGCGCCCGCCCGTAGCGGCGGTCATTGACCGCCATTGCCGCCCGCCCGGGCGAATTGAGAATTGAGAATTGCGGTGTTTTCAAATTGCCATTTGAAAACATTGGAAACGGAGACGGGGGACGCGGATTGCGAGGGCCGTACCGTCCCCGACAATCAAAACGCAATTTCGGGGCCGAGCGGAACGAATGTAGGGACAAGCCTTGCTTGTCCGCGCTTTCGATATGCTGAAGCCCGTCGGCGGACGAGCTGCGCTGTTCGGACGCATAGCCGTCCTCCCAGGTCTTGGCGCTGGTGTCCACCTTGGATTTGGCAGACCAGAGGATCGTGAAGGTGTCGTTGATCTTCTCGGCCTCGCCGTCGGTTTTGCTGCCGGAGGCAAAAGCGCTCAGGCTCTTGCTTTCCAGCACAAGCTGGCTGTCCGCGCCCTCTGCCTGCGCGCGCATCGGCAGGGGCATGACCAGCAGACTCAGCACCAGGGCCAGAGCCAGAAGCCGCCGGAACAGGGAATGGGGTTTCTTCATCGGGTTCTCCTCCTTTTTCTGACGGAATTCCACAAAACAGTGCCGAATTTCGCCAGTGTATTTGTTTGATTATACCATTCCAGGCAATCACCGACAATGGACAGACCGGATAAAAACATAGAAACGCCGGATAATATGCCCGCCGGGCGCCAGGCCGGCGGAACGGCCGCTCCTCCCCGCCGGCCCTGTTTCGCGGCGGCGCTCCGGCATAAAAAAGCAACCGGACTTCCGAAGAAGTCCGGTTGTGCTTGTCCTTGGATCAATACTTGGCGGTGTTGACCTTGACGCCGGGGCCCATGGTGGAGGCGATGACGCAGGACTTGATATACTGGCCCTTGGCAGCGGCGGGCTTGGCCTTGATGACCGCGCCGATCAGGGTAGCCATGTTCTCCTCGAGCTTCTCGGGCCCGAAGGAAACCTTGCCGATGGGGCAGTGGATGATGTTGGTCTTGTCGAGACGGTACTCGATCTTACCGGCTTTGATCTCCTTGACAGCGGCGGCCACGTTGGGGGTCACGGTGCCGGCCTTGGGGGAGGGCATCAAGCCCTTGGGGCCCAGGACCTTACCGAGACGGCCGACAATGCCCATCATGTCGGGAGAAGCGACGACCACGTCGAAGTCGAACCAGTTTTCCTTCTGGATCTTCTCCACCATGTCCATGGCGCCCACGAAATCGGCGCCGGCTTCCTTGGCCTCGTCAGCCTTGGCGTCCTTGGCGAACACCAGCACCCGGCGGGTCTTGCCGGTGCCGTTGGGCAGAACGATGGCGCCGCGGACCTGCTGGTCGGCATGGCGGGAGTCAACACCCAGACGGATGTGGATCTCGACGGTCTCGTCGAACTTGGCGGAAGCAGTCTTGCAGACAAGGCCCAGAGCCTCCGTGGGATCATACTGCACGGAGCGGTCGATCTGCTTCGCGCCTTCCTTATATTTCTTACCTCTAAACAATGTTATATCCTCCTTATAGTGGTGATGCGGAATAATCCTCCCACATTTTGAGACGGTGTCTCAGTCAGTTAGTCAACAACGGTGACGCCCATGGAGCGGCAGGTACCTGCCACCTGGCTCATGGCAGCCTCAATGGTGGCCGCGGTGAGGTCGGGCATCTTGCGCTCGGCGATCTCGCGGACCTGGGCCTTGGTGATGGTGGCAACCTTGGTCTTGTTGGGAACGCCGGAGCCCTTCTCGATCCCCAGGGCCTTCAGAATGAGGGTGGGAGTCGGGGGGGTCTTGGTAACGAAGGTGAAGCTGCGGTCGGCGTAGACGGTGATGACCACGGGGATCTTAAAGCCGGCCTGATCCTTGGTGCGCTCGTTGAATTCCTTGATGAACTGGGAAATATTGACACCGTGCTGGCCCAGAGCGGGACCAACCGGAGGGGAAGCCGTTGCCTTGGCAGCGGGGATCTGCAGTCTGATATAACCTGTAACTTTCTGTGCCATGATAAGCACCTCCTGAATTAAAGTGGTAATTTGGCGGGGTTCTGCACCCCTCCCACGTTCTGATCACCCTTTGGTGATCGGGCTTACTCGGAGATGGTCTCCACCTGATCGAGCTCCAGCTCGACCGGGGTTTCGCGCCCGAACATGGAAACAATGACGCGAACACTGTTTTTGTCGATATCCAGCGACTCGACTCTGCCGGTGAAGGATGTCAGCGGGCCGTCCGCAATGCGAACCGTATCGCCCACGGCGTACTTGACCACGATCTCATGGCGCTCGACGCCCCATTGGATGGTCTCCTTCTCAGTCAGGGGAAGGGGATTGGTGCTGCTGGCACCGACGAAGCCCGTGACGCCGCGAATGTTGCGGACGATGTACCAGGTATCGCTGTTCATCACCATTTTGACCAGCACATAACCGGGAAACAGCTTCCGCTCGTAGGTCTTGGGGCCGTTGTCCGTCACCTCGGTCACGGTCTCCATGGGGATTGCAACCTCACAGATCACGTCCTGGAGCTGACGGTTTTCGATGGTTTTCTCGATGGTAGCTTTGACCGTATTCTCATAGCCGGAATAGGTCTGGACGACATACCACTGTGCGCTCTCTGCCATTTCGGATTACCTGATCGAGGAGAACAGCGCCAGGATGCCTTCCCAGGCCAGCCAGTCGATGATACCGATCACGATGGCAATGATGACGGAAACGACGATCACGACCACGGTGTTGTTCAGAACCTGGGACCAGGTGGGCCACACGACCTTCTTGAGCTCGCTCTTCATGCCGCGGAACCATTTGGTCAGGCCGTTCCATTTCCGCGTGAACCAGTTTTCCTTTTTGACTTCAGCCATGGTTGTTCTCCCTTCCGCTTACTTGGTCTCGGTATGAAGGGTATGCTTTCTGCAGAATCTGCAATACTTCTTCATCTCGAGCCGGTCAGGGTCGTTCTTCTTGTTCTTCATGGTGTTGTAGTTTCTCTGCTTGCATTCGGAACATCTGAGAGTGATTTTAACGCGCATTACGGCACCTCCTTATTTGCCTCCCTGTATCACCGCGGCTATAAAAGATTTAGCGGGGTGCAAGTCCCCATCCGCGGCTGAAAAGGCGCACAAAAAAAGAGCCCTTTTCACAGGTGAGGAGAGTATATCATATTCTTTGGGGAAAGTCAATGAAATTCTTTGCTTTTTTTCAAAGAAATCCTTATTTTTTCAAGAATTTCATTGACTTTCTCCGTCATTCCGGGTAACATGGAGCCAAACAGGGAAGGGAGTGCTTTATGAAAGTATTGGCTATCGACTATGGCGACGCCCGCACCGGCATCGCCGTTTCCGATCTCACCGGCTCCATCGTGGGCTATACCACCGTGATTCACAGCTGGAACCGGGACAGGACCCTGGAGGAGATCCGGCGGCTGGTCCGGGAGCAGGGCGCTCAGGCCGTCGTCATGGGCTTCCCCCGGAACATGGACGGCTCCGAGGGCCCCCGGGCGGAGCTCTATAAGGCCTTCGCCGCGGATCTGGAGGCGGCGCTGGGAATGCCCGTCCGGCTCTGGGACGAGCGCCGCACCACCGTAGAGGCCCACAACATTCTCTCGGAGAGCGGCTATCACGGCAAAAAGCGGAAAAACACCGTGGACGCCGTGGCCGCCAGCCTCATTCTGGAGGGCTACCTGGCCTGGCTCAGGCTGCACCCGGAGGGGTAAGCAAGTAATAAGTAATAAGTAATAAGTAATAGGTGATAATACTTATTCCTTATTACTTATTACTTTTTTATATCTTGCTTCGATGAGGCCCATGGTGATCCAGAAGAAGGGCATGACGATGATGGAGGAGATGCAGAAGAGCATGGCGCAGAGGAAGCAGGCCAGTCCGCCGCCCAGGATGGCGGCGGCCCGGTCCCGGCGGGTTCTGAACCAGTGGACCAGCACCGTGCCCGTCACCGTCAGCCAGCTCAGCAGGGCGGGCAGGCCCTGGCAGTAGAGAATGTGCAGGGGATAGCAATGGCCGTCGGTGAGAGTGGCCTTGCGGTAATAGACCTGGGGAATCCAGATGGAAATCGGGCTGTCCGCCAGGGCGGCCTGTTTCATTTCGCTGACCGGGGTGACGAAGCCGCGAAGCCCGGAATAGCGGGCCATATCCGGCCCCACCCCGGTCCAGAGCCGCTTCGGGATCCGGGCCAGCATCTGCCGCCAGATGTAGACGCGGCCTGTGCCATAGCTGTCCTCAAAGCGGCCGTGGAGCATTTCATGGAGCTCATGGAGAAAGCCGACGGGCAGATCCAGCAGCCAGAGGGCCGCGACGCCCAGCAGGGCCAGGCCCCCCAACCCCAGCAGGATCCATTTCCGCTTTGCCTCCGGGCAGAGCACCGCCAGGCAGACCGCCCCGCCCAGAGCCAGGCCTGCCAGGCCGCAGAGCACGTTGATCCACAGCATCACCGCCAGGCAGACCGCCGCCAGCAGCCAGCAGGGCCAGGCCTGCTTGGGCCCCTGTCCCCGGGTATGGAGCAGGAGCATGGGGGCGGCCAGGGTCAGAAAGGCGGAGACGATGTCCACGTTGCCGATGGTCCCGGCGTAGGTCCGTTTGACGTAGACCTCGTCGTAGAAATTGAGCGAGCCGGGATAGAGCCCCAGGGGGTTCTTCCCCAGCATTTGCAGCAGACAGACGGCGCAGAAGCAGGTCAGAGACCAGAACAGCACCCAAAACAGCCGCTCTGTGACCAGGCCCCAGCGGGAGAGGATCAGAAACAGCAGCACGTAGCAGGCCACCGTCAGAGCCGCCTCATGGGCGTTGGGATCGTACCAGGGGTTCCCCCGGCTGAGTTCTGAGCAGGCGGCGGAGACCAGAGTGCAGCCCAAAAAGACCAGGGCGGCGATCTGGGCCGGGCCCGGGCGCAGCCGCCGCTTCTGCCGCAGATCCCGCAGCAGCAGCGTCAGCCCCAGCATCAGCAGCAGGGCGCTCAGAATGTAGAACAACAGGGTCTTGGCTCCGGAGATGGCGGTGTAGCCCTTAAAGCCGGGAAAGAGCAGATACAAGGCCACGAACAGGCCGATCCAGAGCTCCACGCAGCGCTCTGCCCAGTCCCGTTTCTGCTTCAGACCGCGCTTTTTTGCCATGATCTCACCCTCTCTCCTTCATGCCCCTATCATAGCAGACAGGGGCGAAAATTGCAAGAAAAAAGGCTCTCCGGACGGACGCCGGTGAGCCTTTTTCGGATTATTCCTCGGGGGAGAACTCGTCCTTACCCACGCCGCAGAGCTCGCAGGCAAAATCCTCGGGCAGGTCTTCCCACTTCACGCCGGCCTCGTCCTCGTCGTAGACCCAGCCGCAGACATTGCAGACATATTTCATGCGATGATCCTCCTGTTATTTTCTGGCGTTCCCGCCTGTGTCCGTATTATAGCATCTCCCCGGAGATAATGCAAGGCGGAAGAGCGATTTTGCGAAAAAAAGCCGCAAATTGGGATTTTGGTATTCCCTTTTTTGGAAAAATAAGGTACAATACCGGCAGAACAGCTTTCGGGAGGAATAAGGATGGATCTGACCAACGCCCGTGAAATGAAGGCCCTTTTGGAGGCCAACGGCTTTCACTTTTCCAAGGCCAAGGGGCAAAACTTTCTGACCGCCGCCTGGGTGCCCCAGCGGATCGCGGAGGAGGCCGGGGTGGACCGGGACTGCGGCGTGCTGGAGGTAGGCCCCGGAATCGGCCCTCTGACAGAGCAGCTCTGCCTCCGGGCCGGAAGGGTGCTGGCGGTGGAGCTGGACCAGCGTTTGAAGCCCATTCTGAAGCAGACCCTGGGCCGCTTCGACAATCTGGAGCTGCGCTTTGCCGACGTGATGGAGCTGGATCTGGCCCAAACTGTGGCCGAGGCCTTCCCGGGTCTTCGGCCCATGGCCTGCGCCAATCTGCCCTACTACATCACCTCCCCCATTCTGACCCGGCTGCTGGAGTCCCGGGCATTCGATACCGTCACCGTGATGATCCAGAAGGAGGTGGCCCAGCGGATCTGCGCCGCCCCGGGCAGCGGGGAGGGCAGCGCCTTCACCGTCTTCTGCCACTGGTACGCGGAGCCGGAGCTGCGCTTCGACGTGCCCCCCTCCTGCTTCCTGCCCCAGCCCAAGGTCACCTCCTCCGTGATCAGCTTGAAAACCCGCCGGGAGCCCCCCTGCGCCGTGGCGGACGAGGCTCTCTTCTTTCGGGTGGTCCGGGCGGCCTTCGCCCAGCGGCGGAAGACCCTGACAAACGCCCTGGCCTCCGGCTTCCCCAATCTGGGAAAGGAACGGATTGTCGAAATCCTGGAGGCTTGCAGCCTGTCCCCCACCGTTCGCGGAGAAGCGCTGACCATCGAGCAGTTCGCCGCCATCGCCAACCGGCTCACGGAAGCAGACGCCTGATGCTCAGCGCGAACGAGTACTACCGGCGGCGCTTCGGCTGCAAGCTCTACAAGCTGGCCCTGGACGGGGGTATGAGCTGCCCCAACCGGGACGGGAGCAAGGGGGACCGGGGCTGTATCTTCTGCTCCGGCGCGGGCAGCGGGGACTTTGCCGCGGCCCGGCGGGGCTCCGTCACAGAGCAGATTGAGGCCGCCAAGGCCCTGGTGGCGGGCAAGCTCCGAAGCGGAAAATACATCGCCTACTTTCAGAGCTTCACCAACACCTACGCCCCCCTGCCCTATCTGGAGGCTCTCTTTTCCGAAGCCCTTGCCCACCCGGATATCGCGGCCCTCTCCGTGGCCACCCGCCCCGACTGTCTGCCGGAGGAGGTCCTGGCCCTGCTGGCCCGGCTGGACCGGGTCAAGCCCGTGATGGTGGAGCTGGGGCTCCAGACCATCCACCCCGCCACGGCGGACTTCATCCGGCGGGGCTATCCCCTGTCGGACTTTGACCGGGCGGTGGAGCGGCTTTCCGCCCTGGGGCTCCACACCGTGGTTCACGTGATCCTGGGCCTGCCCGGGGAGACGGAGCAGATGATGGTGCAGACCGTCCGCTACCTGGGCCGCAGCGGCGCCAAGGGCGTCAAGCTCCAGCTGCTGCACGTGCTGGAGGGTACGGATCTGGCGGCGCTCTGGCGGGCGGGTCTGGTGCCCACCATGACCCTGGAGGACTACGCCCGGCTTCTGGGCCGCTGCCTGGCGGCGCTGCCGGAGGACATGGTGATCCACCGCCTCACAGGCGACGGAGCCAAGAAGGACCTGCTGGCCCCCCTGTGGACCGCGGATAAGAAGCGGGTTCTGAATTATGTAAACCATTATTTATCCGATCAGGGAATCAAATGGCGCACAATGTGCGCCGCTACAGAGGAGGAAGGATCTGCACATGTACTTTGATTCTCACGCCCATCTGGACGACCGGCGCTTTGACGAGGACCGGGACGCCATTTTCGAGGACCTGAAAAACCACGGGGTCGGTCTGATTATGAACATCGGCTGTGATCTGAAGAGCAGCCTCCAGAGCATCGCCCTGGCCCACAGATATCCCTTCGTCTACGCCGCCGTGGGCTCCCATCCCGACGACGCGGCGCAGCTGAACGACGAGCTGCTGGCCCTGTACCGGCAGCTCTGCGCCGACGAGAAGGTGAAGGCCATCGGGGAAATCGGTCTGGACTATCACTACGAGGACCCGCCCCGGGAGGTCCAGCTCCCCGCCTTCCGGCGGCAGCTGGAGCTGGCCCGGGAGCTGAATCTGCCCGTCATCGTCCACGAGCGGGAGGCCCACGCCGACGGCATGGAGCTGATCCGCCAATTCCCGGAGCTGACAGGGGTCTTCCACTGCTATTCCGGGGCTCTGGAGCAGGCCAGGGAGCTGGTGAAGCGGGGCTGGTACATCGGCTTCACCGGGGTGGTCACCTTCAAGAACGCCCGGAAGGCGCTGGAGGTGGCCCAATGGCTCCCCTTGGACCGGATCCTGATTGAGACGGACTGCCCCTACATGGCCCCCGAGCCCCACCGGGGCCGCCGGAACGACAGCCGCTACGTCCCCCTGGTGGCGGCCAAGCTGGCGGAGCTGCGGGGAATCAGCCCGGAGGAGATGGGCGAGATCACGACGGAGAACGCGAAACGGCTATTTCGGATCGCTTGAGCCCTGGGGAAGCAGGGCTTGCCGCGCAGCCTTTCATCTGAACAGGCGCAAAAAAGGACCTTTGAGGAAGGGGCTTCGTAAGGAAGCGCCTCCTTCCGCCTTTTTGAAAGAAATACAATGGTATCGGTTGTATCGTATGATATAATTTAGCACGTCGTATATGGATGGCGTAATCATCACAACACTCGAAATTTGCGGAGGCGGGCATGAAATTAATCAAGGTATGTATGGAAGATGCAGACAGGATTGCTCCTCTGGTAGCCGCGTTCCGGATTCAGTTGAAGGCCTACAAAGGAATCAAGTCGCAGCTTAATACTGAATCCGGAAAAGAAGAAATCCTTGAATTTCTGAATTCTGATTTCCCTGTTTTTGCTGTTGAGGACAATGATGCATTGGCGGGTTATATTGTATGCAGAATCGATGAGCCCTGCCTTTGGGTGGAACATATTTTTGTTCGGGAAGATCACCGAAGAAAAGGTATCGCTTCTATGCTTTTTAATAAAGCTGAAGAGATAGCAGCTTCAATGGGTGAAGATACAGTATACAACTTTGTTCATCCGAACAATGAAAAAATGATCCGATTTCTCCGCTCGAAGGGATACACTGTTCTGAATATGATCGAAATCAGAAAACCTTATGAAGGTGAAAAGCTTACCACAACCATTCATGTCGAAAAAGAAGCTTTTGACTATTAAATCCCCGCTTGCGGGTATACTGCAGGGCAGAAAAAGCCGTCCCCTTGAGTGGACGGCGGCGGAGCAAAGCAAGGTCGGACGAGGTGGAGATGCATCCTTGCCCATAAGTAAAACGAGCATCGGATTTTGCCCCCAAAATCCGGAGCATGGCGACAAGACGGGCGTGACCATAGCGGTCACGCCCGTTTCATGTCCTTTTTAGCCGGTAATAGCTGCCTCAAAGCAACTTCCATACGAAGTGTGCCCCGAAAGGTCTTTTTTTGCGCCTGCTCTGCATCGCATTCCCATCACAGGCCAGCCAATAATCTGCGCACGTCCTCCGGTGTAAAAACGTATTCCGTGTCGCAGAACTGGCACTCGATTTTGGTGTCCTTGCCTTCCTCCGCGATTTTTGTCAGCTCCTCGCGGCCCAGGGAGATCAGAGCGGCCTCCACCCGGTCCCGGGTGCAGTAGCAGCGGTATTCCACCTCGGTGGGCTCGAAGAATTCCAGCTCCATGCCGCCGGTGACCTTGCTGAGCAGCTCTTGCAGGCTCAGGCCCGCGTCCAGCATGGCGGTGACGGAACCCGCGGCGGCGATGCCCGCCTCCAGCTTGTCGATGATCGCTTCGGGAGCGCCGGGCAGGAGCTGGAGGATGAACCCCCCGGCGCACTTGACGCTGTGGTCCACGTCCACCAGGACGCCCAGGCCGCAGGCGGAGGGGCACTGCTCGGATTGGACCAGATAGGCGGTCACGTCGTCGCCGATCTCGCCGGAGACCAGCTCCACGGAGCCCACGTAGGGCTCCTTCATTTGCAGGTCCCGGATCACGGTAAGCAGGCCGTCTGTGCCCACGGCGGCCCCCACGTCCAGCTTGCCGGCGTACTTTTCCAGCAGGGTGATGTGGGGATTCTGGACGTAGCCCCGGACGTTGCCCTGGGCGTCGGACACCGCCAGCACCGTGCCCAGGGGGCCGCCGCCCTTGATTTGCAGGGTGACGGAGCCGTTCTCCACCTTCTGCATATTGCCCAGCATGGCGCAGGCGGAGAGGGTGCGGCCCAGGGCCGCCGTGGCGGTGGGGGTGGTGTTGTGAATCTGCCGGGCCCGCTCCACGATGTTTTTGGAATTGATGGCGACCGCCTTGACCCACCCGTCGGTGGTCATGGCTCGGAGTATGGTATCAGACATTTTTGACTCCTTTTTCTGAAGTAATAAGTAATAGGTAATAAGGAATAAGGATCCAAATCGTTCATCTGCAGTTATTACTTATTACCTATTACTTATTACCTATTACTTATTTCCTATTACCTATTCCTTATTCCTTTTGTGCGGCAATGAAGATCCGCTGTTCCTCGGGAGCGGGGGCTTCCAGCTTCCGGTCGGCGTAGGTTTTGACGTTGACAAAGCCCGCCTCGCTGAGCCATTGGATCAGCTCTTCGACGCGGTAGGCATATTCCAGATGCTCCTCCCGGCTGCGCTGCCAGAGCGCGCCTTCCTTTTGAAAGATGTCCATGCCGTAGGTGCAGAGTCTTGTATTTTCATCGAATTCGGCCCGCCAGAGGCAGAAGACGGCGTCGTCCTCGTCCAGGAAGATCTGACCGTCCAGGCCCCGGAGCTTGGCCTCGGAGTTGATATCGAAGATGAAGAGGCCCCCGGGGTTCAGGGCCTTGCAGACCCGGCTGAAGCTCTCCCGCAGGGCCGCGGGCCGGGTGACGTAGTTGACCCCGTCCAGGCAGCAGACCACCAGGTCCACCGGCATGGGCAGCCGCAGCTTCTCCATTTTTTGCCGGATGAAATAGGGCGGGTTTTCCAGCTCCGCCGCCTTGTCGGCGGCCAGGGTCAGCATTTCCTCGCTTTGATCCACCCCCAGGACGGACAGGCCCTCCCGGGCCAGCAGCAGGGCCATGGTGCCGGTGCCGCAGGCCAGATCCACCGCGGAGCCCGGCTTGCAGCCATAGCGGTCCAGAATCTCGTGATAGAAGGCCAGCACGGCCTCGTAGGGGACGTCGTTGGTGAGCCGGTCATAGGACGCGGCCAGGGCTTCGTAGGCCATAATCTTCTCCTGATAAGGCCATCGCCCCGACCGGGGCGATGGCGCTTTGATATCGGCTTCAGCGGGGAGCCCGGATGGCGTCCAGAATGGGCTGGGGGTCGGAGCCGTCCTGGGTCGCAAGGGTTAGCAGACCCAGCCAGCTTTCATCTCCCCGGCACCAGATCAGATATTCGTCGGAGTAATACTGAACGGCGCCCCGGCTGTTGGTCACAGCCAGGCGGACGTGCAGCAGCTCCCGCTCCGCCCCGCCCAGCAGCACGGGGCGGATCTCATAGTCCTGCACCGAAATCTGCTTGCCGGAGAGGCGCACGGACTCGTAATTCTCCACAATGGAGTCCCGAAGCCGCTGAAACAGCTCCGCGTCGGAATACCCGGCCAGCTCCCGCTGTTGGGGCTGGATGCTGAGACTGAGAACGCTCTTGGCCTCGTTCTCCAGCATCAGCAGGGTGAGCTGTCCCTGCCGCTCCGCCAGGACGGCAGGATCCGTCTGCCGGAAGTCGGAAAGGGACAGTCCGTTGGCCTGGGCCAGCCTGTCCTCGCCGCAGAAGCGCCAGCCCGCGGGCCCGGTGATCTCCAGCCCCAGGGGCGCGTTGCGGTAGACCCCGTCCTCCAGTCTGCCCCGCAGGGAGGCTTCGTCCCCGAAGGACGGCGCCGCGGCCGGGCCGCAGGCGCTCAGACCCAGCATCAGCAGGGCCAGCAACAGGGCAAGGATCTGTTTCATGGCGCGGCCTCCTGTCCGGCTTGGTCTTTAGTTCAGCTTGGTGATCCCGTCCAGGATGGGCTGGGGATCGGAGCCGTCCATGATCGCCAGGGTCAGAACGCCCATATAGTCCGCCTCGTTGCGGAGCCAAATCTGGTACTCGTCCAGTTCCATGCCGTTGGTTCTCATGCCAATGTGCAGCACGGTGCGCGTTTCGCCGCCCACCTGCATTTCGACGGGCTCAAAGGACTTGACCTCCATACCGGCGGCCTCGAACTGGGCCTTGAAGGTGGCCTCGGAGAGGGTGAAGATCTGCTCGTCACTGTAGGCGTCCAGCACCATCTGCTTGGGCTGGAGCATCAGGTTAATATTGCTGCCCGTGGTTCCGGCCATCATCATATCGATGAACTGGCCGTTCTTGCCGATGAGCTCAGCCACGTCGGTACCGGCCAAGGTCTCGGCGGTGATGTTGTTGACCTGAGCAATCTGCTCGTCGGTGTAGAAGACCCAGCCCTCGGGCAGGGCGATGCGCAGATCCAGCATTTCGTTCTCATAGGCGTCCTCAGAGACGACGCCGCGGACGCCCTCGGCAATGGGAGCTTCGGTGGCGGGGGTCTCCGTAGCGGGGGCTTCGGTGGCGGGGGCTTCGGTGGCGGGGGCCTCCGTAGCGGGGGCCTCGGTGGCGGGGGCTTCGGTCTTGGGCGCCTCCGTGGCGGGGGCTTCGGTCTTGGGGGTCTCGGTCTTGGGAGCCTCGGTGGTGGCGTTGTCAATGGGCTTGACGCCGCAGGCAGCCAGGCTCAGCAGCAGGCACAGGGCCAGCAGCAGGGTCAGAATTCGCTTCATTTTTCTTGTTTTCTCCTTTTATTCTTTGCTTTTTTTGCTTATTCGGGGTCCTCGCAGAGCACCGGGGGCAGGGGCTCCTCGGCGCAGTGGTCGATGTGGTGTTGGATCTGGCTGGTGATCATATTCAGGGCCACCAGATTCTTGCCGCCCTCCAGCACCACCACGTCGGCGTTCTTCTTGCTGGGCTCCACGAACTGCTCGTGCATGGGCTTGACGGTTTCCAGATACTGGGTGAGAACGGATTGCAGGGAGCGGCCGCGCTTGGCCACGTCCCGCTTGATGCGGCGGATCAGACGCACGTCGGCGTCGGTGTCCACAAAGATCTTGATGTCCATTTCGTCGCAGAGGGCCCTGTTCTCGAAGATCAGAATTCCCTCCACAATGATGACGCTCCGGGGCTCCACCCGGACCGTCTCGGCGGTGCGGTTGTGGATGGCGTAGTCGTAGACCGGGCAGTCGATGGGCTTGCCCTGCTTGAGCTGTCTCAGATGCTCGATCATCAGATCCGTCTCAAAGGCGTCCGGATGGTCGTAGTTCAGCTTGCTGCGCTGCTCGAAGGGGAGATCGTCATGGGCGCGGTAGTAGTTGTCGTGGCTCAGGACGCTAACCGCGTCCCCGAAGCCCTGCATGAGGTTCTTCATCAAGGTGGTTTTGCCGCTGCCGGAGCCGCCCGCGATGCCGATGACCAGGATCTGTTCTTTGTTTTCTGCCATAGTAGCCTCCGTTCTGTGCAGGATGGTCGCTTGCCTCGTTTTCCGTGTAAATTCTATCAGCTTCTGCCGGAATTGTCAAGAGCCGATCCGCTCTGAGGGGCCGTCCTGGCCTGCTTGATGGACAGGCCGATGCGCTTCTTTTTCTCGTCCACGCTGAGCACCGCCACCCGCACCACGTCTCCCACAGACAGCAGCTCGGAGGGGTGCTTGATGAAGCGGTCCGCGATCTCGGAGATGTGGACCAGGCCGTCCTGGTGGACGCCGATATCCACGAATGCGCCGAAGTCGATGACGTTGCGGACGGTGCCGGAGAGGATCATGCCGGGCTTGAGATCCTTCAGCTCCAGCACGTCGGTGCGGAGGATGGGCTGGGGCAGGCTGTCCCGGGGGTCCCGGCCCGGCTTTTGCAGCTCGGAGACCAGATCCCGCAGGGTGGGCAGGCCGACGCCCAGCTCCGAGGCGGCCTTCTCCTCCCCGTAGGCCCGGAGCTCCGCGCTCAGACCCTCCAGGCGGCGGGCGGAGACGTCCGCCAGGCTGTGGCCGGTCAGAGCCAGCAGTCCCTTGGCGGCCTCGTAGGACTCGGGGTGGACGGCGGTGTTGTCCAGAATACTCTTGCTCTCGGGCACCCGCAGAAAGCCCGCGCAGAGCTCAAAGGCCTTGGGCCCCAGCTTGGGGACCTTCTTGATCTGAGCCCGGGACGTGAAGGCCCCGTTCTCCTCCCGGTAGGCCACGATGTTTTTGGCGGTGGCGGCGGTGAGGCCGGAGACCCGCTGCAGCAGAGACGGCGAGGCGGTGTTGAGATCCACCCCCACGGCGTTGACGCAGTCCTCCACCACCGCGTCCAGGGCGGCCTCCAGCTGCTTGGGGGGCATATCGTGCTGATACTGGCCCACGCCGATGGCCTTGGGCTCGATCTTCACCAGCTCCGCCAGGGGATCCTGGAGGCGGCGGGCGATGGAAACGGCGGAGCGGAGGTTCACGTCATACTGGGGGAACTCCCTGGCCGCCAGCTCCGAGGCCGAATACACCGAGGCTCCCGCCTCGGAAACGATCATATAGCTCAAACGGAAGCCCGCCTCCTGCTCCCGGCGGATCAGCTCCACGGCCATTTGCTCCGTCTCCCGGCTGGCGGTGCCGTTGCCGATGGCGATGTGCTCCACCCCGTGGCGGCGCACCAGGCGGCTCAGCTCCCGGATGGCCTCGGCCTTCTGCCGCTCGCCGTAGGTGGGATAGACCACGGCAGTGTCCAGCACCTTGCCGGTGGGATCCACCACCGCCACCTTGCAGCCCATGCGGTAGCCGGGATCCAGGCCCATGGTCACCTTGCCCTTGACGGGGGGCTGCATCAGCAGGGGCCGCAGATTCAGGGCAAACTGGCCGATGGCCCCCTCGCAGGCCCTGTCCGTCAGCTCGGAGCGCAGCTCCCGCTCCACCGAGGGGAAGATCAGCCGCTCGTAGGCGTCCCGGGCGGCGGCCATGACGAACTCCGTGGCGGGGCTGCCGTATTTCACCGCGGCCCGGCGCACCGGCTGCATGGCCAGCATGTCGTTGAGCTCCACGGAGAGCTTCAAAAACTTCTCCTTCTCCCCCCGGTTCAGAGCCAAAATCTGATAGCCCTGGAGCTTGGCGGCGGGCTGGGCGAAGTCGTAGTAGAGGGCGTAGACGGAGTCCTCCTCCGTGGCGGCCTCGGAGCGGAGCACCGCCCGCTCCCGGGCCAGCTGCCGCAGGGCCTTCCGCAGCTCGGCATGGTCGGAGATCTGCTCGGCAATAATGTCTGAGGCCCCAGCCAGGGCCTCCTCCACGCTGTTGACGCCCTTCTCCGGGTCCACGTAGGCCGCGGCGGCCTCCTCGGGCCGGGGACAGCTCTTCTCCTGGGCGAAGAGCAGGGCCGCCAGGGGCTCCAGACCCTTCTCCCGGGCGATGGAGGCCCGGGTGCGGCGCTTGGGCCGGTAGGGCCGGTAGAGGTCCTCCAGCTCCGCCAGGGTGGCGCAGGCGGCCAGGGCCGCCTGGAGCTCCGGGGTCAGCTTGCCCTGGGCCTCGATGCTCTTCTCCACGGTCTGCCGCCGCTCCTCCAGACCCCGGAGGTATTCCAGCCGGGTCTCCAGACTGCGGAGGGCGGTGTCGTCCATGGAGCCGTGGAGCTCCTTGCGGTAGCGGGCGATGAAGGGGATGGTGGCTCCCTCGTCCAGCAGTCTGACGACGTTTTCAATGTGCTCCTCGGGGCGTCCCAGCTCCCGGGCCAGGGTTTGGATGATGTTCATGCGTTACTCCTCTTTCCAGCGGGAGCCTTCGGCGTATTTCTCCATTTTCTGAAGAATGCCGGGGGTATGCTCCAGGGCCATGTCGTGATAATGGCGCAGGCTTTCCAGCTCCCAGGTCTTGTTGTTCTTGGTATCGTTGCAATTCTTACAGGAGAGCAGATAGTTCTCCACGTAGTCCGGCTTTTCCAGATCCACGCCCCGCTGCTTCAGCTGGGCCAGATAGAGCTTCACGCCCGGATCCGCGTCTGGCACGCGATTGGTCGCCAGCACGTGGTCGATCTCGATCTCCTTCTGCATCAGCGTCTGACCGCAGTAGACGCACTTTTTTCTGTATTCCTCCCAGATGGCCCGGCGCAGATACGGATTGCTCTTGGGCACCCGGTGGTATTCGTAGGGCCGGATGCGGATGCTGCCCTCTGCGGCCTCCAGGTTCGCCAGGGTCCAGGGGTCAAAGAAGGGCTCCAGCAGCTCCGGAATGCGGTATTCCCGGTCCGTTTTGTCCCCAAAGCAGCTCTCGTAGCCTCTTTGATGGCTCCGCAGCAGCTGGGCCACGGGGAACTCGTCCTTCCCCGCCGCGACAAGCTCCCGGGCCGTCAGATTCAGATCCCGGTTCACCCCCAAAATCTCCTCCCGCAGCAGAGGGAAGAACTCGGAGATGGGCCGGTCGGCGGCGGCATAGAGCTCCAGCCGCAGATCCCGATCCTCCGCCATCCGCAGCACCCCCCGGAAGCCCTCCGGCAGCGCCAGCACCATGCCCTTGAGCCAGCAGTGCTTCACGGAGAAATCCTTCCGCAGGAAGCGCACCATGAGCCGGTGTACCACGCTGTCGGGCAGATAGGCATAGCGGAAGAGATAGCTCCCCTGCCGGGGCCAGTCCTCCGGGCAGGGGGCGGCCTCCGCCGGGGTGTTGTTGGGGCAGAGGGCCGGGAAAAAGTAAGTGTTTTCATCCACCCGGTAGCAGAGCTGATAGGCCTCCGCCACCTCTAAGATATAGCGGCATTCCTCCCGCCGGTAGCACAGCTCCGGCCGGGTGCGGCGGTAGCTTTGGCCCCGCAGGCGCTGCGGGCCGCTGTTGTCCAGCATGTCCTCGATGGCGGTGAGACGGATGCGGCCCTCCTGGGCCTGGCTCATGCCCTCCTCGATGATGGCGTAGAGGGCGTTGGTGAGCCACACCGGGTCCAGCAGCCGGTAGGCCGCCAGCTCCCGCTTCTCCTGGTCCCGGTGATAGCTGAAGCAGACCCCCAGGCTGTTGAAGAGGGTCAGCAGGGCCGGGGCGTTGCCGTCCTCCACCCCGCTCTCCCGGCAGAGGGCGTGATAGGCCTCCTTGGTCAGGAAGCTCTCCCCGGCCCGGCGGCGCTCCCGCAGAGCCAGGCGTACCCGGTTCCAGGCCCGGGGCACCGGGCGGCGGAAGCTCCCCTCGGCGGCGGCCAGGCTCAGAATGGGCTCCATGATTTCCGCCCGGAATTCCGCCTCCTCCGCGTTTCGGGCGGAGCAATAGCGCACGTCCTTCAGATTGGGGAAGTCCGCCCGCAGGCCCGGCTCGTCGATGGATCGCTTCCCGTCGTCGTTGTCCCAGCAGTTGACAAAGAGCAGCACCGGGGAGCCGGGGGCAAAGGCCTCCACGTTCCGCAGCCAGTAGCGGGCCCGCTGGTCCGCCTTGGTCTCCCGGGTCTTCACCGTCACCACGTAGCAGCTGTCCTGGGTCAGGAAGCAGCGGTGCATGGCGTGGAGGAGCTGCTGGCCCCCGAAGTCCCAGAAGTGGAGAGTGAAGTCCTCCCCCTCCCAGCGGGCGGGATAGTCCAGAATCTCCACCCCGGGGGTCTCGCCGGTCAGATAGGGGCTTTGCTCGGTCTCCCGCCGTCCCTCCTCCCGGAAGCGGCGGATGGTATAGCTCTTCCCCGAGGCCCCGTCCCCCAGGAAGATCACCCGACACTCCTTCAGACTCACCTGCTCCGCCTCATAGAGCTCCGGGATCAGCTCCGGGGTCTCCAGGAAGACGGAAATATCCTGCTCCCGGAGGGTGGCGCCATAGAGATTTATTCCGGAATCGCGAAGGAGAAAATCTTCTGTTGCTTGGAACTCCAGACCCCGGCGGGCCAGAGATTCCGGGATCCGGTCCAGGCGCAGGCAGGACAGATCCAGTTTGCGGAGCTTCGGCAGCTCCCCCAGCCAGTCCGGCAGGGCGGCAATGCCTGTCCAGTCAATCCATAAGGCTTCCAGATCCTGAAGCGCTCTGAGTCCGTCGGGCAGGCGGGTAATGCTGCTTCCCGTGAGATCCAATTGTTGCAGGCTTTGCAGCTGTCCGATCCAGTCCGGGAGTCGGGTAATGGGCGTGTACGCAAGCCTTAAAGTCCCTAAATGAGAGAGCCTCGTCAGGGATTCCGGCAATTCCGTGACCTGGGTACTGTTCAGGTCAAGATACCGTAAATTCTCCAAGTTGCCCAGGCTCTCCGGCAGACTGCGGATCTGGTTGTCCGAAAGGTCCAGGAACCACAGTCCCCGCATCCGGCCGATGCTGGCGGGCAAATATTGGATTTTTTTATTCCAGAGCTTCAGTCCCTCCCGGGTTTCCAGCAGCCCCTCTTCCTCCGGGCTGGGCGTATAGCCCCGGTCGATTTTGCATAGCAGATCGTAAATGCCCTGATTGGTCATCTCCATGGCGCTCCGCTCCTTTCCTGTCCTTCCCCCAACGCGGCGCGGGAAACGTCGGACAAGCACCGCTTGTCCCCGCATCCCCTGATCCTTGATCCCTGATCCCTGATCCTTGATCCCTGATCCCGGTTTCGATTTGATTTATTATACTATAAGCGCCCCGGAATTGCAATCCCGGATTCCCGGCGCGCCGCTGCGATTGAATTCCCGCTTTCGTCTCTTCCCTGTTCCCCGAATTCCCCCTTTCGTCTCTTCCCTTCATTGACAAATCCCGCTTTTCGTGCTATGATAACATTCCCATACGGGGCAGCCGAATTGACGGCGATCCGGGACTTCGGCTCCGTCGCCTCCGGGAAGGAACGGAGAACGCAAAGCGGGCTCCTTTCAGATCGAGCGTTTTCCTTGCTCAATTGAATACGCGGGCATGGTGGAATTGGCAGACACGCTGGATTTAGGTGCTGTCTCCTCAGTGAAGGTTTTTCTCCTCTCTTCCGCGGCAATCTCTCTTTCTCCTCTGTTAAAAGTTAATATGCGGGCATGGTGGAATTGGCAGACACGCTGGATTTAGGTTCCAGTGGGAAACCATGCAGGTTCGAGTCCTGTTGCCCGCACCATGCCGGGTTTTCTTACAGCATTTGAGGCTGTAAGAAAACCCGGTGGTTTTTTACGGGGTATAGCTGACGTAAACGCCGCGGCGGGTGTTGACGGTTACATCGGGAGCCGGCAGAGGAACCGTCTCGGGGATCGCAACCGCTCCAACTCCGTTGTAGTGGATCGTAAGCCGCTGCTCCCATACGCCGTTGATCTTCTCTGCCTGATGGACTTCGATGTGGTCGATCAACGCATTCAGCATTTCGCGGGACAGCTTCTTGGCACGGGTGTACTTTCTGACCGCAGACAGAAACATCTCTTTCGTAAAGGTCCTGGACCTCAAGCCG
This sequence comes from Oscillospiraceae bacterium, assembly GCA_017541995.1. Lineage (GTDB taxonomy): Bacteria > Bacillota > Clostridia > Oscillospirales > Oscillospiraceae > JAFRPC01. Next base: position 66,432 of record JAFXYD010000098.1, read on the forward strand.
TCGATGGCAGCCTTCGTTTCCTTGATCTTCGCGGAAAGGGCTTTCTGCTCCGCGTCATAGTTCTGAGACATTCTGGCAAACCGTTCGTCGGTAAGTTTTCCCGAGACGTTATCCTCGTAGATCCTCTCAAACAGCTTATCCAGCTCCTGATCCCTGGCCTGCAAGGAGGCCAGGGATTTTTGCAGCTCCCGGAGCTCTATTGCCTGGGCTCTGATGCTATGCTGCATGACTGCCTCGGCAAACTGATCTTCGTAAGCAGTTGCAAATTTGGTCATGCGCCGGATTTCGCCTAAGATGACCTGCTCCAGAAAATCCACCCGGACGTAGTGGGTTGATGTGCAGCTTCCACGGTTGCCCTTGTAATTCGAGCAATTGTAGTACCGTATCTCCCGGTTGCCCTGGTTAAAGTGAAAGTGCATGTTGCATCCACAGTCAGCACAGGTCAACAGCCCGGAGAACAGCCCTACATCACCGTCATACGTTTCTCGCTTCCGCAGGCTGTTTCGCTTCTCCTGAACCTGTTCCCAATCTGCCCGCTGAATGATTGGTTCATGCACGTCTTTGAAAATCGCCATCTTATCAGGGTCATTTGCATAACGTGTTTTCAGCTTGTAGGATTTGGAATAGGTCTTGAAATTGATTACGTCGCCGCAGTATTCCTGGTTGGCAAGCATTTTTGCAATCGTTGCCGAGTTCCAGTGCGTTGGCGAAACAGCTACGTGTTTTGTCGGTCGATTGATCCCTTTTGTTTTCAAATACGCCGTAGGAATCAGAACGCCGTCATGGTCGAGCTGTGTTGCGATCTGCTCCACACCTCGGCCAGCGAGATACCATGTGAAGATGGTCCGGACAACTTGGGCAGCTTCCTCGTCGATGATCCAGCGTTTCGGATCATCCGGGTCCTTTTGATAGCCATAAGGCGGAGGCCCCAGCGGCTCGCCGGAGTTCCCCCGGACCTTATTGCTTATGCGGCGTTTCTTACTGATGTCCCGAGCATACCATTCGTTGAACAGGTTCCGAATCGGAGCGAGCTCATTTTCGCCCTCTTGGGTATCAATGCCGTCCGAGATGGCAACCAGCCGAATGTCATGCGTCGGGAAAAACTCTTCCATGAGCTTACCAACCTCGATGTAGTTTCTCCCAAGGCGGGAGAGGTCTTTCACAAATACGGCTGCGGCGTGTCCCTGCTCCAGCTCGGCCATCATTTCTATGTATCCGGGCCTGTTCATCGTCACACCGGAGATACCGTCATCCGTAAAGGTCACGAGGTTGGTAAAGCCCATTTCCTTTGCTGCCTTTGTCAGCAGCTTCTTTTGGTTCGTGATACTGTAGCTCTCGCCATCCAGTTTATCATCCCTGGAGAGACGGAGATACAAAAAAGCGGTGTTGTCGCGGTTCTTGGTTGTTGCCTTTTTCTTGCTCACAGCTCCTCCTTTCATCGTCACAGTTGCATTTCATCTTGCGGGGTATAGTCTACTGTGACGAGCATTATTTGTCTGAGATTTTGGTGGAGCCGGTTTCGGATAAGATCAACCTCAACAGCAGCTCCGCAAGGGACCTGCCGTTTTCTGGAAAGTCGCTGGTGACAACGTACCGCCTTTTCCCTTCCGGGTAATCGTAAACGGTGGAGGATGGGTTATGATCTTTACATTTTCGTTCAGCCATAATCGCCATCCCATTCATATTTGGTCGCCTATTCTGTCTCAATCCTGGCGTGGGCATTACGTGGGCCGCTTTGGCAAGCTGTTCCAGCACCGAGCCGCCGCTGCTTGTAAGGCTGGCGAACGGCTCCGTGCTCCCCCTCAAGTCAGTGGGAGGCCGTAGCAGAGGTAGCAATCGCCCGTGTCGTCGTCGCAAGTCAGAGCTGCCAAGCTCCTCCTTGTCAGGTTCGTTGATCGCTCTGACAGCGTTACCGCTGTCGTCTCCGCGCCGAGCCTGTCGCTGCTCAACACCCAGGGTCCGCACCCGCGTAACGGATTTTCAGTTTTCAAGCTTCAGGTCGAGAGGAAAAGCTCTCTACTTAATACAAGTTTTCGGCCAGGGAATTAACCTCTTTTTGCGGATTTTTGAAAAAATCTCGGAAAAAGTTTTCCGGTCGAGCTTGTACCACGATTATATCCGATGTACCGGGAAACGCAAGGATGCAAAATGTGGATTTATCCCTCCCTATCAAGATAGATTTTTCGCGCAGCTTTTCTTGCTGCGCGAATTGATTTTGAAATCGCCACCGGGCTGACGCCTTCGATTTTCGCAATTAGTCGCTGACTTAGGCCGTCTATGACAAACATCCGAAAACGTCGGTACTGCACATCGGTGATTCCGGATTTGAGCTGCACAAAGAGCTTTTCTATCTCTGTGCGGCGTTCCTGCATTCGCAGCCGCTCAAAAAAATAATCCTCCGGGCTATTTTCAGCGCCGGAGGTATTATCGCTCCATTCTGCGGTTTTGTCTGACCATTCTCGATCTGCTGGTGCCTGCTCTTGATAAGCTATGTCCGAAACTTTTTTCCAATAGCGAAACTCCGCATCATTCGCAAAATCTTTTCGGGTCAAACGTGTCGCTGGGCCGCAGGAATTTGTGTAGACGATGGCGTCCGGATTGCGCCGGTTTTTGTCATAGTCGGAAAGACGAAAGATCATCATAACCTCCTTTTGGTTTTCGTCCAGCGGTCAATAGATTGATCCACGTCCCAATCGGAGAAGCGCCCACAAGCGGTCGCTTTATGATCTTACGAAGCGGCCCTGAACGGGCTTCGCTTCGCTGTCGGCGCTGCCGCCAGATGCTCGGGTCACTTGCGCTTCCCTTCGCAGTCGTGAAAGAGGCCCAAAAAGGCCTCTTTCACTACCGGCAAGCAGGGCATGTGTTATAACACATGCGTAAAAATGTCCATTCCGGCCTCCAGCCACAACGGACATTTTCTGCTTGTTGGGAAGTATCCCAATCCCTCTAAATGTGCCTGCGGCACAGCAACGCAATTTCTGCGAAATCGCTATTCTTTTTCACCCTCACGGGTGTTTGAGCGTAAAGTTTTTTGCTCGGTTTTGCTTTCGCCGTTACCGAGCATTTGATCAATATTTGCCTTTGCGGTAAGGAGCTCTTTCATCTCCTCACGCGCTTTACGATATTCCGGATAAGCTGCCTTTTTCTGCGCCATGAGCTGAGCGTATTCAGCTTTCAAGCTCTTTATGGACGGCAGCTTTTCACGTATGGTTTTTCCGACGTTTTGCTCGTCAAAGAATTGCTTTGCGGCCTTATGTATCGCAATTTCACTTTCATGCTCCGCAAGGAATTTTTTTGAGTATCCAGCATTTCGATAGGCAACATATACTTCTCGCGTTTTAGCATAGTTTATGATTTGTTTTTCCATAGCCGCAATCTCCGCCATGCGCTGCTCCGCAGACTTGATTTCATCAGAAATTCCCGCTTGATTGCCTCGACGATCTCCTTGGCCACACGGATGCGGTTTTCAAGGCTCCCGCCGTATTCGTCGTCACGATGATTCATGAAAGCAAGGGCAAAGGAGTCCAGCAGATGGCCCCAGTGCATGGCGTGGATGTCAACGCCGGCAAAGCCCGCGTCCTTGCAGAGCTTCGCAGCTCTGCCCATTTCCTCCACCTTGGTATGGATCTCCTCCACGGTCAGCGCCTCGGTGATGACGTCGGGGTTTGCAAGGGTCGGAAGGGGCGACGGGGTTTTCAGCCCGCCGTTGCGTCCCACGTTCATGGAAAGCTGGATGAACATTTTGCAGCCGTAAGGAGCGATCCGTTCATTCAGCGCTTTGCCCTGTCGGATAAACTCGTCAGGATGATTCAGAATCCCGTCGCAGCCGTCCACCACACAGTCTCCGTTGGTGCCGCCGGAAAACAGAAGGCCGAAGCCGCCCTCGGCACGGCGGACAAAGTAGTCGATGCTCTCCTGGGTGAAGCCGCCCCATTCCGTGTTGCCGAAGCCGGTATCCATCGGCGCCATCATCATGCGGTTTTTGATTTCGACTGCGCCGATCCTGATCGGACTCGAAAGATTGGGATATTTGCGCTCAGCGTTCATCATACCCGTCACCTCACAAGCTCACGCTTCTCGGAGATCAGGAACGTCGTTCTTCTGCGCTTGATATACCACTTGCCGTCAGCTTTGACGTACTTGTCCGCGTAACGGACATAGTTCGTGGTGATCACGTCTCTGCCGTTTTCCTCGTTCACAAGGGTGGCCTGGCAATATGCCGTTCCCTCCGCTTCGGTCAGGTCACCATTGAGCTGGACGGTGTGCTGCCCGTTGATGTGGTAAACGCTTTTGCAGGGATTGATCGTCGCGGAAAATGTCTCCACCAGAGCCTTGCGGCCGACGATGTTCTGAACCTCGCCGTCAAAGCCCATCTGGAACTCCAGCACGCCGTCCTCCGTGAACAGCTCGCCCTGCGCCGCCGCGTCCTTCACGTCTGCCAGGTTGGAAAACACGTCCACCAATTCCTTCAGCTCCATCTTTGCGGAAATCATTTCGTTTGTCATTGCAATTACCTCCATTTGATTGTCTGCCGCGTAACGCAACACCGGTTTCTTACTTCTGGTTTCATTATTAAAGATATGGGAAGGTTGAAACAATGGTCAATGTATGGAGCTTGGTTACTAAGGAAACTCTTTTTGGAAAAGGGTTGCGTATTTCTCAAACAATTCACAGACACAGCAGGACACCCTGCCGACCTGGAGCCTTTGTTCCAGATTGGCAGGGTGTCCTGTCACAGAATCTCTCCGCCGGTGCGGATAATCTCCGCGTAATGATAACCGAAATCCTTGATGGTGCGCTTCTGCGTCTGATAATCCACGTGGACGAGACCGAAGCGCGGGCCGTAGCCCTCGGCCCACTCAAAGTTGTCCAGGATGCTCCAATGCTGATAAACTGATTTGTTCCATCAAAAGCTCATCCATCTCCTGCTCCATTTGCTCTGTCTGAGCTTTGAGCTCTGCGATTCATTTCTGGATGCCGGGGGCTTGCAGGGAGGATTGCTTCAGCAGCTTGTTGACGCGATCCATGTCTGACTGCATTGTTTCCCAAAGGCCTTTGGCGTGAGCTTCCGCCTGGGCGTTGAGGGTTTCCTCGTGGATCCGGTGGGAGCTGCAGGCGGCTTTTCCCAATCGGTGGTAGCTTTTGCAGACGTATTCCACCCGGCGGCTGCCGTTCCACCAGCGGATCATCGGCACGAAGGGAGCGCCGCAGGCGGCGCACTGTAGCAGACCTGCATAGCGATGGCTGGGCTTGTTTGCTGCCGCTCCGTCCCTTGTTCCTGACATACATTGCTTCTTGATCTTCCCGGTCTGCTCATTCAGCCGCCGCTGGACCTCCTCCCATTCCGCTCTGGAAACCAGAGCGGGGAAATAGCTTTCATGACGAAGCTGCTCGTCCGCCGGGACGGGCAGCTTCTTTCCGTTGCGGTGCTCCGAGCAATGATTTACGAAAACGAAAACATGATTCGCGAGATGGTTTTTTCGCAGGGATGGGTGATCGGAGAAAACAACGAGCTGGTCCTTCCAAAAGGCGCATCGCTGAAAATGGCCGTTCCCACCGAGTTTTTGCCTCGATGCCCCGTGTGTGGGAAGCCGTTGACGATGAATCTGCGATCCGATGATAAGTTTGTAGAGGATGAAGACTGGCATCAGGCGGCGGAGCAGTATGAGAATTTCCTGCGCACCCGTGGTGACAAGGTGCTTTTTCTGGAGCTCGGCGTTGGTTACAACACACCGATCATCATCAAGTATCCCTTCTGGCAAATGACGGCGAAGAATCCGGAAGCAACATACGCCTGCATCAACTACGGTGAAGCAGTCTGTCCAGAGCAGATTAACCGGCAGTCTATTTGTATCGATGACGACATTGGAGCCATTATTAATCAATTGTAATAGCAATGAACGACCGCGTACCTGGTTACGCGCCATATACCCGGATGATCTCTTCTGCTACTGAACGGCGGGAGACACAGCGGTCCATGGCCTGCTTTTCCAGATAGCGGTGGGCGTCGGCCTCCGTCATCCCCAGTTGGCCGATCAACAGCCACTTGGCGCGGTTGACGATGCGGATCTCCTGCATTTTCTCCTCCAGGCTCTGGGTTTTCTGCTCCAGACGGCGCAGGCGCTGTCGAGCTGTGAACATCCAGTGAATCGCGGTCTCCAGCGTCCGGGGTGTGGTGGGCTTTTCGAGGGTGAAAACACCCTGTTCCTCCGCCCGGCTCTGCAGCAGCTTGAACTCCTGGGCCCGCAGAAGCAGCAGGCAGATGGTCTGCCGCCCGGCGGAAAGCTCCGCGGCCAGGTCCATCCCCTGCCCGTCGGGCAGAGGCGCGTTGAGCAGCACCAGGTCATAGCTCTGGTCCAGAACCGCGCGCTTTGCCGCGTTCACAGAGGGGACCAGGCGGATGGGATCGCAATATGGCTTGCAAAGGCCGAGAACCGTTTCGTTGAACCGCTCCGAGCAGGAGACCAGCAGCAGGCTGCAGCATTGACTTGGAAAGAGCACCGCGTCACCCCCTTTTCTGCGTTCTCCATCTCAAAAACAATAGCTGTCGATCAACGTCCGGGGCAAATGGGCCCTCAAAAAGTCGCTGGAGGCAGCCAGCGCTGCGGCGGCCTGCCTGGATTCCGGCAGCCGGGCAAACCGCGCCTGGGTCGCTTCATCTGCGGTAAACAGATTCAGATCCGCGGCAGGAGGCAGGGGCAGCTTCCTTGCAATCCCGTCCATGGCGGCCCAGATCAGCAGGGCGTAGGCCAGATAGGGATTTGCCGCCGGGTCCGGAGAGCGCAGCTCTGCCCGCCGGAATTCGCCCTCCGCGGCGGGAACCCGGATCAGCTGGGAGCGGTTCTGGGCCGACCAGCTGATAAACCGCGGCGCCTTGTCCCGGCCCAGGCGGGTATAGGAGCCCTCCAGCGGGTTGAGAAATACGGTGATCTCCCCAATGTGCCGAAGGATGCCCGCGATCATGGGCCCAAGCAGATCCGCACCCGCGGCGGACTGCACCGAAATGTTGATGTGAAAGCCGCTGCCCGGGGCATTCTCCAGAGGCCTGGGAGAGAAGTCCGCCCACAGGCCGTTTCTGGCTGCCACGGTTTTGACCACTCTGCGGAAGGCCATGGCGTTGTCCGCGGCGGACAGCGCGTCGGAATAGCGGAAGTCGATCTCATTCTGGCCGGGTCCCTCCTCGTGGTGGGCCCCCTCCGGCTGGATGCCCAGCTCCTGCAGCATCATGCAGATCTCCCGCCGGACGCCCTCGCCCCGGTCGTCCGGAGCACTGTCCATATAGGAGGCCTGATCCACGGGGATGCGGGTCTGGTTGCCCTGATCGTCCAGGCAAAAGAGATAAAACTCCAGCTCCGCGCCAAACGAGAAGCGCAGGCCCCTGGCGCCGGCTTCCTCCACAGCCCGGATCAGCAGGCTGCGGGTGTCGTTCTCAAAGGGGCTTCCGTCCGGGCAGCTGACGCTGCACTGCATCTGCACCAGCTTCCCCTGCTCCGGCCGCCAGGGCAGCAGTTTAAGGGTCTGAGGCAGCGGGTGCAGGAACAGGTCTGAGTGCACCTGGCCGCCAAAGCCGCGAATGGCGGAGGCGTCGATGGCGATCCCATAGGAAAAAGCCCTGGGCAGCTCCGAGGGCAAAATGGCGATGTTCTTCTGCCGCCCGAACACGTCACAAAAGGCCAGGTGGATAAAGCGAACGTCCTCCTCGGCCACAAAGCTCTGAACGTCCTGGCTGGTGTACTGCATAATCATACCCCCAAACAAAATCTTTTCGTATTATACTACATCAAATCAAACTTGAAAAGGGGCTTGACAAATAAAATATCATCCCGTATAATACGCGGGTAAAGGCAATGGAGTCTTTAGGATCACGGTCCTAAGTGCCCCCATTGCCCTTTTTTTATTCTTTTTTCGGGAGGATTTCAGTATGGCGCATGACTTTGACAGCTTCGGAAGTCTTGTTTTTGACGACAGAGTGATGAAAGCAACGCTTTCCGCCAAGGTTTATCAGAAGCTCAGAAAAACGATTGACGAGGGCTCCCGTCTGGACCCGGTGGTGGCAGAGGCGGTGGCCGCGGCCATGAAGACCTGGGCCATCGAGCACGGGGCAACGCACTTTACCCACTGGTTCCAGCCCCTCACCGGCATCACCGCGGAGAAGCATGACAGCTTCATCAGCCCTGCCTCCGACGGGCGGATCATTCCGGAGTTCTCCGGCAAGGAGCTGATCCGGGGCGAGCCGGACGCCTCCTCCTTCCCCTCCGGCGGCCTGCGGGCCACCTTTGAGGCCAGAGGCTACACCGCCTGGGACCCCACCTCCTACGCCTTTCTCAAGGGAAAAACCCTCTGTATTCCCACGGCCTTCTGCTCCTATGGCGGGCAGGCGCTGGATAAGAAGACGCCGCTGCTGCGCTCCATGGAGGCCTTCAACCGGCAGGCCCTGCGGGTGCTGCGGCTGTTCGGAAACACGGAGGTGAAGCGGGTGCGGACCTGCGTCGGCGCGGAGCAGGAGTATTTTCTCATCGACAAGGGCATGTATGACCGGCGGAAGGATCTGATCTTTACCGGCCGGACGCTTTTTGGCGCCATGCCCCCCAAGGGCCAGGAGATGGACGACCACTACTTCGGCTCCATCAAGCCCAGGATCGCCGCGTATATGGAGGATCTGAACCGGGAGCTCTGGAAGCTGGGCATCCCGGCCAAAACCGAGCACAACGAGGTGGCTCCAGCCCAGCATGAGTTGGCTCCTGTGTACACCACCACCAACCTGGCCACAGATCAAAACCAGCTCACCATGGAGATCATGCAGAAGACGGCGCTGCGGCACGGCCTGGTGTGCCTGCTGCACGAAAAGCCCTTTGCCGGGGTCAACGGCTCGGGCAAACACAACAACTGGTCCATTGCCACAGATACCGGCCTCAATCTGCTCTCACCCGGGGATACCCCCTATGAAAACGCCCAGTTCCTGCTCTTCCTCTGCGCTGTGATCCAGGCAGTGGACGACTACCAGGATCTGCTGCGAATTTCTGTGGCCACAGCCGGGAACGACCACCGGCTGGGCGCCAACGAGGCGCCGCCTGCGGTGGTCTCCGTCTTTTTGGGCGACGAGCTCACCGCCATTCTGGACGCGATCGTCGAGGACCGGCCCTACGAGGCCGCAAAGAGCACCACCTTGAAGCTGGGCGTGGACGCGCTGCCCCGCTTTGCCCGGGACAATACGGACCGCAACCGCACCTCGCCCTTTGCCTTCACCGGCAATAAGTTCGAGTTCCGTATGGTGGGCTCCTCTGACAGCATCGCCTGCGCCAACCTGATGCTGAACGCCGCCGTGGCGGAGAGCCTGCGGCAGTACGCAGACGCTCTGGAGCAGGCGGAGGACTTTGAGACCGCCCTGCACGCCCTGATCCGGGACAGCTTCCGGGCCCACCGGCGCATCCTCTTCAACGGCAACGGGTATGACGAGGCTTGGCTGCAGGAGGCGGAAAAGCGGGGCCTGTGCAACTACCGCACCACGGCGGACGCTATGCCCCATCTCCTGGACGAAAAGAACGTGGCCCTGCTCACAAAACACAGGGTCTATTCCGAAACAGAGCTGCGGGCCCGCTGCGAAACCCTGCTGGACAACTACTGCAAGACGGTGCGCATTGAAGCCAAAACCATGCTCTGGATGACAAGGCGTCAGATCCTGCCCGCCGTTTCCGGCTTTGCCGCCGAGCTGTCAGAGCGGGCCGTGAAACGAAAGACCCTGCTGCCGGAGGCGGGCTGCGTCTATGAAAGCAGCCTTGCGGCGGAGCTTTCTTCGCTGATCGACGAGATCCACCGGAAGGCGGCGGAGCTGGAGGACGCTTTGCTGCACAGCGTCAGTGCCGGAACCGGGGCGGAGGACGCTGCAGGCATCCGGGACGCGCTGCTGCCCCGGATGCAGAGCCTGCGAATCTCCTGCGACGAGGCCGAGGCCAAAACGGAGGCCCGGGCATGGCCCTTCCCCAGCTATGCCGAGCTGCTGTTCTCCGTCTGAAAACAGGGGGTACGTATGGGAAATTGTGTAATCGTTGGCGTCAACTGGGGAGATGAGGGAAAGGGCCGGATGGTGGATTATCTCACCGAGCAGTATGACGTTGTGGTGCGATACCAGGGCGGCGGCAACGCCGGGCACACAGTCATCAACGAAAAAGGAAAATTCGCCCTCCATCTGCTGCCCTCCGGGATCTTCCGCAGTGGGGTAGTCAATATTCTTGGAAACGGTGTGGCCCTGGACCCGGAAAATCTCTGGAAGGAAATCCTGGAGCTGCGGGAGAAGGGTGTGCAGATCACACCGGACAATCTGCGGATCAGCAACCGCGCCTCTCTGCTTCTGCCCTGGCACCGGGATCTGGACGCTTTGGAGGAGCAGCGCCTGGCGGACAGGCAATACGGCTCTACAAAGCAGGGCATCGCGCCGTTTTACTCGGATAAATTCCAGAAGAAGACCATTCTTGCAGGCCAGCTTGCCCATATGGATTCCTTGCGGGAACAACTTCAGGCGCTTTTGGAGTGGAAAAACCTGACTCTGACCAGGGTCTACGGCGCCTCCGGCTATACGATGGCGCAAATGGAGCAGTGGCTGCAGGACTTCTGCGCGCCGATTCTGCCCTTTGTGTGCGATACCGGCGCGTATTTGAGGCAGGCCCAAGGGCAGGGCAAATCCATTTTGTTTGAAGCGCAGCTCGGCGCACTCCGGGATCTGGACTACGGCATCTATCCCTACACCACCTCCTCCAACACCCTGGCGGCCTATGCCCCCATCGGAGCCGGACTTCCCTCCGCCGGGATCGACGAGGTGATTGGCGTGGTCAAGGCCTATTCCACCTGCGTGGGCGAGGGACCCTTTGTCTGTGAGACCTTCGGGGATGAGGCCGAGCGACTCAGAGAGGCCGGCGCTGAATATGGCGCAAAGACCGGCAGACCCCGCCGCGTCGGTCCGGTAGATCTGGTGGCGACGCGCTACGGCGCGGCGCTGCAGGGCGCCACAAGGCTTGCGCTGACAAAGCTGGACGTGCTGAGCTATCTGGACACCATCCCTGTCTGCACCCGCTATCGCCTCAACGGGAACGAGACCGATCAGTTCCCATTTCCCACCGAATTGGAGGACGCGGAACCGGTTCTGGAATTCCTGGAGGGTTGGCACTGCGACATCTCCGGCGTCCGGCGCTGGGAGGACCTGCCCGAGGCCGCGCAGGCTTACGTCACATATCTGGAAAAAGCCATCGGCTGTCCCATTGCCTACGTGTCCGTAGGCGCTGAAAGAGACAGTATCATTGTTCGACAGGAGCATGACCATGACTGACTGTTACGAATCCCCGCTTTCCGCACGCTATGCATCCCCGTATATGCTGCGCCTGTTCTCGGCGGATACCCGCTATCGGACCTGGCGCAGGCTGTGGCTTGCCTTGGCCGAGCAGGAGCGAAGGCTTGGCCTGCCCATCACGGAGGATCAGGTGCGGGAGCTTTCCGAGCACCTTACGGATATAGACTATGACCTGGTCCGCCGGCGGGAAGCCCAGGTGCGGCATGACGTGATGGCCCACGTGTATGCCTATGGCAAGGCAGCCCCCTCCGCGGCAGGCATCCTGCATCTCGGCGCCACAAGCTGTTACGTCACCGACAACGCGGATCTGATTCTCTACCGGGACGCTCTGCTGCATCTGCGCAAGGAGCTGCAAGCCGTGCTGAACAATCTGGCCCGGTTTGCCGAGCGCTGGAAGGACACGCCAACCCTGGGCTATACCCACTACCAGCCGGCCCAGCCGGTCACGGTGGGCAAACGCGCCACATTATGGATGCAGGATTTTCTCTCTGATCTGGAGGAGCTGGATTTCGTTCTCAGTCAGATCAAATTCCTCGGCTGCCGGGGAACCACAGGAACCGAGGCAAGCTTTTTGGAGCTCTTCGGCGGCGACGTGGAAAAGATCGACGAGATGAACCGCGCCCTGGCAGAAGCATTCGGCTTTTCAGAATGCTGCCCGGTTTGCGGGCAAACCTACCCCCGCAAGCTGGACAGCCGGATTCTGAACGTTCTGTCCTCCATTGCCCAGAGCGCATACCGGATGGCAAACGACGTTCGCCTTTTACAGCATGACCGGCAGCTGGAGGAGCCCTTTGAGGAGGAGCAGATCGGCTCCTCCGCCATGGCCTACAAGCGCAACCCCATGCGCTGTGAGCGCATCTGCTCCCTGGCGCGCTATTTAATGGCAGACGCAATGAACGCTGCCATGACCGCCTCGACCCAATGGCTGGAACGGACGTTGGACGACTCCGCCAACCGCCGCATCTCCATGCCGGAGGGCTTTCTGGCAGCGGACGCCATCCTTCGCCTGGCGCAGAACGTAACGGACGGTTTACGGGTCAACGAGCGCGTGGTGGAAGCAGCGGTCCGGGAATTTCTCCCCTTTCTTGCCACGGAGAATCTGTTGATAGAGGGGGTCAAGCGGGGCGGTGATCGGCAGCAGCTGCATGAGATCATCCGACGCTGCTCCATGGAGGCCACAGCAAGGATGAAAAACGGCGAGCCCTGCGATCTGCTGCAGCGGCTTTCCCGGGAGCCGGCCTTTGGATTGACCGAAAGGGACCTGAATGCGCTTCTGGACCCGCGTCTGTATATCGGCCGCTGCCCGGAGCAGGTAGCGCGGTTTTTACAGAAGGTTGCGCCGCTGCTTTCCGAAGCTGCAGAACAACCTGCAGCCATTGAACTGTGATGGAGGATGCAGATGGAAAAAATTCTTGTTTTGGATTTCGGCGGCCAGTATAACCAGCTCATCGCCCGCAGAGTGCGGGAGCTGGGGGTTTATGCCGAGATCGCAGCCTATGGCCGCGTTTCTCCCGGCGAAATCCAAAGCGCCGGGTATCGGGGCGTCATCTTTACCGGCGGCCCCAACAGCGTGTACGACCCCGCCGCGCCCCGCTGCGACGCGGAAGTCCTCAAGCTGGGGATTCCGATTCTGGGTATTTGCTACGGGGCACAGCTGCTGGCTTTTCTGGAGGGCGGAACTGTGTCAAAGGCCGAAGCCGGCAGCGAGTACGGAAAGACAACGCTGCGGTCAAGGCCGCATCTGCTGTTTCAGGACGTCCCAGCGTCAAGCGTCTGCTGGATGAGCCATACGGACTACATCAGCACCTTGCCGGAGGGCTGGCAGGCCCTTGCGGACACAGAAAAATGCCCCTGCGCCGCCCTGGGCTGCGACGCGAAGAAGCTCTATGGCGTACAGTTTCATCCGGAGGTGACCCACACCGAATATGGCAGACAGATTCTTCGGAATTTCCTCTTTTCTGTCTGCGGCTGCAAGGGGGATTGGAGCGCGCTGGATTACGCGGATCGGATCATTGCAGATTACCGGACCAGGCTCTCTGGGAAGCGGGTTCTGCTGGCGCTGTCGGGCGGTGTGGACTCCTCGGTGGCAGCTCTGCTGCTGCACAGGGCCATCGGGCAGAACCTGGTCTGCGTCTTTGTGGATCACGGTCTGCTGCGGAAGGGCGAGGCTGATTTTGTGGAGCAGACCTTCCAAAACCGCTTCGGCGTCCGGCTGATCCGGGTGAACGCCCGGGAGCGGTTTCTGCAAAAGCTGGCCGGAGTCCGGGACCCGGAGCAAAAGCGAAAGATCATCGGAGAGATCTTCATCCGGGTGTTTGAGGAGCAGGCAAAGAACCTGGGCCAGATCCATGCCCTGGCCCAGGGGACGATCTACCCCGACGTAATCGAGAGCGGCAAGGGTGACTCCGCCATGATCAAGAGCCATCACAACGTGGGCGGTCTGCCGGAGTTGATCTGCTTCGAACAGATCGTAGAGCCCCTGCGGGAGCTGTTTAAGGATGAGGTCCGGCAGGTGGGCGCCATGCTGGGGCTGCCAAAGGAGCTGGTATGGCGGCAGCCCTTCCCCGGGCCGGGCCTGGCGGTGCGGATCATCGGGGAGATCACAAAGGAAAAGGTAAATGCCCTTCAAGAGGCGGACGCTATCTTCCGTGAGGTAATCGACGCCGCGAGGCTTCCGGAAGGGCCGAACCAGTATTTTGCCGTGCTGACGGACACCAATACCGTGGGCGTCATGGGAGACGCCAGGACCTATGGTCTTACGGTGGCCCTTCGGGCAGTATCCACGGACGATTTTATGACGGCGGAGTGGACGCGCCTGCCTTATGACGTGCTGGCAAGGGCCAGCAGCCGCATCACCAATGAGGTGCCCGGCATATCCAGAGTGGTCTATGATATTTCATCCAAGCCGCCGGCAACGGTGGAATGGGAGTAAGGGAGGAGACATCCATGACGAAATATATTTTTGTGACCGGCGGCGTGGTCTCCGGCCTGGGCAAGGGCATCACGGCGGCCTCCCTGGGCCGGCTTTTGAAGGCCCGAGGGCTGAAGGTGGCTGCCCAGAAGCTGGACCCCTACATCAACGTGGACCCCGGCACCATGAGCCCCTACCAGCACGGGGAGGTCTACGTCACCGAAGACGGAGCGGAGACGGACCTGGACCTGGGCCACTACGAGCGCTTCATCGACGAGGATCTGAACCGCTGGTCCAATCTGACCTCCGGCAGGGTCTACTGGAACGTGCTGAACAAGGAGCGCCGGGGAGAATACCTGGGCGCGACGGTCCAGGTGATCCCCCACATCACCAACGAAATCAAGGACTTCGTCTATCGGGTGGGGCGGCAGACCGGCGCGGACGTGGTCATCACCGAGATCGGCGGCACCATCGGCGACATCGAATCCCAGCCCTTTCTGGAGGCCGTGCGGCAGATTGCCCTGGAGGTGGGCCGGGAGAACAGCCTCTTCATCCACGTGACCCTGGTGCCCTATCTCCACGGCTCGGAGGAGCACAAGTCCAAGCCCACCCAGCACTCGGTGAAGGAGCTGCAGGGCATGGGCATCCGGCCGGATCTCATCGTGCTGCGCTGCGACGAGCCGCTGGAGGAGAGCATCTTTCAAAAAATCTCCCTGTTCTGCAACGTAAAGCCCGACTGCGTGCTGGAAAACCGCACCCTGCCGGTGCTCTATGAGGCGCCGCTGATGCTGGAGCAGGCGGGCTTCTCCCGGGTGGTCTGCCGGGAGCTGGGCCTCCCGGCGCCGGAGCCGGATCTGAGAGAGTGGACCGCATTGGTTTCGCGGATCAAGCGCCTGCAGGGCTCGGTCCGGATCGGCCTGGTGGGCAAATACGTACAGCTTCACGACGCCTATCTCTCCGTGGCAGAGGCGCTGCGGCACGCGGGCTACGCCTGCGGGGTGCGGGTAGAAATCGACTGGATCGACTCGGAAACAGTCACAGAGGCGGAACTTGCCCCCCTGGACGGAATTCTGGTGCCCGGCGGCTTCGGCGGCCGGGGCATCGAAGGGATGATCTTTGCTGCCAAGTACGCCAGAACGCACGGAATCCCTTATCTGGGTCTCTGCCTTGGCATGCAGATTGCCGTCATAGAATTCGCCCGGAATGAGGCGGGGCTTCCCGGCGCCAACTCCGGCGAATTTGACCCCAACAGCCCCCACAAGGTCATCGACTTTATGCCCGGGCAGAGTGATGCCGTAAACAAGGGCGGCACCCTGCGCCTGGGCGCCTGGCCCTGCGAGATCCGGCCCGGAACCCGGCTCATGGAATGCTACGGAGCCGAGCGGATTTCAGAGCGGCACCGGCACCGTTACGAAGTGAACAACGACTACCGGGCCGCCCTGGAGCAGGCCGGTCTGGTGCTCTGCGGCCAATCTCCGGACGGACAGCTTGTCGAGGCGGTGGAGCTGCGGGAGCATCCCTTCTATGTGGGCGTCCAGTATCATCCGGAGTTCAAATCCCGGCCCAACCGGCCGCACCCGCTGTTTCTGGGCTTCCTGCGGGCGGCCCTGACCCGGCAAAAAGGAGGGCAGAGCTGATGCGCTTTACCAAAATGCAGGGCCTTGGCAACGATTATTTGTACGTCTACGGCCCGGTACCGGAAGACGCGGCCCAGTTCAGCCGCCGATTGTCTGACCGGCACTTCGGCCCCGGCGCCGACGGACTGATCTTCATGGGACCATCAAACCGGGCGGATTTCTCCATGCGGATCTTCAACGCCGACGGCAGCGAGGCCGAGATGTGCGGCAACGGCATCCGCTGCGTGGGGAAATATCTCTATGACCACGGCTATACCAGAAAACGTGTGCTTGTCATCGAAACCCGGGCAGGGCTGCGGCAGCTGACCCTGCACGGCGAGGCGGGCAAAATCACCGGCGCCAGCGTGGAGATGGGAACCGCAAAAACCACCCCGGGAAGCGCCGGGGATCTGGTGGATCTGGGGAATCCCCACCTGGTTCGATTTGTGTCGGATGTTGGAGCGGTTGACATAACGACAGGAGGACCAAAACTGGAGCATTCCGTCCCCGGTGGGGTGAACGTGGAGTTTGTACAGGTGCTGGCTCCGAACCGGCTGCGGATGCGGGTCTGGGAGCGGGGCAGCGGCGTGACCCTGGCCTGCGGCACCGGAGCCTGCGCTTCGGCGGCCGCTGCGGTAAGCCGCGGCCTTTGCCCGGCGGACAGCCCCATTGAGCTGGTGCTGGACGGCGGCAGTCTGTTCATCACCGTCCGCGCTGACGGCTCGATTCAGATGGAGGGCCCGGCGGAAACCGTCTACGAAGGAGAGATCAAGCTATGACCCATATCAATCCCTATTACAGCCGACTGAAAACCAGCTATCTGTTCTACCGCATCAACCAGACCGTGGACGCCCTGCGCCGGGACCACCCCCGGGACCGGCTGCTGCTCCTGGGGGTGGGAGACGTGACCCTTCCTCTGGCCCCGGCGGTGATTGCGGCCCTGCACCGGGCGGCGGAGGACCAGGCAAAGCAGGAGAGCTTCCAGGGCTATATGCCGGAGCTGGGGAAGGACTTTATGAAGCAGGCTGTGGCGGATTACTACGCCCGCCGGGGCACAAAGCTGGACCCGGCGGAGATCTTCATCTCCTACGGGGCCGGGGACGACCTGGGCGTGATCGGAGGCCTGTTCGCGCAAGAAAACCGGGTGGCGGTGATCGAGCCCGCCTACCCGGCCTACGTGGATACCAATCTGATGGCGGGACGGACCATTGTATCCGTTCCCGGCGGGGAGGAAAACGGCTTCCTTCCCCTGCCGCCCGAGAATCTGGAGGCGGAGCTGGTGTACCTCTGCTCCCCCAACAACCCCACCGGGGCGGCCTATACCAGAGCACAGCTTCAACAGTGGGTGGATTGGGCTAACGCCAGAGACGCTGTCATCCTCTTTGACGCCGCCTATGAGGCCTTTATCACGGACCCGGCAGTCCCTCGCAGCATCTACGAGCTGCCCGGTGCGGAGCGCTGCGCCATTGAGATTGCATCCCTGTCCAAAACCGCTGGCTTTACCGGCACCCGCCTGGGCTGGACCGTGGTGCCCCAAGCCCTGATCCGGGAGGAGACGTCCCTGCATGATATGTGGGTCCGCAACCGGACCACCTGCTCCAACGGCGTGTCCTACCTGCTCCAGCGGGCCGGCGAGGCGGCCCTGAGCCCGGAGGGCCTTGCCCAGAGCGGGAAAAATCTCCAGGTCTACCGGGACAATGCGAAAATCCTGACCGATGCCCTGGAGGCGCTGGGCCTGCCCTATACCGGCGGCAAAAACGCCCCCTACGTCTGGTTCCGCTGCCCCAAGGGCATGCAGGGCTGGGACTTCTTCGACTTTCTGATTGACCGGACCCGGATCGTGGGGACCCCCGGCGTCGGCTTCGGCCCCTGCGGCGAGGGCTGGTTCCGCTTTTCCTGCTTCGGCACCCCGGAAGACACCCGGGAGGCCGCTCGCCGCCTCCGGGATGTTCTTTGAATGGACGCATGTACGCTGCGCCGTTTCGGTCAGCTTGGCTTCCTCCAGACGGCTTCCGGGATGGAATATGTTGTGTAGCTGACGAAAACGCCGCGGCGGGTGTATAAACAGGGCGGTTTGCTGCCGCTTTTGCCGGGTTATTCTGTCAGACGGATTGGGAAGCGTATCTGGATAGAAATGCTCCAGGAATTCGCTGACAGTCATGTGATAAACCCGGGTACTCACGAAGTGATGATTGGTTTCTCGTGCCGCTTGCTCGCTGTGTCAAAGAGGAAATCGCCTCCGTATCATAGAAATGCCGCCAAGCAGAATCTTCTCCTGCTTGACGGCGTTTCGATTGCGAACTGATTGATTCGATTTGTCTTTCCCGTTCTTACTTCTTCTGATAGCCTGTGATCAGGGTCAGCACGAAGCAGACCACGGTGGCCCAGGCAAAAAAGCGATGGTTTTTCACGGATTTTTCCTCCTGTTTTCTTGTTCCTCCATCAGATTGGTCAGACTGTGCAGACTCAGCAGCAGGGTGGATGAATTGTGCAGCAGGGCGCTGAGGGCGGGAGGGAGAATCCCCAGGGCGCCCAGGGCGATCAGGCTCCCGTTGAAGCCCATGACGAAATGATAGTTCTGCCGGATGCGTTTCATCAGCGCGTCGGAAAGTCCCTTGAGCCAGGCCAGCTCCCGCAGATCCTCCGCGGCGATGACCACGTCCGCCACCTCCCGGGCAATGGTGGCCCCGCTGCCCACGGCCACGCCCACGTCCGCCAGGGACAGGGCTGGGGTGTCGTTGATGCCGTCTCCGATCATGATGACGGTCCGATAGGCCGCCTGCTCCCGCTTGATGTAATCCGCCTTGTCCTCCGGCAGCACCTCAGCCCGGAACTCGTCCACCCCCAGGGTTTGGGCGATGGCTGCGGCAGTGCTGCGGTTGTCCCCGGTAAGCATGACGGTCTTCCCGATCCCGGCCCCATGCAGGGCGGTCAGGGCCTCCGCTGCCTCCGGGCGCAGGGGATCCAGAATGCCGATGGCAGCGGAAAGGACCCCGTCCACCGCCAGATAAAGCCAGGACAGGCCCTGCTCCAGGGTGTCAAAGGCCGCCTGATCCTTCGGGAGGATGGTGACGGCTTCATCTTCAAACACAAAATGGCGGCTGCCGATGACGGTACGCTTGCCGTCAATCCGGGTGGCAATGCCGTGGGCCACCACGTATTCCACCTCGGAGTGCATCTCCTCATGGTCCAGGCCCCGTTCCCGGGCTGCCCGGACCACGGCGTTTGCCACGGAATGGGGAAAGTGTTCCTCCAGGCAGGCGGCCACGCGAAGCATCTCCGCCTCCTGCTGCCCGTGGAAGGGTACCACCTTTGCCACCGTGGGACAGGCTTTCGTGAGGGTTCCGGTCTTATCGAAGATTACGGTGTCCGCTTCGCTGACCCGCTCCAGGAATTTTCCGCCCTTAACGGTGATCTTCCGGGTCCCGGCCTCCCGCATGGCGGACAGGACGCTCAGGGGCATGGAGAGCTTCAAGGCGCAGGAGAAGTCCACCATCAGCACCGACACGGCCCGGGCCACGTTCCGGGTCAGCAGCCAGGTGAGCAGGCTGCCCCCCAGGCACCAAGGCACCAGCCGATCCGCCAGATTGGCAGCCTGCAGCTCCACCCCGGATTTCAAGCGCTCGGAGTCCTCGATCATTCGCACAATGCGGTCGTAGCGGTTCTCTCCCGCCGTTCCCGTGACCCGCAGGGCGCAGTTGCCATCCTCCACCACGGAGCCGGCGTAGACCGCCGCCCCGGGCCGCTTGGCCACGGGAACAGACTCCCCGGTGAGTGAGGCCTGGTTCAGCATCACGTCTCCCTGCTCTAAAATGCCGTCCAGGGGCAGCACATGGCCGGTGTGGACCAGCACCAGGTCCCCGGGGGATACGCTGTTCAGGGGAACCAGGGCCTGCCGCCCGTCGGCCTCCAGCCGCCAGACGGAATCCACCTGCAGGGCCATGCTGCGGGCCAGGTCCTCCACGGAGCGCTTGTGGGTCCATTCCTCCAGGGTCTCCCCCAGCCGGAGCAGGAACATCACAGACGAGGCGGTGGCAAAGTCGCCGGTGAGTTGGGAGACGCCGATGGCGGCGCCGTCCAGCACGTCCACGGTGAGCCGCCGGGACCACAGCGTTTTCACCGCGGTCAGGATCCGGGGAACAGACTCACAGGCGCAGAGGGTCGCCCGCACCGGCGCCGGCAAAAACCAACGCTTGCAGAAATGGGAAACGACCATCCCCACCAGCTTTTCCTTGTATTCCCGGTTCATGGCCCGGCTGCTGTGGTGCAGGGGCGGCAGCGCGGCCAGGGCTGTCTCCTCGGAAAAGGCGGCCAGCCGCGCTGTGACGGGTGCCGGATCTCCCCGATAGCAGACGGTGACGCTGCGAATGTTCTCCAGAATCACCACCCGCTCCACCGAGGCTTCCGCCAGCAGCCAGGCCTCCAGCAGGTCCGCCTGGCCGGTGGTCATGGAGCGCACGCAGGCCCGGAGACGGAGCCTTCCGAGGCTGCGATGCAGGATCTGAAATCTCATGCCTCGGCAGCTTCTTCCTTGGCAGGCGCGGCGGTATCCTCCACGTAGGCGGCCCCCTCGGCGGCCTCCCGCTCCGCGTTGATCTGTCTGGCATCCGCCAGAATGTCGGAGCAGGCAGCCTGAACCTCATCCACGTTCCGCATGAGCTCCTGCTTGCAGCGGAGCCCCGCCGCGGTCAGGTGGGTGTAGAGCTTCCGGGCGTCCTTGCTGGCCAAAATTTTCAGTCCCGCCGAGCCGAAGAGGGCGCCATAGACGAAGATTGCGATTTTTCCGGTTAACATGATTCATACCTCCTGTTTTCGCTTGTTAGGCAAAGCTAACTTCTGCGCCGGGAAAAGGCCCATCCGCAGCAGGGCAGGATGGGCAGGATTCCGGAGCAAACGCCAGTTGTCCTTCGCTAACCAATCATATCACAAAATTCGATGGATTACAAGCCCAAACTGTGCATTCCGTAATACAAAGGCACCAGCTTTCCCCAAAAAAGGGCTTGGCTGGTGCCTCTCTGTTTTTATTTCTTTCCAACCAGCAGCGTCGAACCGGAAAACCCCAGCCAGGAAGCTTCTTTTTTACCCATACTATGACCGAATAAAACGATTGGTGCCGATCTTATACCACGTCCCGGCCCCTTTTCAAGAGGGCCGGGGCGTTTTTTGTCAAGGCCGCGATATGCTTGCGGAATGGCCTTGGCGGGGAAGCGCTACAGCCGTTCCTCCTCCAGCTTGTGCAGCCTGGAGCGCAGAAGGAGTCCCTGGAGGAGAAGGGCGGCCAGGAGGAAGCCGCAGGCGGCCAGCAGGAGCCAGAGGGGAACGGTCCTGCCCTCGTCCTTCTGCTCAGTCGCGGGGACCGGGATCGGAGCAGGGGCTTCCACTGTGATCCGCAGGGGCTCCGAGAAGGAGGCCTCGCGGCGGGAGGCGTCTTCATAGACCACGGTCAGCCTTCCCTCCGCCGGGCCAAGGGGCGCGGCGGCGGTGGAGAAGGCCAGCTTCCCGGTGACGCTCTCGCCGCCGGGCAGATTGCCCACCAGCACCGTCTGATCCCGCACGAAATCCCCCAGATCCAGGGTCATGCGCAGATTTTTGACCTCGTTCGCCCCGAGATTCATCAGCTCCACGCTGATCCCGGCGCTCTCGCCCTGGATCACGGTGTCCGCCAGGGTCACGGGGCCGTGCTCCAGCCGGAGGGTCTGCGTAACCGGGACCGTCAGAAGGGCCTCGGCGCTGCCCTCCCCCCGGAGAGAGCGGTAGGAGAGGCGGACCCGGAGCTGGTGCGCGCCGGGCCGGGCCTCCGCCGGGACTGTGATCGGCAGGGTGACGGTCTGTTCCCGGCCCGGCAGGAGCGTTTCCAGGCGGAGGCTGTCCGTCTGGGCCGGAAGCAGCTCTCCGGCGCTCTCTGCGTAAGACAGGGTCAGCTCCGTGAGCTCCGCCCTGTCCGATGTGTTCCGCACCCGGAGGGTACAGCTTCCGGGCTCGCCCTGGGTCAGGGCGGCGTTCAAAAGACGGAGCTCCGCCGTCACGGGCGCGGGGTCGTCCAGCCCGCCCCGGATGCGGACCACCAGGGGCAGCTCCGTTTGGAGGGATTTTCCCTCCGCGTCCTGTCCCTCCAGGTGCAGCCTGGCCGGATAGTCGCCGTTGATCCGATCGTCGTAGAGCCGATAGCAGAGGCGCAGGGGCCAGAGGCCGTCCGCGTTCGGACGCAGCTTCACATGCATGTTCTGGGGAAGGAAGGGGGAGAGCTCCTCCCGCTCCGGCTCCAGCCAGGCTGTGAGCTCGCCCACGGCCCGGTCGCTTGCGACGGGGAAATATCCGATCCAGGTTCCATTGGCCTCCTCCGGCGCGTAGCCCCGTGCCCAGGAGCGATTGCCCATGCCGTAGAGGATCGCCTCCTCGTCCAGGCAGAAGGCCTCTGTCTCCGCCGAGGCGGATCCGAACACCGGAACCGCGCAGAGCAGCAGGCCAAATATGAGAAGGAAAGCAAGCAGACGGCGCATCATCCCACCTCCCGGATATTTTCGATCACGCTCCGCCGCAGCAGGCGGCGGCTCCGGCGGGCGATGGACGCCCAGCAGAGCAGAGCCGCCAGCAGGGCGACCAAAAGCTGGGCCAGGAAGGCCAGGGGGAGCGTCTCCTGCACGGTATTCTCCACGATTTTCGTACTCAGCAGCAGACAGACCGCCGCGGCCAGGAGCCAGCCGACGCCCACCTGAATGGCGCTCTGCAGGCCGTATCCGGCGCGCAGGACGCTGCCGCTCATGCCCAGGGCCCGGAGGGTGCCGATGGTCCTTCGCTCAGCCTCCATCTGCCGGATGCCGGTCCCGGCGACGACCCGGACCGAGAACCAGATCAGCAGCCCCACCACCGCCGCAATGGCGATGAGCCCGGCCTGCCCCTTCCGGCGGCTTTCCGCCCGATCCTCCATCCGGTTATAGACCTGCAGCGTCCCGACCCGGGCCGCGATCCGCTCCAGCCGCCCAAAGTCATAGGCGCTGGTCGCCTCGTCTGTGCCGGGCTCCAGAAATACGTCGGTATTATTGAGGACGCCCAGGCGAAGCCCCATGGCCCGGAAGCCCGCAGGGGTGGTGATGAGCTGCGGCTCCTGAATGCCGTAGATCCGTTCGACATCCACAAACTGAGAGCTGATCAGCCCGCCCAGTTTTACCGTGGCCTGACAGCGCTCCGCTTGGCGATACAGGTTCAGGTACTCCGCCTTGGAGCGCGTCGTCGCACCATCCTCCGCTTCGGCGCAGAGCTGACACAGGGAGAGCGCCTGGCCGGGCAGGAAGGAATCGTTGGAGATCCGGAGCCAGCCTTCCTCGGCGGGCCGCGGCATCATGGAGATCGCGGTATCGCCGTACTCGTTTCTCCCCACGTAGTAGTCGGGCAGGCTGAGCAGGACCTCCTGTCCGGCGTCCAGGGCCGCCCGGTCGATGACCCCGGCGGTCAGATTCGGAACGTAACGCTCCGGCTCGTCGGTCAGCAGAACGGGCAGGGTAAAGGGCGGCGTTTCCAGCTCCAGCAGCTCCATGGCCGCCCGGACCCCCGGCGCGTCTGCGCCGCTTTGGTTGGACATGAAAAAGATCCCGTTTTTCGCGCACTGTCCCAGGTAGTCGCCCTCCGGCTGCCCCGTCAGCAGGACGACGGTCCGGTACTGGGTTCGAAGGGCGCTTACGCCGGGCAGGGCACGGATCTGGGCCAGATCCGCCTCAGAGAGGGAGCGCAGAGGGATCGACGTGCGCAGATCGTCCGGCATTGCAAAGACGATCTCATTCGCCCCGTTGTATAGAGACAGATCCGGCTCATTCGCCTTGGGCAGGATGGCCCGGATCGCCTCCCCGCCCAGGAGTACGCCCGCAAAGGACATCAGGCAGAGCAGCCCCGTGAGCAGGCAGATCCCGAGCTGACGAACCGGATGCAGGCGCAGCCTCCGCAGGGCCATGAGCCGGGCGGGCCGGAAGCTGGCTTTGGGCCGGAAGCGCTTTGCCTTGCGCAGGGTCTCCGTGTCCCGGATCAGGCTCATGGGACGGGTACGTGAGGCCCGCAGCAGGGGCAGGAAGGACGCCAGCAGGATGAAGAGAAAGCTCAGCGCCAGCATGGGGATCAAGGCCAGGGGCGGCAGCCAGAAGCGCAGGCTGTCCGGCGCCAGCGTACAGAGCCCGTACACAGCCAGCACTGCCGCGCCGACGCCCAGGGGCGAGAGCAGCAGGGCCAGCAGCAGGCTCTCCCGCCCGAAGATGCGGCGGATCTGCCGCCGGGTTGCGCCTACAGCCCGGAGCATGGCGATCTCCTCCCGCTTGCGGCTGAGCTGACTGCCCAGGGCAGCGGTGACGCCCAGCATGGAAAAGAGCAGCAGGCTCCCGCCCAGCAGCAGGGCCAAGACGCCAAAGCCGTCATAGTTGGTTAGGTATTCCAGGGTCCCCATGTCCTCCATGTGCTGGGCAGGTCCGAAATAGAACCAGCCCCAGAGGCTGATCCGGAAGACCGGGAGGCCCCCCGCGGCGGCGGTCACCTCGTTCAGCCCCACGCCCTTTGCGCAGCGCAGGAGCAGAATGCGAAGGTTGCGGCCCGTGGCAAAGGGCGGCTCCGCCGCGCTCACAAAGAGCTGGGGCAGGCCGACGTTCTCCCGCCCTGGGAGCTCGGCGCGCAGCTCTTCGTCGCTGAGCTGGCCCTGGCTCAGCACCACGCCCACCAGGGTGTAGCTCCGGGTCTCCTTGGCCCCGTCGATGGGCTGGAGCTGCAGGCTCACGCTGTCGCCCAGCTCGGCCTGGGGAAAGAGCTTGTCCAAAAGCTCCAGCTCCACGGCCAGCTCGCCCGGGGCCTCCGGCATCCGGCCGGACCAGAGCTGCCGGTTGGACAGCGCCGCGCCGCCCGCGTCGTAATACCCCACGGCGCAGTCGCCGCTGCGGGCCAGATAGTACAGCGTTCCGGTTTCGGCGGCGAGGCCCTGCCGCAGAAGCTCTTCCCCGGTCTCCGGCCCGGCGTCGTAGACGAAGGCGTCCTGCCTTCCGTATTTTCGATCCAGCTCGGCCTCGCGGCCGTCATAGACGGCCAGCAGGGTCAGCACCACCGTGCAGGTCAGAAAGATCGCTGCCAAAATGCCCGCGCTGAGGCCCAGATATTCCCGCAGGTTGGCCCGGACCCCCGCTCCGGCCACCCGGTTCAGCGTCAGCTTTTTCATCGCAGGCTCCCTCCGCTGTCGTGCTCGATGCGGCCGTCCACGATGTGGACGATGCGCTCGGCCTGCTCCGCCACCCCCAGGTCGTGGGTCACCAGCAGCAGGGTGACCCCCAGCTCCCGGTTGATCTGCCTCAGCAGGGCCATGACCTCCCTGCCGGTCTGCCCGTCCAGGTTGCCCGTGGGCTCATCCGCGAAGAGGATGGCGGGCTTGTTCGCCAGGGCCCGGGCGATGCAGACCCGCTGCTGCTGGCCGCCGGATATGGCGGCGGGCAGATGGGAGAGGCGGTCGTCCAGCTTCAGCAGCTGGGTCAATCGGCGGAGATATTCCTCGTCCGGCTTGCGCTTGTCCAGCATGACGGGCAGCAGAATGTTCTCCTGGGCCGTCAGCTCCTTGACCAGATGATAGCTCTGGAACACGAAGCCGAAGCGTCTGCGGCGCAGGACGGAGAGCTGGTTGTCGGAATAGTCCGCAAGGGCCTTGTCCTGGTAGACCACCCTGCCCGCTGTGGGCTGATCCAGCCCGCCGAAGAGCTGCAAAAGCGTGGATTTGCCGGAGCCGCTGGGCCCGGTGATGGCGGTGAAGGAGCCCTGGGGAATGGACAGGCTGACCCCGTCCAGGGCCTTCACCTGCTCGGCCCCGCTGCCGTAGTATTTGCAGAGATTTTCGCTGCGAATGATCTCCATGCGAGATCCCTCCTTTCTGCCTCTATTCTCTCACAGGAAGCTTACTTCCGCGTGACGCCCGGCTTACGTTTTCGCAAGATTCCGCTCCAGCCGGGGAAAATAAAGGGTAAAGCGCAGGCCCTCGTCCGTATTATCCGGGACGATGGTCCCGTGGTGACGACTCACGATCTCCCGGACGATGTTCAGCCCGATGCCGGAGCCCGTCCGGTCCTGACCCTTTGCCCGGTAGAAGCGCTCAAAGAGACGCGGAAGCTCCTCCGGGGCTACGCCGCCCCCATCGTCCGAAACCGTGAGCCGCACCTCCCGCTCCGTCTGGGTGATGGCGACGGCTACGCTGCCGCCGGGCTCCGTATGCTCACAGGCGTTTTTCAGCAGATTGGAGAAGGCCTCCCCCAGCCAGCCCGGGTCACAGCGGAGCGCCGCGTCCCCCGTCAGGGAGAAGCGCTTCTCCGGGAAGCGTACCCGAAGCCCGTCCCAGGCCTCCTGCACCAGCGGCGCCAGCTGCCGCGCCTCGAAGTGGAAGGCGTAGCCGTTGTTGCTCATGCGCTCCAGCCGGAGCAGGGCATAGATCAGCGCCTCCATCCGATCCGCCTGGGCCAGCGCTTCCTCCTTGTGCGCGCCGTCGTCCAGCTCCAAAAACAAGCGCAGAGAGGCCAGGGGCGTTTTAAGCTGGTGGGAGATGTCCGTCAATAGCTCCGTGCTGCGCCGGGCCTCCCGGGCGGTTTCGGCGCGGGAGCGCTCCAGCGCGCCCTCGATGGCCTCAAAGTCGTTTTGCAAGGCGGCCAGGCGGCCGTCCCGCAGGGAAAGGGGCGTCCGCGCCCCGCCGGAGAGAAAGCCTCCGGTCTGGGTCCGGAGCCTGCCAAGCTCCTTCCGCTGGCGGAAGTAGAGCAGGGCGAAAAGCGCCGCCAGCGCGGCAAAGAGTATCGTCAGTCCTTCCATCGATATCCCAACCCCCGTACCGTCTGAATATGCTCCGGGCCGATTTTCTCCCGAAGCCTGCTGACGTGGACAGAAAGGGTGTTGTCGTCCACAAAGCGTCCGTCGCAGTCCCAAAGCACGTCCAGCAGCAGCGCCCGCGGCGCGATGCCGCGCTGCCGGACGATCACCGACAGCAGCCGGAACTCCGTGGGCGTCAGGTTCAGGGGCGCGCCGTTCCAGGCGGCGCTCATACGCTCCGGGTCCAGGCGCAGGGCTCCCAGGCGCAGGCTGCCCGTCGGATGCCGCCGCAGCAGGACCCGGATGCGGCTCAAAAGCTCCTGCACCCGGAAGGGCTTGGCGACGTAGTCGTTTCCCCCCGCGTCCAGGCCCCGCACCACGTCGTATTCCTCGTCCCGGGCCGTCAGAAACAGGATGGGCGCGGCAAAGCCCTCCTGCCGCAGCGCGGCGCAAAGGGAAACCCCGTCTCCGTCGGGCAGAACCACGTCCAGAATGACAAGGGAGAAGCCTCCCGCCGACAGGGCCTCCCGGGCCGTTCCCAGGCTGTCCGCCGCCTGCACGGCATAGCCGTTTTTCTCCAGGAGCTCCCGCAGTCCCATGCTGAGATAGCGGTCGTCCTCTATGAGTAAGATTGAATCCATTGTATCATCCTCCGTGTATCTCCGATTATATCACATTCTCGCGGGATTTGCATTGCGTTTCTGTAAGGATAACGCCCAAGGCCAAAAAAAGCCGAACCCGGGGGATCAGGTTCGGCTTATCTTACACGATTCCCTTTGATCTTCTGTCGTTTCGGAAGGAGGCGGGATCAGGCTGGCGAGGATCACCGCGGCGAAGACGGATCTTCAGACGGACTGCTGTTGAAACAGCTTTTCGTATTTCGTGTTCCCGTGATTCATACAAAATGAGGCGCGGAGTTACGCCCGGGGATTGTCCATGAGATAGGGCAGGGCTTTGGGCTGGTTGTAAGCGATATCCTTTACACCCAGGAATTACAGCACCACTAAGCGACCACAATGTTCTTTCAGACGGTAGTCCCCTTGCTCGTCCACCCAGTCGTTGCCCTCCCCGGCCTGCCGGGCCAGCACATAAATGGCCGTGTCGCAGTGGGAGCTTTGGACGTCCTCCCGGGTGATGGGAATCCCCGTGGGATGGCGGAAGGGGGTCACGTTGTGGAGGATTTATACGCCGGAGTAGGCGGAGAAGCCGCCGTCGATGGGGAGGGTGACGCCGGTGATGAAGGAGGCGGCCTCATTGTTCAGCAGGAACAGCACGGCCCCGGAGTAGGCGGGGATCTTGGTGAGGGGGTGTAGGCGTTCATGGAGCTGACGTTCAGGATATTGCAGCCTTCTTTCCCCACCATCTGCCGGGCAAAGGCCTGGGTGGGAAGCAGGGTGCCGATGAAGTTCAGGTTGAAGGCGAACTCCACCCCGGACTTGTCCAGGAGGAAATTCCATTGTGTAAAGACTTGCAAAAAATGTATATTCTTGCTATAATCAGCTGGAAGGAACGGGTGCGCGGCGCAGGAACGCGCTTATCCGCGTCTTTTTGATCCGCCTGGTCTCAAAGCCAAGGCGGAGGACGCGGCGGTGGAGCCGGAGGGCAAGCGGATGCCCAGCTCCGACACTCCCCCCGCGGCTTCCGCAAGGCCCTTCCCCAGCCGGGGGCAGAGATGGGCTGCAGGCGGTTTTCATACCCGAACAGAACAGCATGAAAGGAGTCAGTCGCAATGAGCAAGCTTTTCTTCGCCCACGGTTCCGCCGAGGGCGGCGTGGGATCCGAGGCGGATCTGAAGGGCCGGAAGGAGGAACTGGGGAAATGAACCGAATGGAAGCGATTCAGCACCGGCGGAGCGTTCGCAGCTTCGACGGAACCGGGCTCAGCCCCGAGGATCAGCAGCAGCTCCTGGCCTTTGCCGAGCAGCAAACGAATCCCTACGGTCTGCCCATCCATTGGCGGCTTCTCAACGCCGGGGAGCACGGGCTGAGCAGCCCTGTCATCGTGGGCACGGAGCTCTACATCGCGGGCAAAATGCGCCGCGCCCCCCATGCCGAGGAGGCCTTCGGCTACAGCTTTGAACAGGTCGTCCTGTTTGCGGAAACGCTCGGTTTCGGCACCACCTGGATCGCCGGGACCATGAATCGGGCGGCCTTTGAGCGGGCCATGGAGCTTTCGGCAGGAGAGGTGATGCCCTGCGTCAGCCCCCTGGGCCGCCCCGCCAAGCGCATGTCCCTGCGGGAAACGATGATGCGGAAGGGGGTCAAGGCGGACAGCCGCCTCCCCTTTGAGGAGCTGTTCTTTGACGCTTCCTTTGACAAGCCCCTCACCGAGGCCGCCGCCGGCCCCCTCCTTGCGGCCCTGAACGCCGTGCGGCTTGCGCCCTCCGCCGTCAACAAGCAGCCCTGGCGCTGCGTCTGCCGGGAGGGCCGGGTTCATTTCTACGAGAAGCGCAGCAAGGGCTACGTCTCTGAGGACGGCTGGGATCTGCAGAAGGTGGACCTGGGGATCGCCCTTTGTCACTTTGAGCTGGCAGCCCGGGAATGCGGCCTCAAGCCCAGCTTTGAGCTCCGGGATCCGGCCCTGCCGAACCGGGAGCAGCTGCAGTACGTCGCCTCCTGGCGTGTGGAATAGCCCGCTCCGGCTCCGCATCTGAAACAGCGCGGCAGGGAGGAAGCCTTTGGCTTCCTCCCTGCCGCGCTGCCGCAAAAGCTCCCCGGCCTTTTGGCCGGTTTCGCCTTGCCTCAGTAGATGGTGACCGCGGTGCCGGGGGTGACGGTCTGGAGAATCCGGATCATGTTCTCCTCGGAAACGGCCACACAGCCGCCGGTGGGATAGTCGGGCTCCTTCCAGCAGTGCAGGAAGATGGCGTTTCCGGCGTAGGGGGCGCAGGCTGCGTTGTAGCCCAGGTCCAGCAGATAGGCGTAGCGGATGGGGTAGTCCATCAGATGCTCGTCCTCGGAGTAGTCCCAGTCGGGATGCTCGCTCTTATAGAGCAGCTGGTTGTAGTTCAGGCCGTTGGAGCCTGTGGCGCACCAGTACATGTCGTCGGTGATCTTGGTGAAGGGGACCTTGCAGCCGGGATCATCCTTGATGCCGTAGGCCTCTCCGATGGTCCAGGTGCCCAGAGGGGTCTTGGTGTCGTTCTCAGACTGCTTGCCGGGGCCGTTGCGGCCCACGGTGGCGTCGCAGGAAAAGAGCTCCACGTACTTGCCGTCCTGGGCCTGGTAGACCGTGAGGGTGGCCCGGTAGTCGCCGTCGATGGCGGTCTTGACGCCGATCCGGTACTCCCCGTTGCGCTCGGTGGAAATGGGCTGGCCGAAGAGGATGTGCTCCACCTCCTCCTGGGAGATGACGTTCTTGTAGCGCTTGTAATCGGACAGCAGCTTGCCCCGGCTGATGCCCAGCCAGGCCGTGGCCGCCGCCAGCAGCAGCACCAGCACCGCCAGCACGATACACAGGGGCTTCAGATTTTTGGTTTTCATGAAAATGCCTCCTTTTCCGATTATGATAGCTTTATTATAGCAGAAGTTTCCCCGAAAGGCAAGAGCTCCCTGCCGGGATTGCGGAGGCCGCTCGGGGCATTTTGGCGGGATTTCCGCTTTTTTCCGCTTTGGGGATAGCATTTCCGGCGGGATTGTGTTATAATGAATGATCGAAATTTGAATAAGGAGGCGGCATTATGTATTTTGACGCCGGTACCATTTCCTTCCCCGGGCTGGGGATCGAGGGGATCAATCCGCCCCGGACCCTGCCCTTTTCCGTCTTCGGCAAGGAGATCTATTTCTATGGGCTGATTATCGCCCTGGGCTTCCTGCTGGCGATTCTCTACGCGAAAAAGCGGGTCAAGCAGTTCGGCACCAATTTTGATCTGGTAACGGACGCCATTCTCTTCGCCGTGCCTCTGGCGATTATCTGCGCCCGGATCTATTACGTGGTCTTCCAGTGGGACAGCTACAAGGACAATCCCATCTCCGCTCTCTACATCTGGCAGGGAGGCATCGCCATCTACGGCGGCGTCATCGGCGCGATTCTGGGCCTGCTGCTCTTCGCCAAGGTGAAAAAGCAGAAGCTGACCCCCTATCTGGACATCATGGCCCTGGGTCTGCTCATCGGCCAGCTCATCGGCCGCTGGGGCAATTTCTTCAACCGGGAGGCCTACGGAGCCCAGATTTTCAACGATTTCTTCCTCCGCATGGGCATTGAGGAGAACGGCGGCCTGGTGCGCTACTGGCACCCCACCTTTCTCTATGAGTCTGTGTGGAATCTCGTGGGCTTTATTCTGCTCCACTTCCTCTCCAAGAAGCGGAAGTACGACGGCCAGACCTTCCTGCAGTACGTGGCCTGGTACGGCCTGGGCCGGGTCTGGATCGAGGGGCTGCGCACCGACTCGCTGTATATCGGCAGCACCGACATCCGGGTAAGCCAGCTGCTGGCGGGCGTCAGCTTTGTCATCGCCGTGGGGGTGATGCTCTATATCCGGCTGTTCAAGAACCCGGACGGAAGCGGAATGCTGGTCAACCGGGCGGCAAAGGCTGCGGCCCAGGGCGCAGAGCTTGCGCCGCAGGAAGCGGCGGGGGACGAGGACGAGGCAACTGTCTCCGACGAGCCCGACGCCCCGCTGCCCGATGAAGCGCCGGACCCTGACGAGGCCCCGGACAACGAAGCGGCTGATCCCGACGCCGAAGCGACGAAAGCTTGACAGTACAGCAGGTTCCCCCTGTCCGGCAGAGACAGGGGGAACATTTTTTCGGGGAGTTCTGAATCGCGGGCGATCCATGATCGCCCCTACGGCGTAGAAACCGATAAACAGATTCCGATTTTGTCCGAATCCGCTCCTTTCGTTCGTTATAGTATACAGAACCACCTGAGAGGAGGGAGCGCGATGGAAAAAGCCAGGGACCCGGCGGCGCGCAGCCGGGATTTCGAGCAGACCTGGCTGGCCTACCGGGGGCTGATGCTCCGCCTGGCCCGGGAGATTCTGGGCGATGAGAGTCTGGCGGAGGATGCAGTCTCGGAGGCCGCGGTGAAGCTGCTGGAGCACTACGACTGCCTGGAGGCCCCCACCGGTCCAAAGACCAGGCGCTTCGCCGCCGTGCTGGCCGAGCACTGCGCCATCGACCTGCTCCGCAAGCGGAAGCGGGAGCGGATCGTCCCCCTGGAGGTTGCGGCGGAGCTGCGGGCCCCGGAAGGGGACCCGGAGGGGAAGCTGGACCTGCTGGCCGCCCTGGACCGCCTCCCGAACCAGCAGCGGACCGCGGTGCTGCTCTCTCTGAGCTGCGGTCTCACGGCCCGACAGGTGGCCGACACCCTGGGCTGCTCTGTCAGCAAGGCGGAGAAGCTCATCAGCCGGGGCAAAAAAGCTCTGCGCGACGACCTGAAGGAGGTGTAAACGCATGAATATGACGGACGAAGAGTTGGCCCGACGCCTGACCGACGCCTATGACGCCCGGCTCGACCGGGAACACGCCGCAGGGGGCGACGCCCAAGACGCCCCGCTGTCCGATAAAGAAATGCGGAATGCAAAAAACAACATGCAAAATCCGGCAGCGGGGGAAGAAGCACAGACGATCCGGGCCGTTCCGGCCCGGCGGCAGCGTTGGCAGACGGCAATTGCCGCGGTTCTGGCGCTTTGCCTGCTGGGGAGCGGGCTGCTGCTCCTGCCCCGGCTGGGGCTGAATTCCGCCGCGCCGGAGCAGACGCAAAACGGCAGTCCCGGGCCTGCGGAAACCCGGTACGGGGGGACCCAGAACGGCCAAAGCGGCCGGAACGAGCCCGGGAAAAACTACCGCGTCGAGACCGTCAACGGCGAAACGTATCTGGTGATGGATCGGGAATGGGAGGGGGACTGGGAGCTTCAGAGCCTGGCTTTCCCGGAGGCGGGAACGGAAGCGCCCTGGATGGATCGCCCCGCGAGCTACGCAGGCGGGATCGCCCAGCTGCTGGACTACGGCGGCTATACGGCCCTCTGCGGCAGCCTGGGGCTGACGCAGAGCTATTCCGACCGAAACGCCCGCTACTTTGTCTACGCCTGGGCGGAGCCGGAGCAGCGCTGTGCATTGCAGCTCTGCGACCTGAAGCGCCAGGGCAGCCGGGTTATGGTCTGGCTGAACAAGATGGCGCTCCCGGCGGAGGGACAGGAATCCACAGGCGCGGTCCTGATCGCGCCGCTGGACCCGGGCGTGGCGGAATTTGGCCTGCTGCCCTTTGTGCTGAACGAATCCCAATGGGACGCGATCCGGACGCGGCAGCCCGACGCGAATGAAGAGGAGGAGAAGCCATGAAGCGAAACATACTGATGCTGACAGCCCTTTTGCTGGCGGCGCTGGTGCTGCTGAGCGGCTGCAAAACCGGAGGCGAAGCTGTGACGACAGAGCCTTCCGGTGCGGAGCCCGCGGCCCCCGCGCCGGACCCGGAGAATTGCCATCTGCTGGAGCTGCCGGACGGAGAGCAGATCTGGGTTCAGGACCGGGACTATGACGGGGAGTTCGATCTGCAAAGCATGAATTTCCCCAGCAGCGATCCCGGCGGGAACACGCCGCCCCGGGCCGCGATCCCCGAGGGCTTTGCCCAGCAGGCAGTGCTGGACTATGAGAGCTACGCCGCCTGGTGTACCGCCTGTGGCGTGAGGCAGGCCTATGACGATCCGACGAAGCACTATCTGCTGATCGCCTGCACCCGGGAGTTTGCCAGCGGCGCCTACGCAAGGCTGGCGGATGTGAAGCTGCAGGGGAAGAAGGCGCTGGTTTGGCTATGGGACAGCGTGGAGGGCTATTATCCCGAAGCCTCCGCGGCCTATGTTCTGACCGTTCCCGTCGCTGCCGAGGCGGAGACCCTGGAGCTCCGGCAGGTCTGCACCCACTCCCAGGCGGAGGAGCAGCGGCGGCTCCACAGCACCGAGATCACGGAGCATTCTGACGGGAGCATAGACGTCCACGGCTGGATGGCATATCGTTACATTGCGGAGCTTCCGGAGGGCCTGCTCTGCTACTGCCTCTGGGACGGGGCGGAGCGGATCTATCTCTGCACCGACGACGAGACGATGGCCGAGTACGACAGTGGCGTGGAGCTCCTGGCCGAGGCCTGCACGCCCATGGCGGAGCAGGTCGAGGGGACCGGCCGCTGGTATCGTGTTGGCAAGCTGACGGTTTTGAGCACCGAGAAGGCGGCGCAATATACCTACGCCAAGCCTGTGATCTACCTCTACCCCGAAAAGGAGACCGAGGTCCGGGTGAAGCTGAAGCTGGACGGGAGCCTGAGCTGCAGCTATCCGGCCTACCGGGAGGGCTGGACCGTTACGGCGGCCCCGGACGGGACCCTGACCGACGCCGCGGGGCAGCGCTACAACTATCTCTACTGGGAGGGAGCATGCGAGGGAGAATTTGATCTCTCCCGGGGCTTCTGCGTCCGGGGTGCGGACACGGCGGCCTTCCTGGAGGAGGCTCTGGCAAAGCTGGGCCTGAACCGACGGGAGGCCAACGAGTTCATCGTCTACTGGCTGCCGCTGATGCAGGACAATCCCTGGAACCTGATTGCCTTCCAGGGCGCGGCCTACACAGAGCGGGCCCGGCTGGAGATCAAGCCCGCGCCGGATACCCTGCTCCGGGTCTATATGGCCTGGAAGCCCCTGCCCGCGCCGGTGAAGATCGCGCCCCAGGAACTGACCGCTCCGGCGCGGAGGGGCTTCACCGTCGTCGAGTGGGGCGGCAGCGAGCTTCCCGGAGAAGGCTTTTAGGGAAGGCTTTTGGGGGACTGCGGCTTACGAATTCCGAATTTCTACTTGTTCTCGCGCCGCTTTTCTGCTATAATGGCAGAAAAGCGGCGCGAAATATATGAGCGTCAGCGCGAAGGGAGGGGCGAGCATGGCACGACTGTTTGATTCCGTGCGCTATCTCAAGGGCGTGGGCGAAGCCCGGGCCAGGACCTTCGCGTCTTTGGGGATCGAGACGCTCTACGATCTGATCTCCTACTTTCCCCGTACCTACGAGGACCGGAGCAAAATCGTCCCCATCGCGGAGCTGCAGGTGGACGAGCCCGCCTGCTTCCGGGCCTTCGTCACCTCCCAACCCCGGACCCACCACATCCGCAAGGGCCTGGATCTCACCAAGCTCACCGTGGCCGACGAGACGGCCCGGCTGAATCTCACCTTTTTCAACCAGAGCTACGTGGCGGGCAACCTGGAATACAGCCGGGAATACTACTTCTACGGCAGCCTGAACGGGGACTACATGGGCTATCAGATCACCAACCCCATCTTTGAGCCCGTGGAGCAGCCCGGGGTGCTGACCCGCCGCATCATGCCCATCTACCCGCTGACGGCGGGGCTCCACAACAATCTGATCTCCCGCACGGTGCAGCAGGCCCTGGACGCCTGCCTGGAGGAGCTGCCGGAGGTGATGCCCCTCCAGCTGCGGGAGCGCTACGGCCTCTGCGACGCCCCCACGGCCTACCGGAACATCCACGCCCCCGCCTCCTTCGAGGCCCTGGCGGCGGCCCGGCACCGGCTGATTTTCGAGGAATTTTTCATCTTTTCCGTGGGTCTGTCCCTGCTGCGCTCCGGCCGGAGCCGGAAGCAGCGCCAGGGCTACCGCCTGCCCCCCATGGCAGAATTTGAAGCTGCCCTCCCCTTCTCCCTCACCGGGGCCCAGCGCCGGGCCATCGACGAGATTGCCGGAGATCTCTCCGGGGGCAGCGTCATGAACCGCCTGGTCCAGGGCGACGTGGGCAGCGGCAAAACCGTGGTGGCCGCGGCGGCCGCCTGGATCACCGCCAAAAACGGGCAGCAGACCGCGCTCATGGCCCCCACGGAGATTCTGGCGGAGCAGCATGCCAAGGGCCTGGAGGCCCTGCTGGGCCCCCTGGGCGTCCGGGTGGCCCTGCTGACGGGCTCCATGACCCCCGCCCAGAAGCGGAACGTCCGGGCCGCCATCGCCGCCCATGAGGCCGACCTCATTGTGGGCACCCACGCCCTGATCTCCGAGGCCACGGACTTCTCGGAGCTGGGTCTGGTGGTGGCCGACGAGCAGCACCGCTTCGGCGTGGCCCAGCGGGCCGCCCTGGCGGAAAAGGGGGACGACCCCCATCTGCTGGTGATGTCCGCCACTCCCATTCCCCGGACCCTGGCGCTGATCCTCTACGGGGATCTGGAGCTCTCGGTCATCGACGAGCTGCCCCCGGGGCGGCAGAACATCGACACCTTCCTGGTGGGGGAGGATAAGCGGGCCCGGATCAACGCCTTCATCCGCAGGCAGGTGGCGGAGGGCCACCAGGTCTACATCGTCTGCCCCGCCGTGGAGGAGGGAGAGGACGAAAGCCTCCGCTCCGCCGAGGCCTGGGCCGAGACCCTGCAAATGGCGGTGTTCCCGGATCTGCGGGTGGCCCTGCTCCACGGCAGGATGAAGGCCGCCCAGAAGGAGCAGACCATGGCCGCCTTCGCCCGGGGCGAATACGATATTCTGGTGGCAACCACCGTCATCGAGGTGGGCGTGGACGTGCCCAACGCCACTTTGATGGTGGTGGAGAACGCGGACCGCTTCGGTCTGAGCCAGCTCCACCAGCTCCGGGGCCGGGTGGGCCGGGGCAGCGACAAGTCCTACTGCTTGCTCTTCAGCTCCAACCGGAACCCCGAGACTCTGACCCGGCTGAAGGCCCTGTGCAAGACCAACGACGGCTTCGAGATCTCCCGGCAGGATCTGGCTCTGCGGGGGCCGGGAGACTTCTTCGGCACCCGGCAGCACGGCCTGCCCGCCTTCAAGGTGGGAAGCCTGGAGCTGGATCTGCAGACCCTCCAGGACGCCCAGAGCGCCGCGGCGGAGTTCGTCAGCTCCGAGGAACTGCCCAAGCGGCCCGAGTACCAGCCGCTGATGGAGCGGATTCAGGCCCTCTTTGCCTCCGGCGCTCCCCGGGGCGAGGCCTGAGCCGGAAAAGGGCTTGCCTTTTTCCGGGCCCTCTGCTATAATAAATTGACTTTATGGATAAACAGGTGAACGATCATGGAAAAAATTTTGAATCTCATCTCGGAAAAGGTCGCCGCCGCCTTTGAGGCCGCGGGCTACGAGTCCGAATACGGCAGGGTCACGGTATCCAACCGGCCCGACCTCTGCGAATACCAGTGCAACGGCGCGCTGCCCGCCGCCAAGCGCTACCATAAGGCCCCCATCCAGATTGCCGGGGACGTGGCGGCAAAGCTTGCCGGCGACCCGGCCTTCCTGGAGGTCCAGGCGGCCATGCCCGGCTTTCTGAACCTGCGGCTGGCCCCGGCCTTCCTGGCGGCCTGGCTGGAGGAGTTCCGCGGCGCGCCCCGCTTCGGCGTGGAGCCGGATCCCAAGGCCGGCAGAGTGGTCATCGACTACGGCGGCGCCAACGTGGCAAAGCCCCTGCACATCGGCCACCTCCGCTCGGCCATCATCGGCGAGAGCATCAAGCGGATCCAGCGCTTCTTCGGCAACGAGGCCCTGGGAGACGTGCATCTGGGAGACTGGGGCCTGCAAATGGGCCTGGTGATCGCGGAGCTGCAGGCGCGGCAGCCGGAGCTCTGCTACTTTGACCCGGCCTTCACCGGCGAATACCCCGCCGAGCCCCCCTTCACCATCTCCGATCTGGAGGAGATCTACCCCGCCGCCTCCGCCAAGTCCAAGGTGGACGAGGCCTTCGCCGCCAAGGCCCACGACTTCACCTACCGGCTGCAGCAGGGCGAGCCCGGCCCCCGGGCTCTGTGGAAGCACATCATGGCGGTGTCCACCGCGGATCTGAAGAAGAACTACGACAAGCTGGGGGTCTGCTTCGAGAGCTGGCTGGGAGAGAGCGACGCCCAGCCCTACATTCCCCCCATGCTGGAGGACATGCGGCAGCAGGGCATCTTAGTGGAGAGCGAGGGCGCCCAGGTCATCGAGGTGAAGGAGGAGGGCGACACCAAGGAGGTGCCCCCCTGCATCATCATGAAGTCCGACGGGGCCACCCTCTACGCCACCACGGATCTGGCCACCATCCGGCAGCGGATGGAGACCTGGAAGCCCGCCAAGATTCTCTACGTGGTGGACAAGCGCCAGAGCCTGCACTTTGAGCAGGTCTTCCGGGCCGCCCGGAAGGCCGGGCTGGTGGAGCCTGAGACCGTGCTGCGCCACATTGGCTTCGGCACCATGAACGGCAAGGACGGCAAGCCCTTCAAGACCCGCTCCGGCGGCGTCATGCGGCTGGAGACTCTGATCACCGAGATCACCGACTTCGTCCGGGCCAAGGTGGAGGAAAACCAGCTGGTCAGCGGCGAGGACGTGGAGAACGTCACCGCCAAGATCGCCCTGGCGGCTCTGAAATACGGGGATCTGATGAACGCCCCCACCAAGGACTACGTCTTCGATCTGGACCGCTTCGCGGCCTTTGAGGGCAACACCGGCCCCTATATTCTCTACACCATCGTGCGGATCAAGTCCATTCTGGCCCGCTACGGGGCCTGGGAGGATCTGCCCATCGCCGCCCCGGAGACGGCGGAGGCCAAGGATCTGATGCTGGCTCTGACCCGGCTGGGAGACGCCCTGGAGCTGGCCTACCGGGACTGCGCCCCCAACGTGATCTGCGCCTACATCTATGAGCTGGCGGGCTACGCCAACAAGTTCTACCACGAGACCCGCATCCTCAGCGAGGAGGACAAGGAGAAGCAGAAGGGCTACATTGCCCTCATCGGTCTCACCAAGCGGGTGCTGGAGACCTGCATCGAGCTGCTGGGCTTCGAGGCCCCGGAGAAGATGTAATACCGCTGTCTTTCCAACCAAGCGCAGCAAAGGGAAATCCCGTGGAGCCGAGGGGCTCCACGGGATTTCTTATTCCGAAACCGTTCAGACGGAGATCATCGTCTGCAGCGCTTCGCCGCAGGCCTCCAGCAGGGGCTTGCCCGCCACCACGCAGAGGGCGTTTTCGGCGGCCAGCTCCTCCAGCGCCGGGGCCAGGGCCAGCAGCGCCGCGGCGTCGGTGTGGATCAGCTCCCGGTAATGGCGCCGCACCTCCTCCTCGCTAACGCCCCGGAGCCAGCGGGAGTCTCCGGCCGTCATCCGGGCCTCCGCCCCCCGCAGGGGATCCATGGCGGAGACGGAGCCCAGGATGAAGCCCGTCAGATCCGGCTCCTCCCGGCAGAAGGCCCGCAGATAGGCGGGGGCGTTTCGCATGACCTCCAGGGAGCGGACGGGCTGGGGATCCCGATAGCTGTAGTAGAACATGTCGCCGTTGCTGCGGGCGCCGAAGCCGCAGCCGTAGGCGCCCCCCTGCACCCGGATCTCGTTCCAGAGGTAGGTGTAATTCAGCACGTTGGCCAGCACGGGGTAGCTGCCGCTGTAGCGCCGGCCCTGGCGCCGGAGGCTGCTGCCCATGGCGGCAAAGCCCACGGCGGCGGGGATCACCACCCCCTCCCGGCGGGCGCCGGGCAGCGGGTAGAAGGCGGGGCCGGGCTTGGCCTGACCCGAGGCGGGAATGGCAGCCCGGAAGGCCTCCGCCAGCTCCGGGGAGGCGGTCTCGTTGACGGATATGGTCAGCCGCTCCCGGGTCACCAGGCGGCGGGCCAGGGCCCCCATCCGGCCCAGCAGGGCCCGCAGGCTCTCATCGTCCCCGGCGGCGGTCTTCTTCAGCCAGGCCACGGATTCCACGCCGCCGACGTACTCCTGGGCCAGGCCGTGGGCCGTCAGATCCGAGGCCACCCGGCCCAGGGCGAAGCGGTGCCCGGAGGAGGCCAAGGACATGGTGGCGTTGATGCTGAACTGCTGGAGATTGTCCCGCAGCAGCTCCAGATCCTCCCAGACCGTGGCGCTGAGGATCTCCGCCAGCAGGGCCGCGGCCCGGCTCCCCTGCTCCGGCAGGCAGGCCAGACCGGCGCTCAGCAGGATCCGGCAGCGGTCGGGCTCCTCCCCCTCCAGCACGCCGGGGGCAAAGCTCACGCGGCCCGTGGTGGACTTGATCTCCAGGGGCAGCCGGGCGCGGTCATAGCGGGCGGTGCCCATGCTGCCCAGCAGCTTGCACAGCAGGGAGAACTCCGGCAGCTCCTCCAGCCGCAGATCCGAGGCCTCGAAGTGGGCCCGCAGGAAGAGCAGGCGGCTGCCGGTGCTGTGGCGCAGCAGCGGGGTCCCCGCCAGATCGCTGACGCTGTAGCGCAGGGGCTCGGGGTTCTCCGCCAGATCGGAGAGCCGCAGCATGGGGATGGCGGCCAGGGCCTCTTCGCTGTCGGGGCTCTGCTGCCAGAGCCGCAGGGCCTCGGCCCGGGCGTCCTGGGCCGCCAGCTCCTCCGGGCTCCAGGCCCCGGTCAGCGCCTGCACCCGGGCCTGCTCCGCCTGGGCCTGCTCGGCCCCCAGGGTGGCGGAGGGGATCAGGGTGACGGTGACTGTATGCTCGTTTTCCAGGAACAGCTCCCGCAGCAGACGCTCGGGGTAGTCCGTTTGCAGAGCCTGCTCCAGCTCCGCCACAGCCTGCTCCGCCAGCAGCCCCTGGGCGGGGTCGCCGTCGTAGAGCCAGCTGTCCAGCATATCCAGGGCCTCCGACAGGCTGCGGGGCACGGAGCCGCTGTCCCGGTCCCGGAGCTCGAAGGCGTAGCGGCGGAAGCAGGCCTCCAGCCGCTCCCGGTCCAGGCCCTGCTCCGTCAGCCGGGTCAGGGTCTCCCGGACGGTCCGCTCCAGGGCGGGCTGCTTGTCGGGGTCGGTGTTCCAGGCGTTCCAGTAGACGATGGACTGCTGGATCCCGTCCTCCAGCTCCAGGGAAAAGTCCTGGGCCAGGCCGGCGTCCAGCACCGCCCGCTTCAGGGGGGCGTCGTCGTCGCCGGTGAGATAGTCCGCCAGCACGGAGAGGGCGTCGTTGCGCAGATCCTCGTCAAAGCGGGCCGCCAGGGTGCCGCAGGCCACCACGGTGCGCTGAGCGGGATCCTCATCGGGGCCGATGGCGTAGGGCAGGCTGCGGCGTCGGGCCGGGCCGGGCTGCTGCATGGGAATGTCAAAGGGGCAGTCCTGCCGCTCATAGGGGGAGAGGAAGTCGTCCAGCTTCTCCAGGCAGGCCGCCAGATCCACGCTGCCCACCAGGGAGATCCGGGCGTTGGAGGGGTGGTAGTATTTCCGGTGCATGGCTAAAAACTGCTCGTAGCTCAGATCGGGAATGCAGGCCGGGTCGCCGCCGGACTCGAAGCCGTAGCAGTTGTCCGGGAAGAGCAGGGCGTAGAGCTCCGCCTCCATGATCCGCCCGGGGTCGGCGTAGGCGCCCTTCATCTCGTTGAGCACCACGCCCTGGCGGCAGAAGCCCTCCCCCTCCCGCTCAAAGCGCCAGCCCTCCTGGCGGAAGATCTCGGGCTTGCGGTAGATGGCGGGGTGGAACACCGCGTCCAGGTAGACGTCCATCAGATTCAGCAGGTCCCGGTCGTTCCGGCTGGAGACGGGGTAGACCGTCTTGTCGGGGTAGGTCATGGCGTTGAGGAAGGTCTGGACGGAGCTCTTCAGCAGCTCCACGAAGGGCTCCTTGACGGGGTATTTGTCGGAGCCGCAGAGTACGGAGTGCTCCAGAATATGGAAGACGCCGGTGGAGTCCTCGGGGAGAGTCTTGAAGGCAATGGAAAAGCTCTTGTTTTCGTCGGGCCGGTCCAGCCAGCAGAGCCTGGCTCCGGTCTTTTCGTGGACGTATTCGCGGAGCGTGCCGCCCAGCTCGGCAAATTCCCGGGCCCGGACCGGCACGAAGCCGTGGAGATTCTCTTTCATGGGGATAGTCCTTTCTTGACAGACTTGTTTGACAGGCCTATGGTATCATGCCCGCCCGCCGCTGTCAAGAAAAAGTCGGGCCGACGGGCAAGGGACAGTTGACAAATAATTATCCGTTTTATATAATATACCGGTATTTAGCGGAGTCCGGCCCTCCGGCCGGGGCCGCGAAAAGGAGTTTAATTGCATGGATCATGATTTTGACTGTTTTGGCAGTCTCGTATTTGACGACCGGGTGATGAAGGCCACCCTCTCGGCGGAGATCTATCAGAAGCTGCGCCGCACCATCGACGAGGGCAGCGATCTGGACGCCGCCGTGGCCAACGCCGTGGCCGCCGCCATGAAGACCTGGGCCCTGGAGCACGGGGCCACCCACTTCACCCACTGGTTCCAGCCCCTCACCGGTATCACCGCCGAAAAGCACGAGAGCTTCATCTCCCCCGCCTCCGACGGCCGCATCATCCCCGAGTTCTCCGGCCGGGAGCTGATCCGCGGCGAGGCCGATGGCTCCTCCTTCCCCTCCGGCGGCCTGCGGGCCACCTTTGAGGCCCGGGGCTACACCGCCTGGGATCCCACCTCCTTCGCCTTTATCAAGGACAAAACCCTCTGCATTCCCACCGCCTTCTGCTCCTACGGGGGCGAGGCCCTGGATAAAAAAACGCCCCTGCTGCGCTCCATGGACGCCCTGAACCGCCAGGCTCTGCGGGTGCTGCGGCTCTTCGGCCACCGGAACGTGGGCCGGGTGCGGACCTGCGTGGGCGCCGAGCAGGAATACTTCCTCATCGACCGCGCCCTGTATCTCAAGCGCAAGGATCTGATCTTCACCGGGCGCACCCTCTTCGGCGCCCCGCCCCCCAAGGGCCAGGAGATGGACGACCACTACTACGGCTCCATCAAGCCCCGGGTGGCGGCCTTTATGGAGGAGCTGAACCGGGAGCTCTGGAAGCTGGGCATTCTGGCGAAAACCGAGCACAACGAGGTGGCCCCCTCCCAGCACGAGCTGGCCCCGGTGTACACCACCACCAACATCGCCACGGATCAGAACCAGCTCACCATGGAGATCATGCAGAAGATCGCCCTGCGGCATGATCTGGTCTGCCTGCTCCACGAGAAGCCCTTCGCGGGGGTCAACGGCTCCGGCAAGCACAACAACTGGTCCATCGCCACCGACAGCGGCGTGAACCTCCTCTCCCCCGGCGACACTCCCTATGAGAACGCCCAGTTTCTGCTCTTCCTCTGCGCCGTCATCCAGGCCGTGGACGACTACCAGGATCTGCTGCGGATCTCCGCCGCCACGGCGGGCAACGATCACCGCCTGGGGGCCTCCGAGGCGCCTCCCGCCATTATCTCCATCTTCCTGGGGGACGAGCTGACGGCCATTATGGACGCCATCGTGGCCGGGCGGCCCTACAACGGCGCCGGGAAAACCACCCTGAAGCTGGGGGTGGACGCCCTGCCCCGCTTCGCCCGGGACAACACCGACCGCAACCGCACCTCTCCCTTCGCCTTCACCGGCAACAAGTTTGAGTTCCGCAGCGTTGGCTCCTCCGACAGCATCGCCTGCGCCAACATCATGATCAACACCGCCGTGGCGGAGTCTCTGCGGCAGTTTGCCGACCGGCTGGAGGCCGCTCCGGACTTTGAAAGCGAGCTCCACGAGCTGATCCGGGAGACCTTCCGCAGCCACCGCCGCATCATCTTCAACGGCAACGGCTACGACGAGGCCTGGATCCAGGAGGCCAAGGCCCGGGGCCTGTGCAACTACCCCGCCACCCCGGAGGCCCTGCCCCATCTGCTGGACGAAAAGAACGTGGCCCTCTTCAAGCGCCACCGGGTCTACAGCCTCACAGAGCTGGCCGCCCGCTGCGAGACCCTGCTGGAGAACTACTGCAAAACCGTCCAGATTGAGGCCAAAACCATGCTGAGCATGACCCGCCGGGAGCTGCTGCCCGCCATTTCCGGGGCCGCGGCGAAGCTGGCCGCCGACGCCGGCGCCAAGCGCGCCCTCTGCCCGGAGCTGCCCTGCCGCTATGAGCTGGACCGGGTCCAGCGCCTCTCCGCCCTGTCCGACGGCATCGACCGGCAGACGGAGGCCATTGCCGCGGAGGCCGCCGAA
This sequence comes from Oscillospiraceae bacterium, assembly GCA_017541995.1. GTDB lineage: Bacteria > Bacillota > Clostridia > Oscillospirales > Oscillospiraceae > JAFRPC01. The sequence goes on from JAFXYD010000098.1 coordinate 109,930, forward strand.
ATCGCCGCCATCGGCTCCACGGCCCTGCGGGCCGCGGCCATCCGGGAGCGGCTGCTGCCCGCCATGGGCCGCCTGCGGGCGGACTGCGACGCGGCGGAGGCCCTGGTGCCCGCCGGACAATGGCCCTTCCCCAGCTACGCGGAGCTGCTGTTCAGCGTGTAACCCCTTTCAAAACTGTAAACGGGACAAGTTTTCACCATACATAAAACAGATCTGGAGGTCTTCATCATGGAAAAAACCTTTGACGTGACAGCCCTTGGCGAGCTGCTCATCGACTTCACCCAGAACGGACTGAGCCAGCAGGGCAATCCCCTCTTTGAGGCCAACCCCGGCGGCGCACCCTGCAACGTGCTGGCCATGCTGCAGAAGCTGGGCCACAAAACCGCCTTCCTGGGCAAGGTGGGCGCCGACGGCTTTGGAGACCAGCTGGCCCAGGTGGCGGCGGAGGCCGGCATCGAGCTGCGGGGGCTGAGACGGGATCAGGAGGTTCACACCACCCTGGCCATCGTCCACACCAAGCCCGGCGGAGACCGGGACTTCTCCTTCTACCGCAATCCCGGCGCGGACATGATGCTCCGGGAGGAGGAGCTGGACCGGGAGCTGCTGCGGGATAGCAGAATTTTCCACTTCGGCACCCTGTCCATGACCCACGACGCGGTGCGCGACGCCACCAAGACCGCCGTGCTGGCCGCCCGGAACGCCGGGGCGCTGATCTCCTTCGACCCCAATCTCCGGCCTCCCCTGTGGGCCTCCCTGGAGACGGCCCGGACCCAGATCGTCTGGGGTCTGAGCCAGTGCGACATTCTGAAAATTTCCGACAATGAGGTGGAATTCCTCTTCCCCAAGGCGGTCAGGACCCCCAACGGCCCCGACTATGTGGCGGGGGCCAGGAAGCTTCTGGCGGAGTTCCCCAACATCAAGCTGCTGAACGTCACCTGCGGCCCCGACGGCAGCTACAGCTTCTGCTGCGGCCACCAGGTCTTTGTGCCCTCCTTCAAGCTGGGCGGCACCATTGAGACCACCGGGGCCGGAGACACCTTCTGCGCCTGCGTCCTGCACAACGTGCTGCTCCACGGCCTGGAGAACCGCGGCGAGGAGAGCCTGCGGCAGATGCTCCGCTTTGCCAACGCCGCCGCCTACCTGGTCACCACCAAGAAGGGCGCCATCCGCTCCATGCCCGATCCGAAGGACGTGGAGGAGATTCTGGCGAAGCATTGATTGCAGAAATATTAAAACGGAAGAAATAATAAAACGGAAGAAGTGAGGCAGGCCCTCACTTCTTCCGTTTTATTCTGTATAGAAGGGTCAGTCGCTTCAAAAGCAGATCATAGAGCAGGAAGGTCAGATTTCCCAGGGCCAGGAGGACCAGAAGGAGAGGCAGGCCCATTTCCCGGGCCTCCTGCACCAGGGCCTCCAGCTGAAGGACCAGGATCAGCAGGGCGTAGAGGGCGGCCACGGCGGCGTTGAAGAGCAGCAGCTTGCAGATCATCCGGGGCAGCCTCGGCAGCCGGTCCAGGCCGGGCCTTGCCAGAGGATACCAGCCCAGGAAGACGAAGACGAAGGCCGTCTCCTTGTCCTGGCAGAGCAGCGTCCCCAGCAGGGCCGCCGCGGCGTACCAGCCCAGGCAGAGGGATTTGGGCAGCTCCGCCAGCAGGACAATCAGCGGCAGGGATGCCGCCATGGGGGCCAGATAGGTGCCGATGGGAATGACGCCCCCCAGCAGCAGGATCACCACCGCCAGGGCCGCCAGGACGCCCCCCAGGGCGATTTGTTTTGTTTTGACTCGAAGATCAGGCATTTTCATTCCTCCGGGAAAGGAAAAGTGCGAAGCCCTGATCCCTACTTTGCGTCCAGCGTGATCTTGTCGTCAGCGACGGTGAGAGCGATGATCCGGATGGGCTCCTTGTAGCTGTCGATGATCTTTTCCGCGATGGGGTTTTCGATCTCCTTTTCGATGGTGCGGCGGAGGTTCCGGGCGCCGTACTGGACGGAGTAGGACTTCTTCGTCAAATAGTCCAGCACCGCGTCGTCCCAGCCCAGGGCGATGCCCCGCTCGTCCAGGTTGGCCTTCAGCTCGCTGAGCATAATGACGGCGATATCCCGGAAATTGGCCTCGGAGAGCTTGTTGAAGCAGACAATCTCGTCCACCCGGTTGATGAACTCGGGGCGGAGGAACTCTCCCAGGGCTTTCAGCGCCTTGTCCTTGGTCTGCTCGGTGAGGCTCTTGCCGAAGCCCACGGAGCCCTCCTTCCGGTCGGAGCCCGCGTTGGAGGTCATGACGATGATGGTGTTCTCAAAGTTCACCAGGCGGCCCTGGGCGTCGGTGATGCGGCCGTCGTCCAGAATCTGCAGCAGGATGTTCAGCACGTCGGGATGGGCCTTCTCGATCTCGTCGAAGAGAATGACGGAGTAGGGCTTGCGGCGGATCTTCTCCGTCAGCTGGCCCGCCTCGTCGTAGCCCACGTAGCCCGGAGGGGAGCCGATGATCTTGGAGACGGAGTGCTTCTCCATGTACTCGGACATGTCCAGCCGCACCAGAGACTCCACGGACTGGAAGAGCTCGTCGGCCAGGCGCTTCACCAGCTCGGTCTTGCCCACGCCGGTGGCCCCCACGAAGATGAAGGACACGGGACGCTTCTTGGGGCTGATGCCCGCCCGGCTGCGGCGGATGGCGGAGCAGATGGCGGAAATGGCCTCGTCCTGGCCCACCACGTGCTTTTTCAGATTCGCCTCCAGGCTGCGGAGCTGCTCGTACTCCTGGGCCTGGATCTTGGAGGCGGGGATCTTGGTCCAGAGCTCGATGACCCGGGCCAGGTTTTCCAGATTCAGCCGGGGCTTGGGCTTAGCCTCCAGCTCCGCGATCTTCTCCCCCAGCTGCAGGGACTTGGATTTCAGCGTGGCGATGCGCTCATAGTCCTCCGGGGTCTTTTCCTCGGTCTTCTCCGTGAGCATTTTCAGCTCGAACTCCACGTCGGACAGGTCCTTGGAGGCCGTGGCCAGCTCGTTGATGACGGGGTTGCGGAGGTTTTCGTCGGAGCAGGCCTCGTCCAGCAGGTCGATGGCCTTGTCCGGCAGGTAGCGGTCGGTGATATAGCGCTCGGAGAGCAGGACGGTCTGCCGGGCAATCTCCGGGGTAATCTCCACCCCGTGATACTGCTCGTAGTAGCCCGCGATGCCCCTGATGATGGCGATGGACTGCTCGATGGTGGGCTCGTTCACCGTCACGGGCTGGAAGCGCCGCTCCAGGGCGGAGTCCTTTTCGATATACTTGCGGTACTCCTTGAAGGTGGTGGCGCCCACCACCTGGACCTCGCCCCGGGACAGGGCGGGCTTGAGGATGTTGGCGGCGTTCATGGAGCCCTCGGCGTCTCCCGCGCCCACTAAGTTGTGGACCTCGTCGATCACCAGGATGATGTTGCCGCAGGCCTTGATCTCCCCGATCAGATTCTTCATGCGGCTTTCAAACTGGCCCCGGAACTGGGTGCCCGCCACCATGGCGGTCATATCCAGCAGGAAGACCTCCTTGTCCCGGAGCTTGTAGGGCACCTCGCCCTTGGCGATTTTCTGGGCCAGGCCCTCGGCAA